>JAYROM010000161.1:0-38453 GCA_041911695.1 Aeromonadaceae bacterium
GAGATCCTGGTCCAACTGGTTCAGCATGCCGAGCACGAGGCGGAATCTGCTGAGTTGCTGATGACGGTGTATCAGCAGTTGCGCGAATGGGAAAAAGCAATTGAGGTAGCGCAGCGCAGCAGCAAGGAGTTGGGAGAGCGGGTCAAGATTCCGCTGTCTCAATATCATTGCGAACTCGCTGAATTGGAGGCGCGGGAAGGGCATCCCAAGAAGGCTATCGCTCGTCTGCGCAAAGCGCTGCAGATCCGACCGGATTGCGTCCGTGCGGCATTGCGTTTGGTCGAACTCTATCTGGACCTTGGTCAGCAGAATGAAGCCCTGGCGATTTTGGCTCCCTTGGGTGAGAAGTCACCGGATATGGTGGCGGAAGGGCTCAAGCCACTACAACGCTGCCTCGCCGATACCGACCCGCGCTATGAACAGATGCTGGATCTCTGGTTGCAACACTCGGGCAGTGCTTCGATTGCGCTGGAATTAGCCCGACTGAAAGAGCTGCGGAGTGGGGCGGATGAGGCCGAGTCTTTCATCCTGCGTGAATTGAAACGCCACCCGAATATGAAGTCGTTCGTCCGGTTAATCGACCTGCGACTGGCCGAGGTTGAAACCCCGCGCGCCCGCGAGAGTATGGAGATGCTGCGCCTGTTGGTGGAAGAGCAGATCCGTGCCAAACCGCGCTATCATTGCGTGCATTGCGGTTTCACCTCGCGCCTGATTTTCTGGCAATGCCCTTCTTGTAAACAGTGGGCCACCATTAAGCCTATCCGCGGACTGGATGGGGAATAACGGAGATACTATGTCTGATCCCAAGGTAGTCGTGGCACTCGACTATGCAAACGAGACCGAGGCACTGCGTTTTGTTGATCGCATCAGCCCGCAATCTTGCCGTCTGAAAGTAGGCAAGGAGATGTTCACCCTGTTTGGCCCGGCATTTGTCCGGACACTGCAACAACGGGGTTTTGATATTTTCCTCGACCTGAAATTTCATGATATTCCCAATACCGTTGCCAAGGCCGTCAGTGCGGCAGCAGAGCTGGGCGTTTGGATGGTCAATGTGCATGCCAGCGGTGGCCCACGGATGATGACCGCTGCGCGTGATGCGCTGCAGGTCTATGGGGCTCAGCGTCCATTGTTGATTGCGGTCACCGTGTTGACCAGTATGGAGCAGGATGAACTGACGGCGATTGGCGTGCAGCGTCCGCTGGAAGAGCAGGTCCTGCAGTTGGCGACCCTGACTCAACAGTGCGGATTGGATGGGGTTGTCTGCTCCGCGCGTGAGGCCGCTGTGTTGAAGCAGACACTCGGTGCCGCGTTCCAACTGGTGACCCCGGGCATTCGTCCGGCCAATGCCGAGTTGGGTGACCAGCGTCGTGTCCTGACGCCGGTCGATGCCGTGCGTCAGGGCAGTGATTATCTGGTGATTGGTCGTCCGATCACGCAAGCCGCCGATCCGGCGGCTGTGCTGGCCGAGATCAATGCGTCGTTGCGCGCGATCTAATATCGCCGAACGAACGGGTTTCTCTTTTGCGCCGCCGGCCTAGCTGGCGGCGCAGTGTTTTCTGCGCCAGGGTAATCGGAGAGGGGGGGGCTGAGGCTTATTTGTCAGCGGAGTAGTGTGGTGCCCTTCGCTGCCAATACCACCACAGCAGCCCCAGCGCTAACCCAGCGCCACTGCCAATCAGATGAGAAGGGGTATGTACGGCAGTTCCAATCAGCGCAGCAGTGGTGTCGTCCGTGCGCCAGTAATCCCAACAAAGCTTGATTGCCAAGCCTACCAACCAGAGTATGGTCAACCGCGGTCGCGCAGGTAACCAGCACCATGCGCCAAAGGCGAACAACCCATGCAATGCGCCAGACAAGCCCCAGTAGTATTCAGTGGTCGGCACCCATAACCAAATACCAATATCAACGCAGAGCACCAGTAGGGCTAACAGATAAGGGCGCCAGTAGGGGGTCAATCGGGAGGGTAAATTCTCCCAGATTAGCAGTAGTGCCAGCAGGTTCATGGCCATATGAGGCAAATTATGGTGCAACCATCCCCCACTGATCAGGCGCCAAATTTGTCCATTTATAATCGCGGTTCGTTGGTATTCCAGTGGCAAGTAGGGCATCAAACCCTGCGCTAACAGTGTTAAGGCGATACAAATCAACAATTCACGATAACGGGAAAGGCGTGAAAACATAGGCAGGAGTTCGGTCGGAAAGGAATAAAAAAAGGGGCTTTCGCCCCTTCTTTTGACAGGATTAGATCAGGAAATCTTCCAGTTTCTTACCCTGTTCTTCGATGGCCTTGGTAATGGCAGACGGCTGACGGCCTTGACCGGTCCAGGTCTTTTCTTCACCAGTCTTGTCATCGGTGTAACGATATTTAGCCGGACGCGGCGCACGCTTACCAGCCTTTTCACCTTCAGCTGCAACGATCTGGAACAGTTCAGACGGTTCGATACCATCAGCCAGCAGCATATTCTTGTATTCTTCGATCTTGCGCAGGCGGTCTTCACGTTGCTGACGATCAGAGGCTTCGCTTTCACGACGCTCTTCGACAACAGAAGTCAGCTTAGCCAGACCTTCTTCCAGCTGCTCCAGCGACAGCTCACGAGCAACAGCGCGCAGGCTGCGGATATTCAGCAGTACTTTCAGGAAATCGTTCATATTCGTCTCACTTCACCAAGTTCAGGGTCGCTAGGGAGTTGTTAGCATTTCTTTTATACGTGCAATTTAGCTGCCCGCATTTTAATGTCAAGCTTTTAAGTAAACTCTTACTAAAGATATGTCAGTTTTATCGTAAAAAGCAATTATCAAGACTGCGCACACACAGAATGATAGCCAATCCAGAGAAATAAAAAGCGTGAATCAATCCACATTGTGAACCGGTCACTTTCTGATTATAAGCGCTTTATCGGGATTCATCCTATGCCAAACGTATTCGTCATTATCCTGAATGAGGAATAGTAAATTCCCTTCTTCCTCATTTCCGGCCTTACGCTTTCGGTGGGTTCTCGAGTAGGAACATCGTTATCGATGTCCTGTTGTCGTTGACGCAATGTGTCAGCATCGCGATGTGGGGGAGTTATCGGAAAAAGCAACCATAACAACCGGAAACGCCACGATAATACAGTATCTGATTTCATAAAAGAACAAAAACACGGCACAAAACATTGAAAAGGTGATTTGCGCAGGTATGATGTGCGGTAGCACCTTGAGTAGAGGTTGCACAGCCAAAGAGTATCTGATGGGAGGTGGAATCCGATGATCATCAGCGAAAGGTGTCTGTGCCGAAGTTTTTCCCATGCCGATGGGGGGAGCTGGGGTCATTTCAAACAGGAATGACACTGCCATAGTCTGAGCAAACTATGGAGCGCTACTGTCAGGTTGGAAGTCTCGCCAGGATTCTATCCTTTCCTTGCTTCTTTGCCCTGCGGTAGATCTCCGCCTGATGTATGAGGCCACGAGATCAATGAACATCATCCATTATTCAGATTCATTCTTGTCGGTATTGCCACCCTTATTGGCGGTGATATTGGCTGTCGTCACACGCCGAGTTGTCTTGTCGCTGTCCGCGGGCATTCTGGCTGGGGCCCTGCTGGCGACGGCAGGTAACCCTTTGTCTACCCTGCAATACCTCGGAAATCTATTTACTTCGATTTTTCGTCAGGAGGGGGACTGGAACTGGTGGAACGTCAATATACTGTTGTTTTTACTGATATTAGGTTGTCTCATCAGTCTGATGACCGTGTCGGGGGGGACGACGGCATTTGCTAATTGGGCACAGCGGCATATCCGTACACGTCGCCAAGCCAAATTGATGACCGGACTGTTGGTGTTTCTGTTTTTTATTGATGATTACTTCCACAGTTTGGCGGTCGGCACCATATGCCGCCCGGTGACTGATCGCTATCGTATTTCCCGCGCGAAGTTGGCCTATCTGCTGGATTCCACTGCGGCACCTGTGTGTGTTCTGATGCCGGTCTCCTCGTGGGGGGCCTATATCATTGCATTGATTGGCAGCATCCTGGTGGCACATGGTGTTAATGATACCAGCGCTTTTTCAGCCTTTGTCAGCATGATTCCCTTGAACTTCTATGCCGTGTTTACCCTGTTGCTGGTTGTTGCGCTGGTGGTATGTCAACGAGATGCTGGTTTGATGGCACAGCATGAAGAGGCTGCGTTGGCAGGGCAATTATATGACGCCAACAAAGGGACGCCGCCCGGTGCGACGGAATCGCTGGTGGCTTCGCCCCGCGGTCATGTACTGGATCTGGCATTGCCGATTCTGACCCTGGTACTGTCGACCGTCTATTTCATGGTCAGTAGCGGTGCCAGTAAATTGGCCCTGACCGAGACACCTTTCTCGTTGCTTAAGGCATTTGAGAATACCGATGTGGGCGGCTCTCTGGTCAGAGGTGGCATGCTGGCGCTGTTGTGTGCCGTGGTCATGGCCTTACGACTGGGGCTCACCCCGCGACGCTGGATTCAGAGTGCCGGGCATGGCTTACTGGCGATGTGGCCGGCAATTCGTATTCTGGTGCTGGCTTGGGCGATTGGTGCCGTGATTCGTGATATCGAGACCGGCAAGTATCTCTCATCCCTGGCGGGGGTATCGTTACCCGTGTGGTTGTTACCAGCCATGTTATTCGTTTTGGCGGGGTTGATGGCCTTTGCGACCGGTACCAGCTGGGGCACATTTGGCATTATGCTGCCACTAGCCGGTGATATGGTGATGCATGCCGATCCACATTTATTGATGGCCTCGCTGGCGGCAGTATTGGCGGGTGCCGTATTTGGCGATCATTGTTCACCTATTTCTGATACCACCATATTGTCGTCAACCGGGGCAGGTTGCCATCATATTGATCATGTGATGACTCAACTGCCTTATGCTCTGTTTGTGGCCGCCGGATCGCTGGTGGCCTATGTAGTGTATGGGTTGTTGGCCAGCCTCTGGTTTGCCTATCTGGTTGCCGGGTTATGGTTTGCCTTGCTGCTGGCGTTGCTGTTTATGCGCCGTCGCGTGTTGACGCCCGCTGAGGCTTGAGGTCAGCAACCGCAGTGATGATGACACAGGGGGCTTCGGCTCCCTGTCTATTTCTGGCATTATGTCGCGCCATAACCGGGAGAGAGGCATGGCATCACTACATTACAAATTCGCGGCGATGAATTCGGGTAAATCGACCCAATTGATTCAGGCCCATTTCAATTACTGTGAACGCGGCATGGCGCCTTATGCCATGGCGCCGGCGATTGACGATCGTTTTGGCGTCGGTGTTATCTCCGCGCGGGTCGGGCTGGAGTTGCGGGTTGATGTTTTCACCGCGCAGACCGATTTGTTCGCGGTGGTCTCTGCCCGACGCGCACAGCAAAAAGTGGATGTCTTTATCGTCGACGAAACGCAATTCTTGACGCGCGAGCAGGTTTACCAGTTAGCCAGAATTGTCGACGAGTTACGGATCCCGGTGATTGCCTATGGGCTGAAAACCGATTTTCGGGGTGAGTTGTTCGAAGGGGCTTACCATTTACTCTGCTTGGCCGATAAGGTGGAAGAGTTAAAGAGTATCTGCTGGTGTGGCAATAAGGCCCATATGAATGCGCGCGTCTCAGCTCAGGGGGAGGTGATGCGCGAAGGTGAGCAGGTTGAAATAGGCGGCAATGATCGTTACGTGTCGTTATGCCGTAAACACTACCTGGCCGGCATCGCCTATTCCCCGGATAGCTCGCTCTGATCCCTGTCTTGAGCGGGTTGTCTTAATGCGGCCCGCTTATCCGATCACGACAATCGTTGGATCGACTTATGCCGACAAATTGAGCAGATTGTCGGCCCAACGGGTCGCATCCATATACACGGCGATCAGTTGAGTCTCATCTAATTGCAATTTCTCTGCGCGACGGCGGAGTCGGTCCCAATTCTCTTGCTCGTAATCCGCAATAAACGCCAGATAAAAGGCTAATTCGCCACGTTGGTCGAGCAAGGCATGACGGATTGGCGCTGACAGCGGTATCGCGTCGAGCAGGCTGGAAAAGGGTTGGTCGAGAATGGCATCCAGTAACGAAAATAGACCGCATAGAAACGCCTCGGCGGCATCGGTGGCGCCATGGCGATGTTGGGACAGCAATTCGCAGAATCGGGCGCGGATCAGACTCATTCGATAGAGTTCTGAGGATTTATGATTGCCACCACTGGTCGCACTGACTAATGAGACAAACCGGCGCATCTCCTGTTGACCGAGATACATGGTGGCGTGGCGAAATGAAGTAATAGCGCCGGCATTGGGATAGCGACTGTGCTGATAGCGCAAGTTGTTGACATAACGCAACAGTTTATAGGCGAGCGAGATCTCGCGGTTCAGTAGTTGCTCAATTTGGTCATAGTCGAGTTCAGGCTGGTTGACCTCACGCAACAATTGCATGATGGTCAGTTGGTTTTCAGACATCGAACGACGCTGGACAATCTCGGGCCGGCTAAAGAAATAACCCTGAAACAGGGTGCAACCGATCCGGCTACAGGTGAGAAACTGCTCGTGCGTTTCGACTTTTTCTGCCAAAAATGCCAAGCCGGCGCGACGATGTTGACGAATAAACCGCTGTATCGCGGATATCGACGTCTGCAGCACATCAAATTTGATGACATCAATAAACGGCAGGAAGCGCTCCCAGGCGGGATCGAGCGTGAAATCATCGAGTGCCAGGCGAAAACCCTTGGCCTTAAGTTGTTGTACGCAGGCCAGCAGTTGATCATCCGGCACCGCATCTTCCAGAATTTCTATCACGACCTGATCAACGGGCAGCGCATCGGCCATACCGTTGACCAACAGGCTATAAGGGAAGTTGATGTAACACAGATGGTGATCGACCAATTGACGGATCGGCTGACTCAGAAACTGGTCGACAATCAGGCTGCTGGTGGCCAGTTCAGCACTGACTTGGGGAAAGTGATTACTCAGCCCTTGCCGGAACAACAGTTCATAGGCCACGGGTTGCTGGTGCAGATTCAGAATCGGCTGCCTGGCGACAAAAGAATACATAGCCAATCTCTCCACCGGTGTTGCTGTTCACCGCGATTACGGAAGGGGTATCGTGCGTCAAGTTACTGGCGCTATGCAATATTCTGCCGGCTAAATCGGGAGAAATGTCATGACCGAGAAACAAAATGCCCCGACGAATGGCCGGGGCATTGACATAAAACCGATGGCCGTAGCAAGCGGTGTTAGAAGGTCTGGCAGTGTTAGAAGGTATAGTTCAGCTGGGTAGAGAACAGCCAGGCCGATGCCGTGGAGGTGTACGGAACGGTGACTGACCCCATGCCCGGAATAGTCAACGGCTCATCGATATTCACATCCTTACCCTGCAGATAGGCAACACCGGCATCCAGACCCAGCTGGCGGGTCAGCTGATAGCTGGCACCCAGGGTGTACCACATACGCTCGGTATCCGGGATACTGATCACGTTGTGAGCGGCTTGCTTGTCCAGTGCCAGGCCGGCACGCAGTGTCCAGGCATCGTTGGCATACCAGGTGCCGCCGATGGCATAACGCCAGCTGTCGCTGAACTCCTGATCCTTCTGGAAGCAGACTCCGCCGCTGCAACCGCTGCCAGTGGCCTTCAATGTCTTGAATACGCTCCAATCAGTCCACTGTACCGAGTAGTGCACAGCAAAACTCTGGTTCAGCTTGTGGTAACCGGAGAATTCAGCAATCGCTGGCAACTCCAAATCGAGCTTGCCGTTGACCTTGTTAAAGCCAGAGCTGTAGCCAGAGAAGTCGCCATCAAAGCTGAGCGTGCTCTGCGAGCGGTAGGCCAGACCAAAACGGTTGTTGGCATTCAGTTCATACAGCGCACCGACGTTCCAGCCAAAGCCCCAGGTCTTGCCTGACAGATTGGCCATTTCGGTGGTTGAGCTCAGCGCGGTGTTGACGTAAGAGAGGGCCCCAGCACGACGGACCAGCTTGGCATCGGCATAGATGGCGTTCAGGCCGGCACCGAAGCTCCACTGATCGTTCAGTCGCCAGGAGATATTCGGATTGATGTTCATGGTGGTCAGGTCAGTGTCACCGCCCAGCATGCCGCCGGCGTAACTCTTGTCGAACTCGGTGGCCAGGCCATAGTTGGTGAACAGTGCCAAGCCGAAGGCCCACTTATCATTCAGCGGCTGGATCAGGTAACCCGCCGGAATCACGGCGCTCGGCGCGATATTATCGGCATCCAGATAACTCTTGGGTAACGTCAGCGAACCTACGGAGAGATTATCACGTCCCTTGAGATCGATATTAGGACGGACATAGGTACCGGCGAACGAAATAGAGGTCGAGGTGAAACGGCTCATCGCCGCCGGATTGCGCGCCAACACGGATGCATTGTCGGCAATGGCAGCTTCACCCGCGAAGGCGCGCCCCAGCCCGGAGGCGGAGTGTTCATTCAGATTGAAGGCGGCAGCTTGAACGTGAGAATAGCCAAGCGTTGCCAGCAGGGCGCCAACAACCAGGTGAAGTCGAGTCGGTTTCATCATGAGGGTTCCTTTCGTGTTGCTATCTTTAATTGGTCTGTTATTGGGCCGTGAATATTACGTGTCCGCTCAACAGTGACAAATCAGACCAGCAGGCCAAGCATAGTTAACAAAGCGAAAAAAAATGAAAATTGCGACTTATGTCGACTATTGATGGCATCAATGGCCAGTGGCGGGGAACAATCTCCGGTAACCCCTGCATGGCTAACAATGAGGGCGCGAAGAACAAGTGTCGCTCAGAACAGACCTTCGGGGTTGATCTGTTGTTGGGGGGCTAGGTGGGCAGGGCGCCAGCGCTGCAGAGCCTGGCGCAGGGAGGTGCCTTGCCAGGGGGCTGGAGTGGGGGCATAGCAAGCTGCTAACAGCGCGTCGAGTTCGTTCGCCATCTGTGGGTAGCAGGGCAGGGTTGTCAGGCCGGTCACGGCCTGCCCCGGCCAACGCCACTGTGCCCACCTTAGCAAGGCCAGTTGTGTCCGCTCTGGATTGCCGGATGCAATCGCTTGTCCGAGCTGCTGCCAGTGACGATGAGACTGCCAGCGTCGATGTAGAAATTGACGCCAAGGGGTGCAGATCCGGGTTGGCCACAGCAAGACACCGAGGCAACCGCTCACCAGTACGATCAGGGCGGCATAGCCAAGCCGACTTGTTGTGTGCGGCGTGACATCCTGCGCGGCGGCCTGCTCGGTATCCCGCAGGGATGCGGGGGCGATGTGCGGTGTCACCAAGGTCACTGTGGCGTCGTCGCGCTGCTGGGTCAGCGTATTCCACCAGGGAATAGTTAAGGGCGGCAGCGGATGTTGTCCCGCTTGCTGCGGCAGCGCGATGTAATGGAGTACCCGGGTGGCCAGCAGGGTATCGCCCTCGCGTTGCTCCTGGGATTCGGTCTGATCAAGGTAGATCTTCCATGCCGGGCTATCCACTGGCGTGATGTCAGGGAGATCGGTGGCCAGATTGGCGGCGCCCTGCATGGTGATTTGAAAATGCAGTGGCGCGCCCACCCGCGGGGCGTTGTCGGTTGTCGGTGGATGGTTTTGTGCGGTCTCGCGTTGTGGTGGCGGCATCCAGCGCGCAGATAACCGTATCTGTTCACTTTGCAGGACGGGGGCATCGGTAGGTCGGGCGGCAATCTCGAGCGTGCTGTCGGCCGTGGTCTGGCGGAATGGCCGGCGTTGGTGAGCGGCAAGATAGCTGCCCTCGACCTGTGCCCCCCACAGCGTTTGCTTGCCGGTGTGCTGCGGGCGAATAAGGTACAGACGCTCGATCACCGGTACATTTTGCCCGGCCACCCTTTCACTGCGTTGTTGATCGTCTCCCCACGGGATGAGGGAAACATCTGCCAGCATCGGTGGCGCTATCTTGTCGATTTGTACACCGGGTAGCAGGCGGATGCGAAGTTGATACAGCCCCAGTCCGCCCGGATTTTTCGGGGCCAGCAACAGGCTCCCTTCGACCACGGTAGGGAGTGCTGCCGGGTTTGCGCTGCCCGCCTGATAACGTACGCGCAGCGGCAGGGTGTGGGTCATGGTGCCGTCTGGATGCAAGGTATCAGTCACTGCCAGCGCAGGCAGTGCCAAACTGCCCCAAGGCTGATCGGGTCTGGCCGTCAGTGGGATCTCCCAGCGGCTGTGTTGGCCGCCGTCGACCAGTGTGAAACGCAGTGCACCAATAATAAAGCGGCTAAATAACGGGCGGATATCCATCGCCTCAGCGGGAAGAGGGCGGTCGGCCTGAATCGTCAGGGTCATGGTCTCGTCAGCATGCAAGACGTTGCGATCCAGATGTTGCTCCAGTTGTAACGCCCATGCCGAGGGGAGGAGCATTGCAACAAGCCACCCCCATCGAAGTAACCTAATGGCTTTGTGCAGCCTTACCATGATTGCGCCTCCGGCAGACGCATGCGCTTCTGCTGTTGCAGTCGCAGGCGATTACGCATGAGTTTAATCGGGTCTGCAGCGGGCAACGCGGTGGCGGTACCCGATGCGGGTGAGGCGGGTGCTGTCGTTTGGCGGTCTGTCGCTTGTTGATGTTGCCACGCCAGCAGCAGTGACCGGTTATAGCGGGCATCCTCCAATGCAGGGTCTCGTTGCAGCGCAGCGGTATAGGCGCTAATCGCCTCATCAATCGCCTGCATTTTGGCGTAGGCATTGCCCAAGTTGTACAGGGCCTGGGCCGAGTCGCCGGCGTTTTGATAGGCCAGCGCCGCTGCCGGGTAGTTCCCTGCACGATACCAGGCATTGCCCTGCCACATCGGGGTAGTAAATTGTTGCGCGGCCTGGCGCCACTGGCCGGCCTGCCAAGCCTGCCAGCCTGGTTGTTCATCGGCACGGGCTGGTGCCGGCGCCCAGCCAAGCGGCAGGATCAGCACAACAAACAGCCAACCACGTCGAAATAGAATAAGACAGGGGAGCAATGCTGGCAGCAACCAATATCCAACCTCTTGTGCGGGTTGGATATGTGCCCGTGCTTGATGCAGGTCCATCGTGGCTGTGCCGTGCAGGGCGCCCAGACTGGCGGGCTGATCCGCCCGGGCGAACTGTCCGCCTGATGTGGCAGCGAGTTCGGCCAACGCCGCTAACGGAGTACGCGCGATCACCAGATCGCCGGTGCGTTGCTTCTGTACCCCCCCGCCCGGTAGTGGGATCGGCGAACCCGTCGGTGTGCCCACCGCCAACACATCCAGTGGCTGATGTTGGGCCGCCAGGGTATGCAGGATACTGTCGCTTTGCTCGGTGCGGATATCGTCCGTGATCAACAACAATCGCCCCGGTCTGGTCTGGCGCGTCAGCAGTGCCAGCCCTTCGCGTACCGCCAACTGGGGGCGGGAGCCGGCGACTGGCATCACATCCGGCGTCAACTCATCGAGCAAGAAGCGTAAGGTCGTATGGTCAGCCGTTGGTGGGGTGATGATATAGGCATCCCCGGCATAGGCGATCAGTGCAATCCGCTGACCTGGCGCCTCTGTCGCCAGATTATTCAGGATCTGGCGGGCCTGGACCAAGCGAGAGGGGGGCAGGTCATCGGCCAGCATTGAGGTGGAGATATCCAGCATCCATACCCAGACATCATCACGTTGATAGAGGCTTTGATCGGTCAGTTGACGTGCTGGACCGCACAATGCCAGTACCAGCAGGGTCCAGGGAAACCATAACCAGTACAGTTTGCGTGAGCTCTTGCTTGCGTGCGCTGGCTTTGTCGTTGTGGCGTGATAGCCCTCGCGCAGATAACGCAGCAAATCCGGTCGGATCAGGCTCTGTGTCCGCTGCTGACGACGCCAGTGCCATAACAGCACCAGCCAAGGAACCCACCATAATAAGGCCCATATCGGGCGCAGTAATGTCCACTCAGCCATGTTGTTGCCTTATCCGCCACAGCAGCATCAGTACCAGCAGCGCCATGGCTGCCAGTGGCCAGGAAAATAACTCAGTGCGAGGGTAATATGGCCGTTGTCCGGTTTCCCGTGGCTCCAGACGGTTGATCTCCTGATAGATGTGCGCCAGCGCATCCGGGTCGCGAGCTCGAAAGTACTGTCCGCCCGTCTGATGTGCCATGGCTTGTAATAGCGGCTCATCCAGATCTGTCTGCTGAGTGGCTACCTGGTCCAGCGGTTCGGCGCCAAAGCCGATGCTATAGATGCGCAGCCCTGCAGCCTGCGCACGCTGTATGGCGGCATATGGGTTGACGATCCCCACGGTTTCCCGACCATCACTGAGCAGCACCAGCAGACGCTGCTGCGATCCCTCCAGACGGCTGCGCGCGATGGCCATGTCGATCCCTTCACCCAGCGCGGTCAGACTCCCCGCCATACTGAAGTCCAGCTCATCGACGAACGATTGCAGGGTTTGCCAATCATTGGTTAGCGGCGCCATGGTGTAGGCGTGATCCGCAAACAGGATCAACCCCATCCGGTCGCCGGCGCGTTGGGCGATAAAGTGGTGCAGTTGTGCTTTGACTACGGCCAGACGAGAGACGGATTGACCTTCTTGCTGCATATCTCGCGTCCGCATGCTATCCGACAGATCCACGGCCAGCAGAATATCGCGGTAGGGGGTGTCCAGGGGAAGGGGTTCGCCATGCCATACCGGTCTGGCCAATGCCAGCAACAACAGGCACCAGGCCAGCCAGGCGCCGGCATGTGTCCACGCATCTTGCTGAGGCGCCTGCGGGGATAGATGGGGCAGGCTGGCGATATACAGCGGACGTTGCAGCAGTCGTTGTCGCGCCGGCATCCAGCGCAACAGCAGGGGCAAGGGCAGCAGGATGAGCCACCAGGGCCAGTTCAGTGCCAGCACAGACGCCTCCACAACTGGGTGAGCCACCAGCGGCGGCAGCAACACCACACCTGGAGGTACTCCTCCGCACTGCAAGTCTGACCAGCATAGAGCCAGGCCGACCAGCGTGCTGCAACGGTATGCCAGGGAGACTTGCCTTGCTGGGCTAGCCAAGTGAGCCATGCGTCGCCAGATAAGGCTGCTACCTCCTGACGCGGTGCGATCAGCAGCGCAGTGGCTTTGAGCCAGCGGTTCAGGGCCGGAATATCACCAGGAAAAGAGGTCACCGCTGTCGCCGATGACGGCATGTGTCGCAGTCGATAGAGTTGCCATCCGGCACGAACCAGGGGAGCACACCGCCACAGACAGAGTGTCAAACCTGCACCCAGCAGCAGAAGGGTCAGATACCAGCCCCATGGTGTGGGGGTCGGCAGCGTGGGGGGCGGTCCCGGCTGAATGTCGCGCAGTTGGGCCAAGGTTTGTGTCAAATCGCGCATCAGGTCGGCTCCTTGCCACTGAGACGTCGAGCGGCATCCAGGCGAAAAGCGCGTTGGCAGGTATCGTGCAATTGGCGCTGGATCCCTGCCTGCCGATGGCGGGCTATCTGCCGGTAGTGCTGCACGAATGCGGCATCATGCATGCCCAGCCAGCCAAGCTGGCGACCATTCTCTACCTCCAGTGCGCCTTGGCCCTGCACCTGCTCTTCCAGTGCATCGGTAATCTGGTAGCAGAAGACCTGCTGACTGTTATGCAGTCGGCGTAACCATAGCCAGGCACTGTCATCCATTCGGAAGAAGTCACTGATGATATGGATTTGGCTGCCCGGGCGAACCAACTCCGACAGGCGTTGGAGTGCCTGGCGCAGGCTATGCGTTGCCGCGGGCCGGGTCAGTCCTTGTTGATAATGGGCCAGCAGGTGTTGTAGCCAACGTAGCAGGTCCCGTCGCCGCCCAGCAGGGGGATGATAGTGTAGCGACTCACCGAGCAGCACCAGGCCACCGATACGGTCGCCCTGCTGTAATGCCTGCCAGGCGGCGGCGGCCGCGAGCAGGGTTCCGAGACGCGCCTTGAGCTGACCTTGCGAGCCAAAGTACATGGCGGGATCGAGATCCAACAGAGTGTAAACGCAGCGATCCCGCTCCTCGCGAAACAATTTGGTATGGGGTTTCCCGGTGCGGGCGGTGATGCGCCAGTCGATATTGCGGACGTCATCCCCCGGTAGGTAGCCGCGTACCTCGGCGAACTCCATCCCGCGGCCTCGGCTGGCTGCCCGATACTGGCCACCGCGCAAGTTACTCACTACCTGTCCCGCCAGAAAGCGGTGCAATGGGGGCACCTGCAGAAGTTGCGGCAAGGCCAGATCAACGCCGGCTATCATGGGACAACCACTTTTTGCAGCAGGCGTGCAATCACCTTGTTGGCATCAATGTTGTCTGCTTCGGCTTCCATGCTCAAAATCAGGCGGTGGCGCAGCACTGGCGCGACGCAATACTGCACGTCATCCGGGGTGACAAATTCACGCCCGGCCAACCAGGCTCGCACCCGGGCACAGCGGGCGAGGGCACTGGTGGCGCGGGGGCTGGCGCCGTAGCTGATCCAGCGTGCCAGCTCCGGGTCATAGCCCAGGGGGCGCCGGGTGGCCATGATCAGGCTGACGATATAGTGTTCGATGGCAGGGGCCAGTTTGACCGCTAATACCGACTGGCGTGCGGCAAACAGTGCAGGTTGGCTCAACGCGGGGGGCTGAACCTGTCGCGTGCCGGATTGTTCAGCATGGCCGAGACGCAGGATCGCCAGTTCGGTGGCCGCATCCGGATAGTTGATCTGCAGATGCAACATAAAACGGTCGAGTTGGGCTTCGGGTAACGGATAGGTCCCCTCCTGCTCGAGCGGATTTTGCGTGGCCATCACCAGGAACAGCTCTGGCAGGGCATAGGTCTTGCGGCCAATGGTGATCTGGCGTTCGGCCATCGCCTCCAACAGCGCACTTTGTACCTTGGCCGGTGCGCGGTTGATTTCATCCGCCAATAGCAGGTTGTTGAACAAAGGGCCCGGCTGGAAGGCAAAACTGCCATCCTGTGGACGATAGATGTCAGTGCCGGTCAGGTCCGCTGGCAGCAGATCCGGGGTGAACTGGATGCGGTGAAAACGGCCTTCCATGCATTCGCCCAGTACCTTGATCGCTCGCGTTTTAGCCAAGCCGGGCGGGCCTTCAACCAGAATATGGCCATCCGCCAGCAGCGCTGTTAACAGGCCATCGATCAAGTCAGGTTGCCCCAGAACCTGATCATTCAGGTGATTGCGGACGGCAATCACGGTCTCTCTCGACATATCAGCGCCTTATCCTCTTCATTTTCCGAATTATCTTAATCGTTCAGGGGGCACATGGGCAGTCCTGCCTGCGGAGCAGTCGGCGGAATTGTGAGCCATATGATGCTGTTACATCTCTCAAGTCGACGCGTTGTGACAAAAAAGGTGACCGCAGGAAACCATCACAACGGAACGTCGCCTGTATCACGCTGGCCAGCGAAAACTGTATTACAGTCAAAGGGGATAGTGACTGGTGAGGGGGGCGTATGCAGACGGATAAGGGATTACGAACCGTGCAGGGGGAGCGTATCGCATTGGTGTCTGGTGTGCGCACCCCGTTTGCACGGCAGGCCACCGCCTATCTGGGGCTGCCAGCGTTGGCGCTCGGGCGCCATGTGGTGGACGAGCTGTTATGGCGGGCAGAGTTGGACCCCGCCTGTGTGGAGTTGTTGGTGTTTGGTCAGGTGATCCAGATGCCGGCGGCGCCCAATATTGCCCGTGAGATTGTGCTGAGTTCGCGGTTGCCGGTGTCTACCGATGCCTTCAGCGTGACCCGCGCTTGTGCCACCAGTTTTCAGAGTGTGGCCAGTGCGGCAGAAGCCATGCTGGCCGGGCGCTGTCAGGTAGCGATTGCCGGCGGGGCTGACTCCACTTCGGTGTTGCCGGTCGGTGTCTCGGCCAATCTGGCTGAAACCTTGTTGTTGATGAGCAAGGCGCGCTCGCTGGGCAAGAAGGTGGGATTACTGCGCCGTTTGGGGTGGCGTGATGCGCTGCCGGTTCCGCCTTCGATCAGCGAATACTCGACGGGACAGAGTATGGGCGAGGCGGCTGAACAGATGGCGCGCCGTTATGGTATCAGTCGTGAGGCGCAGGATCTGTTTGCCCACACCTCGCATGCCCGGGCTCAAGCCGCTTGGCAGGCCGGTTGGTTGCAGGATGAGATAGCCCCGATCCTGGCCAGCCAGGGCGAGACGCTGACGCAGGATAATACCCTGCGAGCGGAGGCAGATTTGGCCACCTATGCGCGACTCAAGCCGGTGTTTGATCGTCGTTATGGCACCATCACTGCCGGGAATGCCAGCGTGCTGACGGATGGTGCGGCGGCCTTGTTGCTGATGACCGAAGGTCGTGCCTATGCGCTCGGTCTGACGCCGTTAGCCTGGTTACGTGGTTATGCTTTTGCTGGTTTGTCGGCCCGAGAGGATATGTTGCTGGGACCTGTGTATGCCATTCCGCGGGCGTTGCAACATGCCGGCTGCCGTTGGGCTGATCTGGATTTGATCGATATGCACGAGGCCTTTGCCGCACAAGTGCTGTGTAATCTGCAACTGTTGAATGATACCGGCTACGCGCAACAGCATCTGGGGTTGAGTCAGGCGGTCGGTGAGGTTGATCCGGATCGATTCAATGTACTGGGGGGCTCGTTGGCCTATGGACACCCATTTGCGGCAACCGGGGCCCGCATGATTTGGCAGACCGTGCGAGCGCTGCGCCGGCAGCAAGGGAACCTGGCGTTGACCACCGCCTGTGCGGCGGGAGGCTTGGGCGCTGCCATGATCTGGGAGGCTGCATGATGACCAACGGTATTCGCGAAGATGTAGAGGCTGATGGCATTCTGACCCTGACGCTGGATATCCCCGGGGAGCGCGTGAATACCCTGCAGGCTGCGCTGATCCCGGCATTGCAAGAGATACTGGCCCGCCTCCAGCAATCGCCACCCAAAGGGGTGGTGATCCGTTCGACCAAGCCTGACAACTTTATCGCTGGTGCAGATATTCGTATGTTGGATGCTTGCCAGTCTGCAGAAGCTGCCACGGCCTTGTCCGCCAGTGCTCAGGCCCTGTGCGATGCGTTGGCGGCACTCCCTTGCCCGGTGGTCGCGGCCATTCATGGCAGTTGTCTGGGCGGCGGGCTCGAGTTGGCGTTGGCCTGCGATTACCGTATTGCCAGTGACAGCACCGCAACCCGGCTGGGCTTGCCCGAGATCCGTCTTGGTCTGATCCCCGGCGCGGGGGGGACGCAGCGTCTGCCGCGTCGGGTAGGCGTGCCGTTGGCACTGGATCTGATGTTGAGTGGTCGCAGTCTGTCCGCCGTGGCCGCCAAACGCGCCGGGCTGATCGACGAGGTCGTGGATGTGGCGCAGTTAATGATCGCTGCGCGTGGCTGGATTGCACGCGGCAAAGCGGTCCCCGCCGCCCCGCCGCATGGGTACTTGCGCCTGTTGACGCGCCTGTCGCCCCTCTGGCGTTGGGTCTTGCGGCGAGCTGGGCAACAGGTGGCGCACAAGACCCGCGGCAACTACCCGGCTACTGCTGCCTTGCTGAAGGTGGTTGAGGCGGGTTTGCAGGGGGGGATGCAAGCCGGGTTGGCCTGCGAGGCGCGTTGTTTTGGCGAATTGATGCTAACACCTGCCTCGGTGGCGATGCGCCACCTGTTCCACCTCTCTCGCCAACAGAAAAAGAGTGGCATCGCGGCGAATGAGCCAGCATTGCCCGTGTCGGCGGTCGGCGTGCTCGGGGCTGGGTTAATGGGGGCGGGGATAGCGTGGGTTACCCTGATGGAGGCCGAATGCCCGGTGCGTTTGAAAGAGACGGGCTACCCCGCATTGCAACGCGGGGTGGCACATATTCGCCGCGAGTTGGCTAACCAGATCCGGCGCCACAAACTGGATCGGCGGACTGCGAGTCAACGGCAATCATTACTGAGTACTACGCTGGATTACCGTGGATTTGCTAGTTTGCCATTGGTGATTGAGGCCGTTTTTGAGGATCTGGCACTCAAGCGGCAGATGATTGCCGAGGTGCAGGCGGTTGGCCACCCCGCACTGATCTTTGCCAGCAACACCTCATCATTGCCGATTGCCGCCCTGGCAGAGGGCGCCCCGCAGCCATCGCGTGTTATTGGGCTGCACTATTTCAGCCCGGTTGAACGCATGCCGCTGGTGGAGGTGATCCCGCATGCGGGTACCGATGCGCAAGTTATCTCGACCGTGGTGGCGCTGGCGCGCCGGCAGGGCAAGACGCCGATTGTGGTCGGTGATGTGGCCGGTTTCTATGTCAATCGCATCTTGTCGCCTTACATGAACGAAGCGGTACGTATCCTGTTTGAGGGGGAAACCATTGAGGACATTGATGAAGCACTGGTGCGTTGTGGCTTCCCGGTAGGGCCGCTGACCCTGCTCGACGAAGTGGGGCTGGATGTGGCCGCTCACATCAGCCCGGTGATGGAGGCCGCGCATGGTGAACGGTTTGCGGCGCCCGCGTTGCTAGGGCAAATGCTGGCGGCAGGGCGCAAAGGTCGCAAGAGTGGCGGGGGGTTTTACCTCTATCCGGTAGACGGTCGCAAGCGGGCTAATAGCCGGTTATATGATCTGTTGCAGGTGCCGCCGGTACATCATCTGGGATCGCAACGGATTGCCGAGCGTTGCTTGTGGTTGATGTTGAATGAGGCGGTCCGTTGTCTGGATGAAGGGGTGATCCATTCGGTTGAGGATGGTGATATTGGCGCCGTGTTCGGCATTGGTTTTCCGCCATTTCTCGGTGGTCCCTTCTTTTACATGGACAGCTTGGGGCTTGAGCAGGTGGTTGCCACGCTACAGAGCCTGGCTGCGCGTCATGGCGAGCGTTATCAGCCATGTGCGGGACTGGTGCGTCGTGCGGCAGCAGGGGAGCGGTTCTATCACCAGCCGTCCACCACACCCGTGGCCGAGGTCACGCCCCTCGACCACGCATAGTGCTGGGGAGGTTCAACCGCACAGCGCTGCGCCGCCTTCAGGGCGGCGCAGGTTGTTGTTGGGTGAGACGCTATCGGCGGGCGTCTGCGCGTTGCCTTAGGCTGGCAAATTGCTGAACGCCGGACAGGTCAGTTGGAAGGTTGGCAGATCGGTGATCAACTGTCCTTCCAGAATCCCCTCCTGATCCTGGTGGGCATGTCCATGGCTCAGCAGGATCAATCGGTCAGCCTGCTGGCTACGCAGCGAGCGCAGGAAGCGGATCATCTGTGCCCGGGTCATGCCGCGCAGCACCCGGGCCACCTGTTCACGCTGGGTAAAGGTAAACTCATGACTGCCGATGCTGACCCACAACCGTTGACTGCGGGTGCGCAGGTTGGCGTCCTTTTCCAGCAATTGATGGATCAGACCCTGTAGCCCCTCTTGCCAGCGCGCCTCGCTCAATTCGAGCAGATGCAGGTAGAAGTCATCGATAAATAACTCGATGGCATCCAGCAGTGCACGTGGCCCGGCCACAGGCGACTGAACATAGAGAATCAACCCAGGATAGCGATTCAGCGGCAAGTTGCCGGTACCCACCACATATCCCAATTGCTGACGAGTGCGCAGTTCATGGAAGAAGGGAGAGGCCAGCAGATGGTTAGCCATGGTGAAGTAGGCAATATCTTCCGCCTTGGTATCTGGTGCCTGATAGTAGACCAGCAACGCCGAGTCGTCATGGTCGCAGTGCCGTTCGCAGATCAGTGTGCCCTGACCGCGAATATTGACCAATCGGCGCCGGGTTTCGCGGCTGGGCAGACTTAGCGGCATCAGTTCGTGTTCGATGAGTCCGGCCACTTTACGCACGTCCTCTTCCAGCCAGTCACCATGCGCCAGCACCTCGACATGGACGGCCTTATAGAGCAAGCGGACAAACTCTGGCAAGTCGTTAAGGGTGACCTCCTCCAGACAGGGGATCAGCGCCTCAGGCGGCGGATTATTCGGTTGCAACACACTGGTCAGGTGCGAGAACAGTTGTGAAATGGGGCGCCCCTTGTTCTGGTTTTTCCAGTTCACCAGCAACTGCTGGCGAATAATGGCAAAGCGGGTCGGATCAACATGACCAAAGGTGCGATTGGTCAGAATCAACTCCAGCAACCGAGGTAGTTTGCTGCTAAAGCCAAATAGTTGCAGGGTATAGCCACCTTGATGGGCATAGAGATCGTAACTGAGACCGGCAATCTCTGCCGGATAGGTCAACTCGTTCAGATGGTCGATCAGCAGTTCGATGGTCAGGCGCATCAGGGCGATATGCCGCGGGCTGCGCACCGCATGTTCGCTGTCGACCGCCACGAATAACGACCCCTTGGGCACGGCAAACTCGGCATCATGCAGATGCCAGACACGCAAGCCGGGCCGGTCGATCAAACAGTGCGGGATGCTGTGATGCTGGGGAGCCGGATGTGGCGACAAGCGATCACAGATAAACAGGTTGGGCTCGGGCAGACTCAAGCTCTCAGGGCGAGCGGGCGTTTGCCAGCGACGTAACCAGGCGCGCTCGAGCGGGGCCACGGCATACGGGGTGCCGTACCAGTGGGCCTGGCGATCGGTCTCAACCTGGGGGGCGGCCAGCATCACCCGCATATTATCCGGGCGCATCTGGTCGAGCAGGCTGAGCAATTCGGCCTCGTCCAGCCCTTCCATCATAAAGTCACCACTGATCACCTGTTGCGGCAGATAGTGGTGCAGGTTAACCGCCAGATGCGAGACATTATCCAGCGGGCGAGCCCCTTCCTGATGGTGATACAGGGCGTCCAATACCTTGCGTTTTTCCGCATAGCGCCACGGCTCAATACCCTGCTCCCGGATCAGCGCCAGCCAGGCGAACAGCATCTCGATGATGCTGCCCTCATGATGCAGGCCTTCTGGCGTCAAGCCGAAGCTGATGGCGTAATCCTTGAAATTGCTGCCGCTGACGCCACTGCCGGCCGACAGGCTGTTGATCCAGCCCTGCTGACGTAGCCAGGCAAACAGACTGCCTTTGCCTTCATAACCGATCAGATGGCTGATAAAGGTCAGCGGCTTGCGCGGGTAGAGATGATCAATCCCGGGCAGCGGGAAGCTGACCACCAGCTTGCGGGTGTCCTTGATCGGTTTGATAACAATCCGCACCCCGAGATCTTCGGCGCGATAGAGCGGTGCACTGATCTGGACCGGGGGTAACGCGCGATCGGGGATCGCCGTAAAAAACAGTTCGGCCCACTGCTGCTGTTTGGCCAGCGGCGCCGAGGATTGCATCACCAGCGTCATACGTTCGGCACTGTACTGCTGTTGGTAGAAGGCCACTACCTCGTCACGTAATCGGGTGTCGCCATCATCATGTAGGGTCTGCAGGTTGCCGACCGAAAATTTGGCAAACGGATGGGCCGGGTTGACCGTCTCTTTTTGCACCTGATAAGTGCGGCGCACATCGTCCTGCAACTTCAGGCGAAACTCGGAGTCGATGGCATGGCGCTCCTTGTCGACCAGGGAGGCGTCAAACGAGGGACAGATAAAAAAGCTGGCAAAACGGTGCAGCCCTTCGGCAAAGGCGTCGTGGTGGATGTCCAGGTAGTAGTTGGTAAATTCGGTACCGGTCCAGGCGTTATTGTTGCCGCCATGCCGGCTGATAAAGTCCTGATATTCGCCCGGATGCGGGTAGGTGGCCGTGCCAAGGAACAGCATATGTTCGAGAAAATGGGCCATGCCCTCACGCGCAGGAGGGTCCTGGAAGTGCCCGGTATTGACCGCCAGCGCAACAGCAGACTTCTCGCAACGCGTATCTTCAATCAGCAGAACACGCAGCCGATTGGTGAGCACCAGATAGCGATAGGCGCGGTGATCGTTGGGGCTATGTTCAACGGTCGGAAACGAGATATGGTCAGCCATGGAAGACTCATTTTATTGATCTGCAAGGTCATTATTGACCCCGGTTCAATCTGGCGCAAACCGTTTGTCATCATGTTTTCATTGTGGCCGACTGCTCCGGCCAGTACACTGCTTTTTTCCGGCAACCGCTGAAAGGATTGGAGTCCGATGAAAGTCGTAGTGATGCGCCATGGTGATGCCGTGCTGGGCGCAGATGATGATGCCAGCCGTGCGCTGACTCCGGTGGGTGTGGCGCAGTCCCGTGCCATGGCCGAGTGGATGCTGACGCAATGCCCAGCGATTGACCGTGTGCTGGTCAGCCCCTATTTACGCGCTCAGCAGACCTGGCAGAGCATGCAGGATCTCTTTGCGGACGCCATCGTGGAAACGGTACATGATCTGGTGCCGCATGGTCATGCCGGCCCGGTCGGCGACTACCTGCGCGCGCTGGAAGGCGATGCCAAGCAGGTGCTGGTGATCAGCCATCTGCCGCTGGTCGGCTATCTGGTGGCCGATCTCTGTCCGGGATTGACTCCGCCGATGTTCGTCACCTCCGCCATGGCTGGCGTCGAAGTGAACGCAGGTAGCGGTAGTCTGCTCTGGCAGCAAACGCCACAGCGCCTTTAGTTGACATATGTGATCCAGCAGTAACTTTTGGTTAATTCCACTCCTTTTGTGTGACATTGCAGCGCCGATTCTCATTCCCGGGGAACTTATCGGGATAAAATTGGCCTAAAATAACGATGGCACGTTGTAAAAAGGGATAGAAAGCAGTGAGAATTTTCAAGAAGTATCTTCCGCTGATGGTTGCGAAGTATGTGAAGACCTTTTTCAAGGGACGCCTTTATATTCACGGACGAGGTGGCTTTGAGTTTGAGCAGGGGCAACTGAAGTTGCCGGAGAAACATAACCGCCTGCATCAAACCACAGTCAGCGAGGTCAACTCGACGATTTCCCAACTGTCCAAAGCGGCTTAACCCGCCGCGCCACCAAGAAAAACCGGGCCACATTTGCCCGGTTTTTTTGTGTCTGCTTGCGGCTGCAGCGGGTCACTGCGCATGACGCCGCTGTGTAGGCCGCAGCCTGTCAGTGCGGCTAGAACCACAGACTGATCATCAGCGCCCCAGCCAGGGTCAGCAGTACGTTGGCCACCGCATAGGTACCGGCATAGCCGAGGGCAGGGACTGAGCTGCTGGCCAGATGGTTGACCACCTCCATCGCTGGCGCAGAGGTGCGGGCGCCGGTGATAGCACCGAGCAGCAGGGCGGGGTTCATCTTCAACACATGGATGCCAAACAGGTAGCCGACCAGCACTGGGACTACGGCGACCAGCGCGCCGGTGGAGAGCACAATCCAACCGCTGTCAGCCAGATGGCTGAACAGGCCACCGCCGGCCTTTAAACCGATACTGGCCATAAACAGGGTCAGCCCCAGATCCTTGATAAAACGTAATACCCCAGGCGGGATATAGCCGATGGTCGGGTGGGTGGAGCCGAGGTAGCCCATCAGGATACCGCCAAACAGCAAACCAACCGCGTTGCCGAGGCCAAACTGGAAGTGGCCGAGCACCAGCGAGATGCTGCCGATCAGCAGACCACAGATAAAGAAGCCGCAGAAGGCGATGAGGTCGGAGGTTTGACTGTGAATGCTGATAAAGCCGATGCGCGCGGCCAGACGCTCTAGACGATGACGTTCACCACTGATCTGCAGGACATCGCCTTTTTGCAGCATGATGTTGCGATCCAACGGCATCTCAATCTGCGAGCGCACGATGCGGTTGAGGAAGCAGCCCTTGCCGGTCAAGTCGAGCTCAATGAGGTATTTGCCAACGTAATGGTCATTCTTGACCACGATCTCTTCGGTGACGATCTGCAGGTCGAGCAGGTCGCGGTCAAACACCTCGCGGCCGGTACGATAGCTCAAGTCGAGCTTTTCATGACTCTCCGGATAACCCAAGAGGGCGATATCATCCCCCTCTTGAATCACGGTGTTGCCGTCCGGGCTCGCAACAATAATGCCATTACGACGCAGACGCTCGACATAGCAACCGGTATGCGGATAGATGCCGGTCTCGCGCAGGGTGCGTCCGCCCAGCCATTGGGCCAGCTCCGGGCCGACGCGATAACCGCGGATAATCGGCAGGTAGGTTTTACGTGAGTTGGTCAGACCGCGCTCGCGCGCTAGATTGTTGGCGGCTTCGCTCAGGTTGACACGGAAGATACTGGGCAGATAGCGCACTACCAGCAGCAGGCCAAACAGGCCGACCATATAGGTCAGGGCATAGCCGACACTCATGTTATCGAGCAGGGCGCTGATACTGGCATTATGTGGCAGGGTGAGATAGCCACTTTGCAGACTGTCCTGGGCGCCGACCAGTGCCGGGGTCGAGGTTAGCGCGCCGGCCAGAATACCGGCGGCCAGCCCAGGTCCCAGATCAAACAGCCAGGCCATCACCCAGGTCAGCCCCATTGCCGTACCGAGGATCACCAGCGCCAGACTGATATAACGCAGGCCATCGCGGAAAAACACACTGAAGAAGTGCGGGCCGGCCTCAATGCCGACGGCAAAGATAAACAGCATGAAGGCGATGTTGCCGGCGCCAGAGTTGAGGCTATAACCGAGTTGGCCAAAGAACAGGGCGCTGGCCATCACACCGATGGTGTTCCCCAGTTGAAAGCTGCCTAAGCGGATTTTACCGAGCACCAGACCTAAGGTCAGGACGAAAAACACCAGCATGACGTCATTCATATGCAGCATGCTGCCAATATCAAGAATCATAGTGTACGAGCAGGGGCGAAAGGAGCCTCTATTATGCGCTGCAATCAGCGGAGCAGATAGAGGGAAACACCTGTATTCACACTGGATTTGGCGTTTTTAGCGCAAGAAGGGGATTTCGCCTTCCGGCTGTTCAATCAGCACCAGCAGCGCGGCATCGCCACCCCATTCGCGTGGCGCCTGGTGGAAGGCTTCGACTAGCGGATGCTGGGCCAGCCATAACGGTACGCGTTGCTTGAGAATGTTCTGACCGTGGCCGTGCATCACACAGGCACAACGGATATGTTCGCGTCGGCAGGCGTCGAGCAGGGCAGCAATTTCCAGCTTGGCTACCTGTTGGGTCAGGCCATGCAGATCGAGCAGCATATCCGGGTAATAATCCCCTCGGCGCAGCTTTTTCAGCTCATAGCTACTGATGTCGCTGCGCACAAACCGCATCGGACCATCCTGAGTCAGATGGGGCACATATTCGTCAGAGAAAAAGTGGCTGGCACCCAGATTTTCCCTGACTTCGCGCGGCAACGCTTTCTGCTTGACCGTCCTATGCACGGGACTTATGGTATCCTGCTTTATCGGCCGGGCACCGGTCACTGCATCGCGGAACAGCGCCAGATCCTGGTCGTCCAGCGTACTGTTTTTCTTCATTATTCGGGTATCTGTGTAGTCAATTTGGTCCGATAAGGCCGATTCTACTCGACCGGGAGGCAATATTGGAAAAGTTTATTCTCGATGAGGCCGTTGACGAGCTGCGTACCGTTAACGATCTGATGCGTTGGTCAGTCAGCTGTTTTAACCAGGCTGGACTGTTCTACGGTCACGGTACGGACAACGCGTGGGACGAAGCCGTCCAGCTGATCCTGCCGACCCTGCATCTGCCGCCTTATCTGAGTGACGAGATCAGTACTGCCCGCCTGACCGGTCGTGAGCGGCAGCTGATTGTTGAGCTGGTCAACCGCCGTGTCGAAGAGCGTATCCCGGCGCCGTATCTGACCAACAAGGCCTGGTTCTGCGGGCTGGAATTCTATATCGACGAGCGGGTGATTGTGCCGCGTTCGCCGATTGGCGAGCTGATTGGCCAGCGTTTTGCGCCGTGGCTGACGGTTGAGCCGCAACGGGTGATGGATCTGTGCACTGGCTCGGGCTGTATCGCCATTGCGCTGGCGCGCGCCTTCCCGGAGGCCGAGGTTGATGCCATCGACCTGTCGCCGGACGCACTGGATGTCACCCAGATCAATATCGACATGTACGGCGTCGAGCAGCAGGTGATCCCGATCCAGTCCGATCTGTTTAACGCCCTGCCACACGGCGACCGTTACGATCTGATTGTCTCCAATCCGCCGTATGTGGATGCTGAGGATATGGATGATCTGCCGGATGAGTTCCGTCACGAGCCGGAAATGGCACTGGCCGCCGGGGATGACGGGCTGATCCTGGCCAAGCGCATTCTGGCGAATGCCGGCGATTTTCTGCACGACCACGGTGTGCTGGTGGTCGAAGTGGGTAACAGCTGTGTCGAGCTGGATGCCCAATACCCAGAGGCGGGGTTCCGCTGGGTAGAGTTTGAACATGGCGGGCATGGCGTGTTTGTCATGACCAAAGCCGAGTTGGATGCGGTGGCGCATCTGTTTACCGAATACAGGAGTTGAGCATGGCAGGGAATAGCATTGGCCAACTGTTCCGGGTCTCCACCTTTGGTGAAAGCCACGGGTTGGCCCTGGGCGCCATTGTTGACGGGTGCCCGCCCGGACTGGCACTGAGTGAAGCCGATCTGCAGCCGGATCTGGACCGGCGTAAACCGGGGACCTCGCGGTTTACCACCCAGCGTCGCGAAGACGATACGGTACGCATTCTCTCCGGGGTGTTTGAGGGCAAGACTACCGGCACTTCGATTGGCCTGCTGATCGAAAACACTGACCAGCGCTCCAAAGACTACTCCGAGATCAAGGATCTGTTCCGCCCTGGGCATGCCGATTACACCTACCATCAGAAGTATGGCATTCGCGACTATCGTGGCGGCGGCCGCTCGTCGGCGCGAGAAACCGCGATGCGGGTGGCCGCCGGGGCGATTGCACGTAAATACCTGCGTGAGTACCACGGTATCGAAATCTATGCTCACCTGACCCAGCTCGGCCCGATCCGCGCCCAACGTTTCGAGCGTGATGTGATCGACACCAATCCGTTCTTCTTTGCTGATCCGGATCAGCTGGATGCGCTGGATGAATACATGCGCAACCTGAAAAAGGAGGGGGACTCCATTGGTGCGCGCCTGACCGTGGTAGCCAAGCAGGTGCCGGTTGGTCTGGGCGAGCCGGTGTTTGATCGCCTGGATGCCGATATTGCCCATGCGATGATGGGTATCAATGCGGTCAAGGGGGTTGAGATCGGCGACGGATTCGGGGTGGTCGAGCAGCGTGGTTCGCAACATCGTGATGAGCTGACCCCAAACGGTTTTCTCAGCAACCATGCCGGCGGCATTCTCGGCGGCATCAGTTCTGGGCAGGATCTGCTGGTCCATCTGGCGCTCAAGCCTACCTCCAGCATCACGGTGCCGGGGCAGACCATCACCACCGAAGGTGCGGCGACCGAGATGATCACCCGTGGTCGGCATGACCCCTGTGTTGGCATCCGTGCGGTGCCGATTGCCGAGGCCATGCTGGCGCTGGTGCTGATGGATCACTTGCTGCGCCACCGTGCGCAAAATCTGCATGTGCAGACGGCGACCCCGCAACTGCGCTAATCCGTCAGATCCGCAGATAGACAAAACCCCGCCGCGGCGGGGGTTTTGCTATCAACTTACTCGTCTCTTTACTCGTTACTCGTCACTCGTCACTCGTCGCTGATTGGTCACTTACTGCTCTTTGGGCTTCTGCGCCACGGCGACCGGTTTCTTAGCCGGTCGCAGACGGATATTCAGCATCTCGACGCCGAGCGAGAAGGCCATCGCGAAGTAGATATAGCCCTTCGGAATATGCAGATCGAAGCCTTCGGCAATCAGCGCAAAGCCGACCAGGATCAGGAACGATAACGCCAGCATCTTGATGGTCGGGTGGGTGTCGACAAAGTCGCCAATCGGTTTGGCGGCAAACATCATCACCCCGACCGCCAACATGATGGCCAGAATCATGACCGGGACATGATTGGCCATGCCGACGGCGGTGATCACTGAGTCGAGACTGAACACGATATCCAGAATCGCAATTTGCACCAGGGTGGCAAGGAAGCCGTGGGTGACCACCTTCTTGGTGTCATCCTCTTCCTCTTGTGCCTCTTCCAGGCTGGTGTGGATCTCGTGCGTGCTCTTGGCGAGCAGGAACAGGCCACCGATGATCAGGATCAGATCGCGACCGGAGATCTCCTGCTCCAGCAGGGTAAACAGCGGCGCGGTCAGTCGCATCACCCAGGCCAGAGATAACAGCAACAGGATGCGAGTCAGCATGGCACCGGCCAGCCCCAAAACGCGACCTTTCTGCCGCTGATGGGGGGGCAATCTGCCAACCAGGATAGAGATAAAGATGATGTTGTCGACGCCGAGGACAATCTCCAGCAACGTCAGGGTGGCCAGTGCCATCCATGCACTGGGCTCAAGCAGCCATTCAAACATGGGCGTTCCTATAGAGGTAATACAACGATCTGCTCAGTATCCCGAGCAACGGGCGCCAGTCTAACAGGCCGGTGAGAATACTCAATGTTTCGGATGGCGCACAACCATGACAAAAAGTGATGGGCCCGTGTCTGGATGACTGGCAAAATGCACAGTCCTAAGGCACACTGCGCCGCCGCGCTTATCTGCGTGGCAGGGTAAAGTCGGGCCTTATCCAGGCTGATAACAAGTGATGATGAGTGATGACCATCTTTGATTTTGAACAACAACTGTTAGCGTGCATTGATACGTTGGTGGCGGATGGCTCTGACGATGAGCTGTTTGCCAGCGGATATCTGCGTGGCCATATCTCTCTGGCGGTCGCCCAGTGCGAAATCCAGGGACGAACCCTGGTTCGCGATGTTGAGATGCAGGTCCGTTCCGGTCTGCAGCAGGCGTGCTTGCAGGGTGAGCTGAACGACAACGATCAGAAACTGGTCGAAACCATGTGGCAGCGACTGCTGCAGCAAGTACGCGCGGCCGCCTGAGGCGAGCTGTTAACGGGGGACGGAACCCCCGCCATTCAATATCGTTGTTACGCCGCTACGCCCCGTCAGTGAGTCAAGTCTCCTGGAGCTGCCCAACCTTATGGGTTTCTGCTTGAATCCGCGCTCCCGATCCTCTTTTAAGGTGTCTCTTCGGCTTTAACGTGCCTCTTCGGCCAGTCTCGCCATCGCCTGATCCGTGACATCATAGATAAGAATCGCCATATGCCGGATCGTACCGGTAAAGTCGGCCAGCGGCATGATGGTGACGTTCTGATACATGTGATCGGCGGTGCCAGTGATGGGGCGATAGTTGGAGAAACGAAACAGCCAGGGGCGTTGTTCCCAACTGATAAACGCCTTGCTGTTCAACGTGCGGACCATCTCCAGCTTACGGGTCAGCCAAGCACTATCGAGTTCAGGGAAGCGGATAAACAGGTTCTGATCCTTGACCTCATGACTCAGTTGGCCGCTATGACTCTCCATAAAGCCGTTCCAGACCTGGATGCGGTTCTCCTCATCCAGGATCACCAGACCGACCTCAAGATTCTGGACGATGGTGATTAACCAATGCAGTTCGCGGATTTCCATCGTGCCTCCTTACAGCAGGTGTTCGATCTTGTTGTTCATGAAGCGGATGGAGTCTTCGGTGAACAGTAACAGCAGATCACACTGCACCTCATGGTCGCGCACCTTGTAGTTGATCTCGATGGCCAGGGTTCGCTTCCAGCGATGGCGGTTGGCCTGCACCAACTCTTCCACCGGACGATGCTGGCCGAGGACGGTCGGATGCGCCTGACTGAAAGGGGTATCCAGTTGGGTGGCGAAGCCACGCAAAAAAGCGCCAATCAGCACATTGGACAGGTCCATCAGCAACTCAAGCTCTGCGGTCCGGTCGAGGTCACCCTTGAACTTCATCAGGCGTGCCAAATCCTGAAAACTCGAGTCGTGGAACAGCAGCAACGCCTCACCGGCAATACCGGCACCAATGAACCCCTGACACACCGCAGACAGCGTATCGGTACCAGTCGCCGAGTTCAGTGCCATATGCAACTCGCCGACCTCCAGCACGTTGACGTTGGGGATCGGCAGGATGACAAAGCCGCCCAGCATCCGCGCCAGCAAATCGGCCGCCTGGCCCATCGCCACGTTGGCCAGCTCCTGATAAACGTCACGAACCTCGACACTCAGATTGACCCCACCGCGATCCGGCTGATCGGTGATGAGACCTGGGCGGTAAATGCCAAGCCGCAGCAGAAGATCGGCAATCTGCTCACTGGTACAGGGTTTCTTGATGAAATCGATCGCCCCCATCTCCAGCACCTGCGTGCGGGCGGCGGGTTGGATGTCGCCAGAGACGACAATCACCTTGCTGCGGATATGCTCATCGCGCAGGGTTTGCAGTACTTGATAGCCGTCCATCACCGGCATGGTCAGATCGAGAAAAACCAGATCGCCATGTCCGCAGAGGATCGCCTCGACCCCTTGCTGGCCGTTTTCGGCAAAATGCACCGTAACCGGCCAGTCTTCTGGCAGTGCACGTGCCATCTGTTTACGGGCAAAGGCCGAATCGTCACAAATCAATATATTCACAGTGAGGACCACGCTTGCCATGACATCATTGCAACAAGTATATCGGGATTTTCACGTTTGCAAGTCGCTCAAGTCATGGGGACGTGAACTGGCGCTGTCAACAGGCCCATTTGGCAATATATGAAATGGCTCACATCGTCAGGGCAGAAGAGGGACGAGGAGGCTGGTATAGTCTGACCCAGATCACAGGAGACCGTTATGAATCAAACCATTGAAACCTTGCAGGGGCATGCATCGGTTCGCCATTTTACCGATCAACCGTTGACCGACGAACAACGCACCGCCATTTTGCTGGCGGCACGGCAAGCCTCGAGTTCGACCTTCTTGCAGCTGGCGTCGATCATTCGAGTCACCGATCCGGCAGTGCGTGCCCAGTTGGTGCCGCTGTGCGGGGATCAGGCGCATGTTGCCCAGTCGGCAGAGTTCTGGGTGTTCTGCGCAGATTTTTATCGTAACCAACAGGTCGCACCGGATGCCAAACTTGGCTTCGCCGAACAGTTGTTGACGGGGACGGTGGATGCGGCCCTGATGGCCCAAAACGCGCTGGTTGCTGCCGAGTCGCTGGGATTGGGGGGCGTCTATATCGGCGGTCTGCGTAACCATCCGGCGGAGGTGACGGCGTTGTTGGACTTGCCTCGGCATGTGTTGCCGTTGTTCGGGATGTGTCTGGGTTGGCCGGCGCACCCCAGCCAGCAGAAGCCGCGTCTACCGCTGTCAATGCTGGTGCATGAGAACCGTTATCCGCATCAATTGGATCAGGCGGCGTTGGCGGAGTATGACGCCACCATGCGTCAGTACTATGCCTCGCGCAGCAGCCACACCAAAGATCAGGATTGGAGCGGCCAGGTGCGCGCGATCTTAAGCAAGGAGAGCCGGCCGTTCATGCTGGGCTTTTTGCATGCCCAGGGGTTCATCACTCGATAAAGTGTGATCTGGGACGCATATTGGTCTGACAGGGGCGCGGGATTTTGCTATCCTCTGCGCCCTTGATTTGACAAGGAAGTGTTTATGCGTCCTTTTGCGTGGCTATCCGTCTTTTATATCGGCATCTATTTCACCTACGGGGCTTATATCCCGTTTTGGTCGCTATGGCTGTCATCGCGCGGGATCTCCGCCGATCAGATTGGTCTGTTGATCGGTCTGGGGCTGGCAATTCGTTTTGCCGGTAACCTGGTGATCATGGGACAGGTGAACCGCGCCAGCCGGTTGATGCCGGCCTGCCGCTGGATTGCGCTGCTCAGTATCGGCGGCTTTGCCCTGTTCTACTGGACCCACTCGTTTATGCCGCTGCTACTGCTGATGCTGGCGGCCAACTTTATCTATCCGACCCTATTGCCGTTGTCTGAAGGGCTGGCCGCGCGCATGGTGCTGCAGGTCAAGCTCGACTATGGTCGAGTCCGTCTGTGGGGCTCAGCTGCCTTTATCCTTGGCTCAACCCTGGTCGGGGCGCTGGTGCATCGCTTGGGCTCGGAGTGGGTGCTATATACCATCTTGATTGGTCTGGTGCTGCTGTTCCTGTTCACCTGGATGCCGATGGCGCCAGCTCCGCAGGATACCCATGTGGCCAGTCGGCAGAAGAGTGGCTTTATGCCGCTGCTGCGCGACCGTCCATTCCTCTGCCTGATGCTGGTAGAGTCGCTGCTGCAGGGCAGTCATGCTGCCTACTACAGCTTCAGCACGCTGCACTGGAAAGAGCACGGTGGCCTGATGGAAAACGAGATCGGCTACCTGTGGGCGCTGGGCGTGATGGCGGAAATTTGCATGTTTGCTGCCAGCAAGCGCTTGCTGCGTAACGTCAGTTACCAACAGATGTTCTACATCGGTGCGATTGGCTGTCTGGTGCGTTGGTCCGCCCTCGCGCTGACCACCGATTGGCGCATTCTGGCGCTGGCGCAGTTGCTGCACAGTGTTACTTTCTGTGTGAGTCATCTGGCGGCGATCCGTTATATCACTCGCAACCTGCCGGCTGAGTATGTGATCCCGGCACAGACGCTGTATGCCGCCTTGCCAACCGGGATCATCACCGCGCTGCTGACCATGGCCGCTGGGGTGGGGTATCAGCACTATGCTGGGGCCACCTTCTGGGCGATGGCGGCGCTGGTATTGCCCGTGTTCTTCCTGCGGGTAGGCCAACCTGGTGAGGCGCTGCGAGTTCATCATGAGCCGGCTCAGGCTAACGCCTGATCGCGGTCAGGATGCAGGCTTTGCCGCGGACAACAGGGCGCCAATCAGGCGCCCTGTTGCATTCTGGCGCGCCAATCTCAACCGTGGCTAAGCGAACCGCCTGACACGTTTTGTCGTCTGCCGGGTCTGTGTTATTGATAGTGCATCTTTCGTCTTACCGAACTGTCCCGAACAGCATAACGGTAAATTGTCTCTACTCAGGAATCTCATGACGTTAAGCATCTCTTCTCCGGTTGTGTGTCCGGCCATGCCACGCCGTTCGCGCTGGCACTGGCTGGCCGTGGTCGCTTTGGCGCTGGCCGGTTGTACCACGACCACCGGGCCATCAGGCACCACCACCTCGCGCGGTGGTGCGTCCGGTAGTCATACCGGCGGCAAGGCCTCGTCGATATTTGGCAACGCAGGTCAGAAAGCCGCCCCGGTCTTGAGCCCGGAGGAGCAGGTGATGCGTTATCTGCCCGCCGGCACGCGGGATGCTCGCGGTTGGGCCAAGGAGATTGCTACCGCCTTCAGCACCCAGCGCTTGGCGCTGAACCCGGATAATATCTGCGCCGTGCTCGCGGTGGCTGAACAGGAGTCCGGGCTGCATGGTGATCCGGCGGTGCCCGGCTTGCCAACCATTGCCTGGAACGAGATTGACCGGCGCGCCAAGAACATGATGGTCCCACCGATGCTGGTGCATGCCGCCTTGTTGGTCAAATCACCGAATGGCAAGAGCTATAGTGAGCGCCTCGACAAGGTGCGTACCGAGCGCGAATTGAGTGAAATCTTCGACGATATGATCGGCATGGTGCCGATGGGCCAGAAGCTGTTCGGCCGCCTTAATCCGGTGCATACCGGTGGGCCGATGCAGGTCAGTATCGCCTTTGCCGAGGCGCATCGTGATGGTTACCCGTATCCGGTGCCGACCACGGTACGCAATGAGGTGTTTACCCGTCGCGGTGGGATCTACTACGGCACCTACCATCTGCTTAACTACCCGGTAGATTACAGCCGGCCGCTGTACCGGTTTGCCGACTTCAATGCCGGTTGGTATGCCAGTCGCAATGCCGCATTCCAGTCTGCCATCAACCGTCTGACCGGTGCTCGCCTCGCGCTGGACGGCGATCTGATCCAGTACGACAGCGACGAGGCCAGCGCCACTGAGCGCGCCTTGCAGGGCATCGCCGGCAAGCTGGATCTGGATAACGGCGATATTCGCAGTGCGCTGAAGAAAGGGCAGACCAAGGAGCTGGAAACTACCCCGCTATATCGCCGCGTCTATGCACTGGCCGAGCAGCGCGCCGGCCGTAGTCTGCCACGTGAGATGCTGCCTGGCATCAAGCTGGAGAGCCCGAAGATCACGCGTCAGCTAACCACTGCCTGGTTTGCCCAGCGCGTGGATGGCCGCCATGCGCAATGTCTGGCCCGCGGCCACTGAGTCGATGACGGTCACCTTGGCAGGGGCAGCGCTTGCCATGCCGCTAAAATACAAAACCCCGCAGGCGCGGGGTTTTTTGCTATCTGAAGACGGCTTACCACTTGCGTTTGGGTTGGAACAGCACATCCAGATCGTCTTTCTTCTCTTGCATCTGAATAAGCTCTTTTTGGTTGGCCTGCTCCAGCTGCTCGCTGATTTCACGCAGGCTGGTGCGCATATCATCTTCGCGGGTAATCAGCCAGGCATCCTTGTCGTGGATGGCCGCCAAGGTGGCGATCCCCTTATTCAGCATCTGCTTGGCTGAGCCAAACTGGCGGTTGACGCGGGCATCGAGCGCGCGTTGCATCAGGTTGGCGATATTGACTTTAAGCAGCAACAACTCCAACCGGCGATCTTCTGCGACAAAGGCTTGCGGGTCGATCTTGCCCTTGTTGTGTTCAATGCGCACCACGGTGCGGATCTTCTTGACCAGCTGCAACATCTGCAGCGCCTGCCGGTCACTGTCTGGCGTACGGAACACGCTCTCTTCGTTGTTTTGGTAGTTGGCCTGCACATAATTAATCTGTGCCGTGATGTCCTGGATGCGTTGTTGCACCGAGGTCAGTGACGGATTGGCCTGGGCCACAATACGTAGCGCATCCAGGATTCGATTCTGCAGCAGCAGCATCAAGGTCTTGGTATAAGGCAGGCGGCCGGCATTGAGCAACAGCTCATCGGCCTCATCAATAATATGCTTTTGGCGCGAGAGGGTGAGGCGGCGATCTGACTCCTGCTTCTGCTTGTACTGCTGGATCATGTTGTAGGCAATGACCAGCAATAGCAGGATGCCAATGGCGCAAAGCACCAGTGTTAAAACCATGACGTCGGAGCCTCTTTAACGTTCAGGAATTGCCCAGTCCTTTGATCCTACTACAGCAATGGGTAATCAGGTAGGGGCGGCTCCACAGTTTACGGCTGGATCACATCCCGGATGACCGGGCTGCGGCCGGGGGGTACGTAAATGATCCGCGTAAAAGATATGTCTGGTATAAACTGTAACTGATAAATACAAGTCCCATTATTCTGGAACGATATGAAACTGCAGCAGCTGCGCTACATTGTCGAAGTCGCCAATCACAGCCTGAATGTCTCCGCCACGGCGGAAAGTCTCTACACCTCGCAACCTGGGATCAGCAAGCAGGTTCGCATGTTGGAGGATGAGCTGGGGATCCAGATCTTCGAGCGAAGTGGCAAACACCTGACGCAAGTCACGCCAGCCGGGCGCGATGTACTGCGTATTGCGCAGGAGATCCTGTCCAAGGTGGAGAGCATTCGCTCGGTCGCCAGCCAGTACACGCATCCGGATCAGGGCTCGTTGAATATCTCTACCACTCACACCCAGGCGCGTTATGCGTTGCCGGATGTGGTACGCCAGTTCGTCAAACGCTATCCGCGGGTGTCGTTGCATATGCACCAGGGGTCACCCAGCCAGCTCAGCGAGTCGGTGGCCAAGGGGATCTCCGATTTCGCGATTGCCACCGAAGCGCTGCATCTGTATCAGGATCTGGTGATGCTGCCCTGTTACCACTGGACGCGTTGCCTGCTGGTGCCCAAGGGCCATCCACTCGAAGCGCTGGAACGGGTCGATATCGAGGATCTGGCGCGGTTCCCGCTGGTCACCTACACCTTCGGGTTTACCGGTCGTTCTGAACTGGACTCAGCGTTCAGTCGTGCTGGGCTGGAGCCGCATATCGTGTTTACCGCCATCGACGCCGACGTGATCAAGACCTATGTCCGTATGGGGTTGGGCGTCGGGGTGATTGCCAGTATGGCGATTGATGAGAAAGAGGATACCGATCTGGTCAAGCTGGATGCCCGCCATCTGTTTCAGTCCAGCACCACCAAGATCTGCTTCCGCCGTGGCATCTTCCTGCGTGCTTATATGTATGACTTTATGAGCCTGTTTGCGCCACATCTGACCCGCGACATGGTCGACAAGGCGCTGACCATGAAGACCCAATATGACGTCGATATGCTGTTCAGTGACGTAGAGCTGCCGGTGCGCTAGCGGAGCGGTAACGAACTGCGATCAAGCACGACAACGCCGGGGTATCCCGGCGTTGTGTTATCAGCTGCCGCACTGCGCAGCCAGATTGACCGCATCAGAATCCGGGTGGATTAGTCGCACTGGGCGACGCGGATCGCCAGTCCGCCGCGCGAGGTTTCGCGGTAGCGGGCATCCATATCCTTGCCGGTGGCATACATGGTCTCGATCACCTTATCCAGCGACACCCGCGCCTTGCTGGTGCGGCGTAGCGCCATCCGCGAGGCGTTGATCGATTTGACCGCAGCGATGGCATTGCGCTCGATGCATGGCACCTGTACCTGGCCGCCGACCGGATCGCAGGTCAGCCCCAGATTGTGCTCCATGCCGATCTCGGCGGCCTGACAGACCTGCTCCGGGCTACCGCCCATCAGGCCGGTCAGCCCTGCCGCCGCCATCGAGCAGGCGACACCGACCTCGCCCTGGCAGCCGACTTCGGCGCCGGAGAGCGAGGCGTTCATCTTGTAGAGCAGACCAATCGCTCCGGCGGTGAGCAGGAAGTGGGTCGCCGCCTCTTCATCCACTGGCTGCACAAAACGGTCGTAATAGGCGAGGACGGCGGGGATGATCCCGGCAGCGCCATTGGTCGGTGCGGTGACGATGCGCCCACCGGCAGCGTTCTCTTCACTCACTGCCAACGCGAAGGTGTTGACCCAGTCAATCACCAGCATCGGGTCGCGGGAGAGGGCATGCTGGCTATTTAACTGGCGATACAGGGCCGCGGCACGGCGCGGCACGCGCAACGGGCCGGCGAGCAACCCCTCGCGCTCGCAGCCGCGACGGATCGCCGCCTGCATCACCTGCCACAGTTGCAGGCAGCGCTGACGCACGGCGCGCTCTTCACGCCAGGCCTGCTCATTGCGCAGCATCAGCGCGGCAATCGAGATCTCCTGGGCATGGCACTGCTCGAGCAGGCTGTCGGCGGAGTGAAACGGGAAGGTCACGGCGGTGATCGCCTGGCTGATCCCGCCGGCCAGCTCCTCGTCGCGGGCAATAAAGCCGCCGCCCAGCGAATACCAGGTTTCACAGACCTCCGCGCCATTGGTCAGACGGGCCTGCAGGGTCATACCGTTTTCGTGACGGGGCAGGGGTTGCGGGTCAAACACCAGTTGAATCGCGCTAAATGGCAGCGGCTGCTCGCCGGCCAACGGCAGTGGCGTGCCATTCTGCCAGGCGGTCAGTCGTGCCGGAATGCTGTCGACATCGACGCTCTCCGGCAACTCGCCCGCCAGTCCGAGCCAGATAGCCAGATCGGTATGGTGGCCGCGCCCGGTCAGGGCTAATGATCCATGCAGGGTCACCGTGATGGCGCATACCCGTGACAACTGATCCTGCTGCTGCAGGGCGTGCACGAAATGGCGGGCCGCCAGCATGGGGCCGACCGTGTGTGACGAAGAGGGACCAATCCCGACTTTGAACAGGTCAAAGATAGACAGCATGATGTGCTCCGGCTCGTCACCGGCAGGGATACCGGTCTACAGCCTCAATAATAGTGGGATGTTTTGTGGCAAAGCTTATCCGTAACCACAAATCCCGCAATCAAATTCCGTGCCGGATATTTTGTTTGTTCACAATTGCTGCGGGCCCCTGCAGCTGGCAGGCCAGTTGCCAGAGCATGCGCGCGGTAGCCCCCCAGATCAGGCGCTGCTGGCAGGTCAGACCGAACACGGTATGCCAATGCTGGTGGCGGAACACCGGCCACTGGCCATAGTTGGCGGGCTCCAGCAGCGGAGCCAGCGGCACGCTAAACACCTCTGCCACCTCGTCCGGTGCGGGGCGCGGGACCACATCCGGCTCGACCCAGGCCAGAAATGGGGTCACCCGGTAACGGCTGACCGTACGATGCTCCGGCAAGCGACCGAGCAGATGGATTTTGCTGGCCGGCAGCGCCAGCTCTTCATAGCTTTCGCGTAGCGCGGTAGCCCATAGATCGGCGTCAGTGTCGTCATAACGCCCGCCGGGAAAGCTGATCTGTCCCGGATGATGGCGCAGCTGATCACTGCGCCGCGTGAGCAGCAGTTGCAGGCCGTCTGCGGCGGGCAGGATCGGCATCAGCACCGCGGCCTGGCGCCAGCCGGCAGCCGATGTCTCTCTTGGTAGTAGCTCGCCCGGCAACTGTTCGCCCAAGGGCGGCGCGCTGAGTTGAAACCGGGTCAGAAGCGCCTGCAGCGCGGCGGGCACGGGCGTCGGGTGCGGTTGCGAGCGTCTCATTGATGCACTGCTCATGGCTGTACCTTGCCCAGCACCGGCAGGATGCGCCCTAGCTTGTGGAAGGTCTCCTGATACTCGTCATCGACCTGCGAGTCGGCGACGATGCCGCCGCCGGCCCAGACATACAACCGGCCCTGCTCTGCCAGCAGGGTGCGGATGGTGATGCTGGTGTCCATCCGGCCATGCACGCTGACATAGCCGATGCTGCCGCAGTAGCCATTGCGCCGGTGCGGCTCGAGCTGTTCGATGATCTCCCTGGCGCGGATCTTCGGCGCGCCGGTGATCGAGCCGCCCGGAAAGCAGGCGCGCAGCAGATCCAGCCCGTCCAGTCCGTCAGCCAGCTCGCCGGTGATGGTGGAGACCAGATGGTGGAC
>JAYROM010000162.1:0-5488 GCA_041911695.1 Aeromonadaceae bacterium
AGGCCAAGGCGGTCCGCGACTAGGTGGCCTTCCTGCAGGCCGTCAAGGTGATCCTGACCAAACGCGATATCAGCCAGCAAAAGCGCACCGACGAGGCGCGGGAAGCGGCCATTCGCCAGATCATCAATCAGGCAGTGGTCTCCGAAGAGGTGGTCGATATCTTCCAGGCGGTCGGGCTGGAGAAGCCGAATATCGGCCTGCTGGATGAGGCGTTTCTGGCCGAGGTGCGCAACCTGCCGGAGAAAAACCTGGCGGTCGAGTTGCTGGAGCGTCTGCTGGAGGGCGAGATCAAGAGTCGCTTTGCCAGCAATATCGTGCAGCAGCGCAAGTTCTCCGAGATGCTTGGTGATGTGGTCAAGCGCTACCAGAACCGCAGCATCGAGACCGCGCAGGTGATGGAAGAGCTGGTGCAGATGGCCAAGAAGTTCCGCGAGGCCGCCGAGCGCGGTGCCGCACTGGGACTATCAGACGATGAGGTAAAGTTCTACGACGCCCTCGCCAACAACGCCTCGGCCGTACTCGAGCTCGGTGACGAGACGCTGCGCAAAATCGCGCATGAGCTCACCGACAACCTGCGCAAGAACATCAGCGTCGACTGGTCGGCGCGCGAAAGCGTGCGCGCCAAATTACGGCTGATGGTCAAACGCATCCTGCGTAAATACAAGTATCCGCCAGACAACCAGGAAGAGGCGGTGCAGACGGTCCTGCAACAGGCCGAAGCGCTGGGCGATGCGTGGGTCTAACGGCAGCATGAGGGGCTGATGAGCGCCCCGACAAGGTTTCAACTCATTGCAACCACGCCATGAGCAGACTAGCCCCCCAGCCGATGCCACCACAGCCGGCGACCACCAGCCAGGGCGGTAAGCGCCAGATCATGAGCGCTAACCAGGCGAGCAAGGCCAGCCCGGCATCGGCCGGTGTCTGGAGCGCATTGGTCGCTACCGGTTGGTACAGCGCCGCCAGGAGCACGCCGACGACCGCCGCATTGATCCCGGCCAGTGCGGCCTGTATCCGGCGATAACCGCGCAGACTGTTCCAGAAGGGTAATGCACCCGCCACCAGTAAAAAGGAGGGGGCAAATATCGCCAGCAGACAAACCAAACCGCCGGTCAACCCGCCAGCCTCTCCCGGGGTTGCCGCGCCGAGAAACGCCGCGAAGGTAAACAGTGGCCCGGGTACCGCCTGCGCGGCACCGTACCCGGCCAGAAAGGTACTTTCGCTCACCCAGCCAGACGGCACCACCGCCGCCTGCAATAACGGCAGCACGACATGCCCGCCACCGAACACCAAGGCACCGGCACGATAAAAAGCATCTATCTGCCGCAGCAGCATGGACGGCGCATGACTGGCCAATAACGGTAGCCAGAGCAGCAACACCACAAACAGCGCCAGCCATACAATGCCGCCGGACCGACCATGACGCAGCGGTAATGGGGCATGAGCACGGTCGGAGGGAACCGGACACCAGCGTATGCCTGTCAGTGCCGCAGCCAGCATCACGCCCAGTTGTCCATATACCGAGGGCCAAAGTAGTACCGTGCAGGCTGCAAAGACCATCATGCTTAATCGCGTCACATCCGTGCACAACTGGCGCGCCATGCCCCAGACCGCTTGTGCCACCACGGCCACCGCAACCACTTTTAGTCCGTGCAGCAATCCTGAGGCAATCACCCCACCCTGCCAGTGTAATCCCGCGGCAAACAGGATCAGCATCAGTGCCGAGGGTATGGTAAACCCCAGCCAGGCGGCAGCAGCCCCCGCATAGCCGGCGCGCATCAAACCTAATCCCATCCCGACCTGACTGCTGGCCGGCCCCGGCAAGAACTGACTTAGCGCTACCAGCTCGGCATAGTGCTGTTCGGTCAGCCATTGTCGCCGGCTGACAAACTCCTGCCGGAAATAGGCCAGATGCGCCACCGGACCACCAAATGAGGTCAGTCCCAGACGCAGGAAGATCAGGAACACCGACCACGGGTGCCGATCAGTAGAAGAGGAATGTGTCATCGGTTGCACAACCTAAGCAATGCGTGAACTGCAGCATAACGCAGCCACATGACAACCTCGATATTCCTGTGGCACGCAGCCCGGTGGATTACCGCGAGCCAATAACAAGTCGATCACGAACGCCGGTGACGAAACCAGCTTGTCGCCCCCCTCAATCCATCCATTGAACTCCCTAGCGCTTCCTTGCCATAATCGGCTATGAGAAAAACGCATAGCTAGGAATCTGATGAGTAAACGCCTTCCCCCGCTGAATGCCCTGCACGCATTTGTGATCACCGCGCGCTGTCTGAATCTGACGCGTGCGGCGGAGCAGTTGTGTGTGACCCAGGGGGCAGTGAGTCGCCAGATCGCCGCGCTGGAGGCGTTTCTTGGTTTTGCACTGTTTCAGCGCCATGCGCGGGGGCTGAACCTGACCGAGCGGGGTCGCGATTTGCTGCCCGAGGTGGAGGGCGCCTTTGATCAACTGCTTCGCGCCACCCAGCGCGCGACGCTGGAAAATGGCTCGTTGACGCTCAAGGCGCCGACCTGCGCCATGCGCTGGTTGGTCCCGCAACTGATGCATCTGGAGGAGGCGCACCCCGAGCTGGAGGTGGCCTTGACCACGACCACCGGCCACAGCATCGACTTCAAGAACGAGCCATTTGATGCGGCGGTGATCTTTGTCGCCGATGGCGAGCCGCCGGCCGGCAGTATCCGCCTGTTTGATGAGCGACTGGTGCCCGTGTTGGCGCCATCGCTGTGCGAGCGGCTAGGATCGCAGCCGACCATCGAGGCGGTGTGTAGCCAGACCCTGCTGCATCCAACCCGTGATCGACGTGACTGGCAGTATTGGCTCCATTGCACCGGCCGGGAGCGGGTTGAACAGCGCAAGCATCAACACTTTGACACCATGGATCTGGCCATCAGCGCTGCGATCCAGGGTTTCGGCGTGGCGATGGCCGACGAGTTACTGGTCGCCGAGGATGTGCGGATGGGCCGACTGGTTCAGCCGTTCGCCGAGCCGGTGGCGACCGGTGCTGCCTATTACCTGCTGCACCGTCCGGCCAGCAACAAGCAGGGGCTGTTACAAACCCTGACCCACTGGTTTATTGACGCCGTGCCAGCGCGCTGACGCGCTGCATCGCCGCCAGCACCGCCTCGACAGTGACGGGCACGGGCATATTGGCCATGTCTGGCGTCGCACAGGCCGCTTCCGCTACCTGACGCAATTCCTCCGCATCCAGCGGTGCGATGTCATCCAATGAAACCGGCACCTGACAGTCCTGTGCCAGTGCGATGGCTGCACAGATCTCGGCATCGCTACGCCCTTCCAACGCCAGAAGGCACAGATTGCCAAAGCCGACCAACAAGCCATGACCGAAATGACGGGTCTTTTCCAGTACGGTAAAGCCATCAAAAATGGCATGCGCTGCGGCGACATGATCCCCTACCCCCATGATCGAGGTCAGCCCGGCATACAGGAAGATGGCATCCATCACCTGCTCCAGCGCAAAGCCCGGTTGCCCACTCGCCACCTCGGCACAGGCCGCCTTGCCGTGACGCTCAATCAGTTGATAGCACAGCTGCCCATTCAGATAGGCGGCCATGTTGACGCTCAACGCGGGGGCTCCGCCCGAGATGGCACGGTACTCGTAGAGTTTGGCCAGCGTGTCGCCAAGCCCGGCGGCCAACCAACGAACCGGCGCAGTGACAATCAGCGCCGGATCGAGGATCACCGCATCCGGAGCCTTGGCCAGTTTATAGAGGCCGACATAGTGGCCATGCTCGTCATAGATCACCGACACCGCCGAGACCGCCGCACAGGTCGCGGCCAACGTCGGCAGCATCACTACCGGGACCCCGGCCTGTTCGGCCACGGCTTTGGCCGTGTCCAGCGCCTTGCCGCCGCCAACGCCCAGCACCACACTGGCTGCACACTCTTTGACCTGCGCCACCAAGGTATGGATGCGAGCCCAAGTGACCTGCTGCCCATAGAGCGCCCGCCCGACCACCTGCATATCTCCCAGTTGCTGATCGAGTAGTGTGTTGGCCGCCGACAACGCCTTGCGGCCACCAAGCACAAACACCCGACCACCCAAACGATGAAGGATCGGCGCCAGCTGCTGCGCGGCCTCAGCCCCGCGCACCACGTGGGCAGGAAAGGTAAGAAGATGTGACATCACGACTCCCGGTTGTGGTTCGGCATTGATGGATAGACACTGCGCAACCGTGCGCAGCTGGCGGCAAACGCCTGTTGTTCTGCGCCGTCCAGCGCCAGCGGCAGGATCTGCACCAGCCCTTGTCGGCCAATAAGACAGGGGACGCTGGCATAGACGGGTGACTCGCCCTCGGCGCCCGGCAACGCCACCGAGCAGGGCAGAATACGCTGCTCATCATGCAAAATGGCCAACGCCAGTTCGGCGGTGGCGGCACCGATACCAAACTCGGTGGCCCCTTTGCCCAGCACAATCTGCCACCCGGCGCCCACTACCTCGCGGGTGATCGCCGCCCGGTCAAGTTGCCCGAAGCGCGGTGGATCCTGCACAGCCAGTTCAGCCAGCGGTAGGCCCATCAGGCTAACCCGGCTCCAGGCCAGTACCTGGCTGTCACCATGTTCGCCGAGGCAATAGGCCTGGATACTCTGCACCGCCACCCCGGTCTCGCGCGCCAGTGCGGCGCGAAAACGCGCCGAGTCGAGCAAGGTGCCGGTGCCAATCACGGTACAACCGCTGTGCTCGGCCAGATAGCGGGCGATGACATCGCACGGATTGGTGATGGCAATCAGCAGGCCGCGATAATGGATGGCCTTGAGCCCGGCGATGATCTCGTCCATCACCAGCAGGTTGTCAGCCAGCTCCTCCAGGCGGTCTTCGCGAAACAGCGGGCCACTGGCGCTCACCACGATCAGGTCGGCATCAGCCAGGTCGGCATAGCTGCCGGCCTTGACCCGTACCGTCTGCCGGGTGAAAGCAGCACTGTCGGCCAGATCCTGCGCCTGGGCGGCCAGTTTGGCCGTATCGCTATCGAGCAGAATCAGCTGATCACACACCTGACGGCTGATCAGCTGGCTGGCGACATGCGCGCCGACATGACCGACACCGATCACGCCAATTGTGCTTAAAGGTTGCATCGGGCGTCCTTGTCTGCGTTATTTGAGCGAGCCGGAGAGAAACTGGCGCAGGCGCTCGCTTTGCGGATTGCCGAACAGTTGATCCGGATGCCCCTGCTCCTCCACCAGCCCCTGATGCAGGAACATCACCTGGTTAGAGACATGGCGGGCGAACTCCATTTCATGGGTCACCACGATCATGGTGGTGCCCTCCTCGGCCAGTTGCTGCATGATTTTCAGCACTTCGCCGACCAGCTCGGGATCGAGTGCCGAGGTCGGCTCATCAAACAGCAAGACCTCCGGCTCCATCGCCAATGCACGGGCAATCGACACGCGCTGCTGCTGGCCGCCGGACAGATGTGCCGGATAGGCGCGGCGAGCGCGGGCATCAATACC
>JAYROM010000163.1:0-10875 GCA_041911695.1 Aeromonadaceae bacterium
CAATCGCTTAAGCGATTCCTACAGGTTGCGGCTGTAATCAAGCGAGTTGAGATACATGTCAAAGACATTGCCGGCAAACGCATCATCCAGAGCAATCCGCTTGTAATGGCTATGCGTAAAAAAACGGGCAATACGCTTACTGGCCGTGGCGTGCTGCTCTTCCTGCTTGAGGGTAGGCAATGCACTGGCTGGTACGGCAGGCGCAACGGCCAGACTCCAGCCCGAATGTACCAGCGCCAGCGCCAGTACCGAGACGCGGATCAGAGGATTTCTCAACACATCACTCCTGAAGAATAAGGCGATCTGCCTTGACGCGTACCACCATACCGGTAGCCAGTTCGACCTGAATGTCATCACGAGCTACTTCACGAACGGTGGCTGGGACAGGTGCCTTACCGACAACGACTTTGACTTTTTGACCATTCACCAGCTTGGAGGGGTCAATTTTCGGACGTGCAGGCTTGCGCGGGCGAGCGGCCTTGTCGGCCTCAGGGCGACGACGAGAGGCAAACACCTTGTCCTTGCTATCCTTCAACGCCTGACGAGCATGGGTCACATGCTCCTCGGTCAGTTCGCCGGCGGGATTGCCATCTAAGTCGACGCGAATTGCACCGGCCTTGACGCCGTGCAGATACCGCCAACTGGAGGTGTACTGCCGCAGGGCAGAGCGCAACAGGGTGCGCGAAACACGCTCATCACCGGCCAGGCGAGTTGCCAGGTCCTGAAAGATACCGATCTTCAGGGGCTTGGCTTCCCCCTCAGCGATAAAACAGGCCGGAAATTGCTGGCACAGGAAGGCAATCAATTCTTTGCTGCTGGTAAATTTTTCGTTGTTTTCCATGTAAAACCTTGGTTCTGGAGGGCCGCTGCCCCGAATCAAATCAACAAACTATTATAAGGATGCCCCGTACGATTGCGAGTACGTTACCGATTCCAGTCGAAATTTTCCAGCACGGCAACGACGCGTTCCAATCCTTCTTGATCTTCTGCGTCAAACCGCGCAAAAAGCGGGCTATCCAAGTCCAGCACCGCGACAACTTCGCCCTGAACGCGAACAGGTACCACGATTTCGGAGTTACTGGCACCATCGCAGGCGATGTGTCCAGGGAAGGCATGTACATCCTCAACCCGTTGCGTTACGCCAGTCGCTACCGCCGTCCCGCAGACCCCTTTCCCTACCGGGATACGAATGCAGGCCGGCTTACCCTGGAACGGACCAAGGACCAACTCGCCCGCCCGCATCAGATAGAAGCCAGCCCAATTCAAATCACTCAGATTCAAATTGATGGCGGCAGATACATTAGACAGATTGGCGACCAGATCGGGTTCACCCTCAGTCAACCCCTGAATTTGCGCAACAAGCGAGTCGTACAGCGCTTTTTTCGACATCTATTTATTTCTCCGTAAGCCGGGTCGCTACCATAACCCTGAAGCGACACAGCAAACAACCAAACTAAAATTCATCTCGCACTGGCGAACAAAAAAACAGCGACTAGAGTTAATACAGAGTTGCGTACAAGGGCAGCGAGATTTCAGCTTCGGGCTCCTCAAGAGCCCCTTCCCCTGAGCCTGGCACATGGAATAAGCGCCAGGCCTTTTTTTGTCCACCGCAAACTGTTGACGGTTTACCGTCCTACTTTCACCAAGTCGATACCCTGCTGACGTAACCACTGTTCGTCGCTGGCAGGTAGATGATCATCGGTGATGACCTTCTGGATTCGCGAGGAGGGACCGATTGCACCAGGATGAACGCGTCCAAACTTGGTCGAGTCCGTCAGCACAATATTGGTCTGTCCTTTGGCGAGGATGGCATTGGCCACATCAGCCCGCATCATGTTGCGGTTAGTAAAACCAGTGTCGATATGAAAGCCATCGACGCCGATGAATGCCTTGCTGAAGTGGACATGCTGGATACATAAGCGCGTCAACGGACCCACCAGGCTTTCACTCGATGGCTGGTATTGGCCGCCCAGCAAAATGACTTCATTTCGCATCTCGCGCAGTTCATGGGCGATAAATGAGCTTGGCGTGATGATGGCCACATCTCCGCGCTCACCGAGAAGTTTGGCCAGCATGACATTGGCACTTCCCCCTTCGATCAGCACGCTTTCGCCGGGTAAGACCAGGTTGGCAGCCTTTTCGGCCAGATGCAGTTTGGTTTTGCTGCGCGCCCATAGACGGTGTTGCGGGTCATCACTGTCGAGGACAGTGGCCGCACCGTGGACACGCTTCAGAAAACCCTTGTCTTCTAGATAATTGAGATCTTGGCGGATAGTTACTTCAGAGACGCCAACTTGTGCTGCAAGGTCAACGACCGTTACCCGTCCACGTTCGTTAACCAGTTCAAGGATGGCGGAATGTCTTGAGTGCATCAGAGCCCTCTGTGATTTCGTCAATGTGAAAACAGCTAACCATCAAGCAAATTTCAAATGAAAGGTCCATATGAATACTCAATCATGAACCCGAAGCCAGACAATAACGCTATACCCCGAATAATTCACCCCTTTATCTATACATATCTTCTCATTTTTCAGAGCACTTCCCACTTTGTGCTTCGTCTGAAGCCTAGTGCTGTCGCGGCATGATGATTTCTGCTTGGTGCCTTGGGTGGTTCTGGTATTATGCGCGCGAATTTCCAGGCAAACGTTTGACACAAGGAGCTCTCATGATCGGCACCCCGCACTGTTCATCCGCCACCCGCGCACTGTTACTTGGCGCTGGCGAACTCGGCAAGGAAGTTGCCATTGAGCTGCAACGTCTGGGCGTGGAAGTGATTGCAGCAGACCGCTACCCCAATGCGCCGGCCATGCATATTGCACATCGTAGCCATGTGCTCAGCATGCTGGATGGCGATGCACTGCGTGCAGTGATCGAGCAGGAAAAACCGGATTTTATCATTCCAGAGATTGAAGCGATTGCCACTGAGACCTTGCTGGCCTTGGAAAAAGAGGGCTTCAATGTGGTACCGACCGCGCAGGCGACACGTCTGACCATGGACCGTGAAGGGATCCGCCGTCTGGCGGCAGAGACCTTGGCGCTGGCGACGTCACCGTATCAGTTTGCGGCAGATGAAGCGGAGTACCATGCCGCCATTGCCGCGGTAGGACTCCCCTGCGTGGTCAAGCCGGTCATGAGCTCGTCTGGCAAAGGGCAAAGCGTGGTGCGCGATGCCGCCAAAGTGGATGCGGCCTGGCAATACGCCCAGGAGGGTGGCCGTGCTGGGCGTGGCAAGGTCATCGTTGAAGGTTTTGTGCCATTTGATTACGAGATTACCCTGCTGACGATCAGCGCGGTGGACGGCATCCATTTCTGTGCGCCGATCGGCCATCGCCAGGAGGATGGTGATTATCGCGAATCCTGGCAGCCACAGGTGATGTCCGAGGCGCTGCTGGCCAAGGCGCAACATATTGCACGCGAAGTGGTCAGCGCACTGGGCGGCTATGGTCTGTTTGGGGTGGAGCTGTTTATCAAGGGCGATGACGTCTACTTCAGCGAGGTTTCACCACGACCGCATGATACCGGCATGGTGACCCTGATTTCGCAAGATATGTCTGAATTCGCCCTGCATGTGCGCGCCATTCTCGGCCTGCCGATTGGCAAAATTACCCAATATGGGCCGAGTGCTTCTGCGGTCGTATTGCGTGAAGGCAGCTCCACCAACCTACGCTACGATAATCTGGCGGCAGCGGTGGGTTGTGTACCGGGTGCGCAATTGCGTTTGTTTGGCAAGCCAGAAATCAATGGCCGTCGCCGACTGGGGGTTGCGCTGGTGCGTGCCGACAGCATTGAAACAGCCGTGCAGCAGGCCATTTCCGTGGCGGCCCAAGTGCAGGTCATCTGCTAACGTGCTGAGGTAAGTGTTATCAGACCTAAGCCGGTTTTCACTCGGAAACCGGCTTGTCGCCTCATCCTATGACTGCTAACCTCGCCCTCTGCTTTTACCGACTTAGTTTGCCAACCTAGTTTGATTGCCCGCGAGAGCCGCTCATGATCTGGTATCTGTTGTTTGCCCTGCACTTTTTCCTGTTGGCCTGTCTGGCGCCTCAGTGGCGTCAAGCCGCCGTCAACGGCAATCTCTTTGCTCGCCCTGGCCGGGGAGCAACGCTGCTGATCCTGTTATGCAACGCCTTGCTGTTTTATCCGCAGTTGATCGGCTATTTCAAGTTGTATCCGGTGAGCACGCCGAATCATTTCGCACTGACCCTGCTGTTATGGATGATCAGTCTGGATGGTGTTGTCCTCACTTTGCTGGGCAGCAAACGCTGGGCGCGTAGTGCTGGACTGTCGACCATACAGACGACGATCCTGACGCTGGTCACCTGCCTATTTGCGGCGATCATCCTGCGCCAAGATATGGCGGCCGGCAGTCTGATCTCTTGGTGGACGCCGGTATTCATCTTGCTGGCGAGTGCCATGGGTTATGGTTACTGGTCGTTACTGATGCAGCTGGCGGCGCGGATCAATCGTTCCACCACATCCGGGGCGCAGTAATCTCGTCCGCTAGCTATCGCGTCAATCGAGACAGGTCCGTGTGCCAGGTTTTCTACTACCCAGCCCCCGGTCGAACTGTTAGTTAAATGGAGCCATGTTGATGTTTTCCCTGAACCGTTTTGCGGCCCTGCCGGCCGAGATGTTGCTGAGCTTGGTCAATACCCAACTGCGCGACCATTTTCCATCGCTGGATGAGTTAGCCGCCTATCATGATATTGACGCCGCCGCGTTGAGCGCCAAGCTGTCTGCAGCTGGCTACCACTACGACGCAGGTCAGAATCAGTTCAAAGGCTAAACGACAGGCCCTGTTGCGGGTGGTCGCCACAGGCTGCCCGCAAACACCGCAAGCCCTTCACCCCATCTCTACTGCTAACCCTGCACCGCCTACCCACCCGTCACATCATTTCGGCGGACAACACTGACCAGCTTTAGTCTTTTGGGCGGGCAATTCCTGGGCTTTAGCGCTGTTTGGCATTTATGCTTGTAGTACGGCCCCCTGTGATCACCATGCCAGGAGGACACCTCATGTCCCGACCAGCAGCACAAGCCTGGCATACCTTCAGTGTCGAACAGACCGTGGCCAGTCTGCAGAGCACGGAGCAGGGGCTGGACGCGGTCACCGCCCAACAACGCCTGATCGAGCGCGGTGAGAATCGCCTCGCCATTACCCCTGCGGTGCCGGTTTGGCGACGTCTGCTGGCCCAGTTTCACAATGCACTGATCTATGTCCTGTTACTCTCGGCCGTACTGAGTCTGGCCAGTGGCAAATTGACCGATGCGTTGGTCATTCTACTGGTGGTCGTGATCAATGGTCTGATGGGCTGGTTTCAGGAGCACAAAGCCGCGAGTGCGCTAAATAGCTTGCAGCAAATGATCGCGCCGATGTGCCTCGTGCACCGTGATGGCTATTGGCTTACCCGTCCGGCGACCGAGTTGGTGCCTGGCGATCTGATCCGGCTGGCGTCCGGGGATCGGATCCCGGCCGATGCACGGCTGCTAAGTGATGAACCGATTTCTGTTCAGGAAAGTGCGCTGACTGGTGAGTCGACCAGTGTTAGCAAACAGATCACGCCGGCCAAACCGCTCGCGCCCCTGGCAGAGCAGCATTGCCTGCTGTTTGCCGGCACCATGGTCACTCAGGGACGTGCCCGGGCCATGGTGATTCGTACCGCAGAGCAGACCGAATTGGGCCGCATCCATGCCCTGCTCCGCCAGACCACCTCGCTGGAAACCCCTCTCACGCGCCAGTTGGCCCATCTTGGCCATCAACTTAGCCTACTGATCATGCTGGTCGCGCTGTTAACCTTTTGCGGAGGGTGGCTATGGCGCAGCTATCCGCTCGGCGAATTGGCGATGGCGGCGGTCAGCCTGGCGGTGGCGGCCATTCCTGAGGGATTACCTGCCGTGATTACCGTGAGTCTGGCGCTTGGGGTGCAGCAACTGGCGCGGCGCCACGCCATCATCCGTCATCTGCCGGCTGTCGAAACCCTGGGTGCTGTCTCGGTCATCTGCACGGATAAGACAGGCACTCTCACCTGTAACCGCATGACAGTCCGTTGGCTGGAAAGTGCGCAGACACGCTGGATTCACCCGCAAGACGGCCAACCACTACAACTATCTGCGGATCAGCCGCACACCGACGATCAACCAGCCCCACAGTCAGTCAACCAGGCGTTAGTGCCGTTATTGACCGTCTGTGTGCTGTGTAATGAAGCCTGCTTTGATGACCGAAATTCGGCGCAGCGTATAGTGATCGGCGATCCCGGTGAAGGCGCACTACTGACCCTGGCGGAGGATGGCGGAATGAACTGGGCTGCGCTGCGCCAACAAGCACCGCCTGCTGCACAAGTGCCCTATGAATCAGCCCTCGGTTTTATGGCCAGCCGCCATCCACAGGCGTCCTGCCCGGCCTGGCTCATGAAGGGGGCCCCGGAAAAGGTATTGGCCCGCTGCGCAATGCACCAAGGCGAGGCTGAATACTGGCAATCTCGTATCTCGACACTGGCGGATGCCGGACTGCGCTTGCTGGCCCTGGCATGGCACGACGACCAGGACGCGTTCCCGGTAAGCGGATGGCAGTGGCTCGGTCTGGTCGGACTGGAGGACCCACCCCGCCCCGAGGTGCCCGCTGCAGTGAGCGAGTGCCGCGCTGCTGGTGTCCATGTCCTGATGATCACCGGCGACCATCCACGAACCGCGCGAGCCATTGCTGCCCGCATCGGTATGGCGACAGCTCCCGACGTTATCACCGGCCAGGAGCTGGAGGCACTGGATGACCGTCAGCTTGCCAACCGCGCATTGACCTTACAGGCGGTCGCCCGCGCGACACCGGAACATAAGCTGCGCTTGGTCGGCGCCTTGCAGCAACAGGGCCGTATCGTGGCCATGACCGGGGATGGCGTGAACGATGCCCCAGCACTTAAACGTGCCGATATCGGTATTGCCATGGGCCTGATCGGTACGGACGCCGCACGGGATGCCGCCGATATGGTGCTGGCCGATGACAATTTTGCGACCTTGCGTGATGCGATCTACGCCGGCCGTCGCATCTATGCCAATTTACAACGTTGTCTGCTGTTTCTGTTACCGACCAATATTGCCCAGGCGCTGGTGCTGTTCGCCGCTATCGTGCTGGGTTGGCCCCTGCCGGTGACGCCATTGCAGATCTTGTGGGTTAACCTCATCTGTAGCATCACGCTGGCAATACCCCTTGCGCTGGAGCCGGCGGACCCAGCCAGCATGACCTCGCCACCAAGAGACCCGTTGACGCCAATACTGGGCCCGCACCATTGGCGCCTGATTGCCCTTGCGGCAGCCATTATTGCCGCACTCACCCTGCTGCTACACCGCGTCAGCGGTGATCTACTGGCACATAGCCCCGACCTCAGTAGCACGTTAGCCATGAATGGACTGGTGGCGGCCCAGATGACCTATCTGCTGGTCTGCCGGCAACGGCATGCCCTATCGTTTACCTTACGCGGGATAAGAAAAAATCCGGCCATTCTGCCCGCGTTCGCCCTGCTCATCGTCTTGCAATGCTTGTTGTGCTACCACCCTTGGCTACAAACTGCATTTCATACCCTGCCCTTGTCATGGCACCTCTGGGCGTTGGTGGTGGCACAAGGTCTGTTGGCGTGGTTTAGCCTTGATCTCTGCAAGCTGGCGCTGTTCCATCACCAACCCAGCTAAACCACTTGAAGGCAGACCGGGCTGCCCCTACACTCCGCGCACTTTGTTTTGAACCGCCTATCGGGGTCCTCGCACATGTCTACCTCTGCCGCTACGTCGTCCTCCCTGATCGCAATTGTTGGCGCTGGCCCAGCCGGTCTTATCGCTGCAGAGCGTCTCAGCGCAGCGGGCTATACCGTACAGGTCTATGACGGACTGCCATCTGTCGGGCGCAAGTTTCTGCAGGCGGGCCGCGGCGGACTCAATATTACCCACTCCGAGCCGCTGGAGCGCTTCATCGAGCGCTATGGTGCGGCGGCTAACTGGCTGTCACCATTACTGCACACCTTTGGTCCCGCACAGGTTCAGACCTGGTGTGCCGGTTTGGGGATTGAGACCTTTGCCGGCAGCTCGGGCCGTGTTTTTCCACGCGATATGAAAGCGGCGCCCCTGTTACGCGCCTGGTTAAAGCGGTTGCAGCAACAGGGCGTTACCTTTCATTTACGCCATCATTGCCAGGGGTGGAATGCGACCGGTGAGTTGCTGTTCTCGACCCCAGACGGTGAGGTGCGCCTTTGCCCTGCCGCCACCCTGCTGGCCATGGGCGGCGCGAGCTGGCCAAGATTGGGCACGGATGGTAGCTGGAGCCGCTGGCTGGGGGCGAGCGATGTGTCGATTGCACCGTTTGCCGCCAGTAATTGTGGTGTCGAGCTGGCGTGGAGCAGTTGGCTGGTTGAACATTTTGCTGGCTCACCGCTTAAAAACGTCATCCTGCATACTTGCGATGCCGAGGGGCACCCGATCCAGCGCCAAGGCGAATGTGTGATCACCCGTTACGGCCTGGAAGGCAGCCTGATCTATCCATTTGTGCCGCACTGGCGTTCGCGAGTACAGGATGGCACCCCGGCCAGTCTGTGGCTCGACCTCTTGCCGGGCCACAGCGAGGAGCGTGTCCGTCAGGCCCTGCTGCAACCACGCGGCAGCAAGTCGATGGCTAACCACCTGCGCAGCCGTCTCGGGCTGGATGGCGCCAAAGCTGCCCTGCTACGTGAATGTGTGCCCAAAGAGGCCTACCAGGATCTGCCGCGCCTGGCCGCGTTGATCAAGCGTTGCCCGCTGCAGATCAATGCATTCCGTCCGATGGCCGAAGCCATCAGCACAGCGGGCGGTGTCTGTTACCAAGCGTTAACCTCTGACTTGATGTTGCAAGCAAGGCCTGGCGTCTTCTGTGCTGGCGAGATGATCGACTGGGAGGCCCCGACCGGTGGTTATCTGCTGACCGCCTGTTACAGCACCGGCTGGCATGCGGCACAAGGCATGATCGATTGGTTAACCGCCGTTGATCGCTGAATCATGTCATCAATAAATAGCCTGGCACTCAGTTGCCATAAAAATGAAACAGCGTAGATCTGCAGGTCAGTAAGCTTGGACGTCCCCGACCGATCTTCAATTGAAACTCGATTCCATTTACTCGGGATGTTTTATTTTTTCTTTGAAAACGATCACAAAAATCGAGGTGTAAGGGAACTTATTGGTTGCTTCATGAGTCCACTTAATGGATAAACCACTCAGCAAAGGCAACAAACGGAGGGAAAGCCCATGCAACGCATCGACTACACTCGCCTTAAAAACCAGGTGTTTGATGTACTGGACAACTGCGGTTCACCCTATCAGGAGACACGTACGCTGTGCATCGACAATGACCTGCCGTTTGGTCTGCGTGAAGAAGAAATGGTTTCAAACGCGATCAGTGAGTATCACGGTTGGTCAACCGAGTCGAGTGACACGCTGATCATCTAACCTCTAGCACGTGTGATCATAGACAGGCCCTGCAATGCAGGGCTTTGTTTTTTCAGACTAGATTAGCTAGGTAAGCATTTCGCTGATCAAAATTGACTGTCGTGATCTACAGTTCCCGACCTGTTGTCCCCACAACATCTTACCTCTAGCATAGTGAAACCCTCCGCTAATCGCGTATACTTGATGCAAGCAACCTTCGTTGAATTGCCCCCTTTCGAGCGGCACAGATCTGACTATCTTACGGACCAGCAGTACGCGATGCTGCAACAACAACTGATGAGCACCCCCGATATGGGCGATACCATCGCGGGGACGGGCGGGTTGCGAAAGCTGCGATTTCAAGATCCACGCCGCCAGAAAGGCCGCCGTGGTGGCCTGAGAGTCATTTACTACTGGTGGGATGGCGGAGATCAGTTCTGGCTGTTTACGCTTTATGACAAAGATCAGATGAGCGACTTGACCGCTGATCAGAGAGGCCAAGTGAAAGGCTTGTTATCAAGAGAGTTACTTGCAAGAGGACACTCACATGGCGCGTGATATGTTTGCTGAACTAGTGGAGGGCTTTGACGCGCTGGCCGCAGAGCGGGCCGGTCAACTCGAACTCCGCAAACAGAAAAAGGTTACCAAGCGCGATATTGGTACATTAATCACACATAAGATCAGTCCAGTCCGGCCGGATGAACTGAAAGCGCTGAGAGAAAAACTGCATCTGTCACAACCGGTACTGGCCAGTTACTTGCGTATTAGTCCCCGGACGTTACAGAACTGGGAACAAGGCAAGTCAAAGCCGAATGATCAGGCCTCCCTGTTGCTAAGACTGGTAGAACGTGATCAGCAGGTACTGCAACTTCTCGCGATGGTGTGAAACAATCAATTACCAATGCATTTCCACTGTGACTACGGGGATTCCCCCATCGTCAATTCGTTACTGGCAGATAAAAATAATGGCAAACAACGCTGTTCAGCCCACTTTCTTTTTCCACGATTATGAAACCTTCGGTACACATCCGGGTAAGGATCGTCCAGCCCAGTTTGCCGGCATCCGCACGGACGCCGATCTGAATCCGGTGGGCGAACCGCTAATGATCTATTGCCGCATGTCGCCGGACTACCTGCCTGACCCGGCCGCTTGTCTGATCACCGGGATCACGCCGCAGACGGTCAATCGTCACGGTCTGAGTGAAGCCGAATTCTGTCAGCAGATTCATGCCGCTTTCAGTGCGCCGGGGACCTGCATCGTCGGCTATAACAATATCCGCTTTGATGAGGAGTTCACCCGTTACAGCTTCTATCGCAACTATATCGACCCTTACGAGTACAGTTGGAAAGAGGGTAACTCGCGCTGGGATCTGCTGGATGTGGTGCGGGCCTGCTATGCCCTGCGGCCTGAAGGCATTAACTGGGTGTTCGATGAGG
>JAYROM010000164.1:0-18628 GCA_041911695.1 Aeromonadaceae bacterium
ACGCCAGTGGCATAGTTATCGGACATGATTTTGGCGTAAACCGGACCGATATCAATATCGCGATCCAACTGAACAATGGGAATCCCCGCATCCCGCCACGGCTGAACTGCACTGCTGATACTCGGTGTCTGCGGTACCAATAGTAATCCGCGGCATTTGCGCCGTAAGGTATCGCCCAGAATGGCCGTCTGCTCAACAATCGCCAGCTCCTCTTTGGGCTCCCGAAACAGCAACTCCACGCCAGCCTCATTCGCCGCGCTACGCGCACCAGACTCCACCACCCGCCAGAACTGACGACCGGCGCTGGCGGTCACCAAGACCACGCACTCTTTAGCCTGTGCCATTTCCCCACATAACAGAGCACTCCATAGCAGGCACATAGTCAGACGTCGCCATCCCATTACGATGTCCTCTTCTTGTTATGCACTGCTGAGAGTATAGGCGAATCCCTACCCTGCTATACAAGTGATGGCTTTATCGGCACAGCGTATGGCGCCAACAAAAAACCCGGCGTGAGCCGGGTTTTTTGCGATGTGAATGGACGACAACGCTTTACGCGCTGGCCTTGCCCATCGCAGCAATCTTCTGAGCCAGTTCGCGACGTTCGCGAGACAGGTCAGCATTACGAATGACGTATTCGTCGACGCGATCTTCATAATCGGTCTTCATGTTGCCAATGATAGCCTGGATCTCTTCCACGCTCATGCCCGGCTTGATGTAGTCAGACAGGTTGTCCAGCAACAGCACACGCTTCTGATTGTCGCGGATCTTCTTTTCCAGATCTTCGATCTCACGCTTGAGCTTGTTACGACGACGCGACATACGAACATACTCCAGAACATCGCTGAACATGGCCTTGGTGACTTGTTCCATCTTGATTGAACCCCTCAGTCTGTTGCTCTTTATTTTAATGGTGGATCATTCCACCGGTGAAAGCCCCGATAGCATAGCGGAAAATGGCAAGGATGCGGCTGACGGTTACCCGGGATTTTCTGATTGTTACGTTCTGAAACCTCAGGCGTCCGCCATTCCTGGCCAGGGGCGCTTGCCGTATAATAAACGCCTGATGTCAGAATGTCCCTCTTGATGATGCGTGAACTGCCCTTACTCGCTGGTTATCCCGAATCCATCCACCTGCAAGTGCAACGCCTGATCGACAATGGTCGGCTAGGCGACTGGCTTGAACAACGTTATGGCCAACATGCCCCGCATGGCATCAGTAGTGACAAGGCACTCTATGACTATGCGATGACCCTGAAAAACCGTTATCTAGGCAATACCGCTCCCCTGATGCGGGTGCGCTATGACAGCAAACTGAATGTGATTCGGCAGACCTTGGGGCTCAACAGCCATATTGCACGCGTGCAGGGCAGCAAACTGAAGACCCGAGCAGAAATCCAGATTGCGTCACTCTTTCGCGATGCGCCAGCCCCTTTCTTGCGGATGATCATGGTGCATGAGCTGGCCCATCTGCGCGAGCGTCAGCATGACAAAGCCTTCTATCAGCTCTGCTGCCATATGGAGCCGGATTATCATCAGCTGGAACTGGATCTCCGGCTGTATCTGACCTGGCAGGCACTAGAGAGTAGAGGTAAGGGTTAATAGCAGGCGAGAAACGAGGGACGAGAAACGAGGGGCGAGAAACGAGAAGCGAGAGACGATAAGCGAGAAGCGAGAAGCGAGAAGCGAGAAGCGAGAAGCGAGAGGCAATATAGCTAGATTGAAGGCGAGCGTTAGCCCGCCTCGTTTTGCGCCGTCACCACCGAGGCCGTTGCCGGGAGTTGTGCCGTCAGGTTAGCCGGCAATAGCTCAGCCGAAAAAACCTGCTCGAAACGCTGCAAGGTATCCAGATAAAACATACCGTGCTGACTTTGCGCCTGCGAGGTCACCACCAGCCAGCGCTGGCGCGCCAGCCCTAACATCAACTGTTCGGCACGGACATGCGCGGCGGCCTGACCAAACAGATCTCCGCTGTCATCCAGCGACCAAGCCTCGAGCAGACAGTAATCCATGCGGAAATTGCGGATAAAATCACAACCAGCCTCGCCAGTCAGTCGGCCATCACGGTTACAGACCTCCCCGCCGGTTAGATAGACCTGGACGTCGTCCCGTGCGGTCAGCGTGGCGGCAATGTTCAGGTTGTTGGTCACCACATGCAGGTCGCGATGATCCAGCAGCGCCCTGGCCAGCAACTCCAGCACCGGTCCGGAGGAGATAAACAGCGAGGCACCATCCGGAATACGCTTGGCCATGCTGCGCGCCAGTTGCCATAACTGGTCTTGCGACAGTTCACCGGCATTATCCTGCGCCATGCTGGGCAGCGACGCGCCGCCATGGTGGCGCAATATCTTGCCCTGCTCGGCCAGTTCATTCAGGTCTCGGCGGATGGTTTGCGGGCTGACATCCAGTTGCGCCACCAACTCTTCCGTCGACGCAAAGCTGCACTGACTGAGCAGATCCAAAATATCCTGATGGCGTTTGGCCTGACGAAACACAGCATTTCCTCCATAAACAACAGGCGACCCAAGGTCGCCTGCCATCATAGCGCACTGCCGGATGGGGAAAGCCAGCCCGACGCGCAGGTTTAATCCAGATCTTAACCGCGACGGGCCGATACCGCAGCCGCCAACTGGCGCAACAGATCTTCAGTATCACCCCAGCCGATACAAGCATCGGTGATGCTCTGGCCATAGGTCAGCTTGTGGGCTTCGCCTTCTACCAGATCCTGACGCCCTTCCACCAGATGGCTTTCGACCATCACGCCAAATACCGCATGGCTACCACCGGCAATCTGCTGACAAACATCAGCACAGACTTCCATCTGCTTCTTGTACTGCTTGGAGCTATTGGCATGGCTGAAGTCGACCATCACCTTCTGCGGCAGACCCGCCTTGTGCAGATCATTGACCACCTCGGCCACATGCTTGGCGCTGTAGTTCGGGCTCTTGCCTCCACGCAGGATGATATGGCAATCCGGATTGCCCCCGGTCTGCACGATGGCGGAATGGCCATACTTGGTCACCGACAGGAAACAGTGTGACGCACCGGCGGCGTTGATCGCATCAATAGCAATCTTGGTGGTGCCATCGGTACCGTTCTTGAACCCGACCGGGCAAGAGAGACCGGAAGCCAGCTCACGGTGCACCTGGGATTCAGTGGTACGGGCACCAATCGCCCCCCAGGTCATCAGATCGGCCACATACTGCGGACTGATCATATCGAGGAATTCGCTCGCCGTCGGCATCCCCATTTCGTTCAGATCCAGCAGCAGCTTACGACCGATACGCAAACCATCATTGATGCGGAAACTGCCATCCATAAACGGATCATTGATCAGCCCCTTCCAGCCCACCGTGGTACGCGGCTTCTCAAAATAGACGCGCATAACGATTTCCAGACGGTCGCCCAGCTCCTGGCGTAGCGCCAGCAGACGCTTGCCATACTCGATGCCGGCTTGCGGATCATGAATGGAGCACGGGCCGATAACGACCAGCAGACGATCATCTTCGCCGGTCAGGATATGGTGGATGGCCTGACGTGCATCAAACACGGTCGCTGCCGCCTGCTCACTGGCTGGATACTTCTCCAGCACCGCGACCGGTGGCAACAACTCTTTGATTTCCTTAATACGCACGTCATCGTTTTGATATTGCATCTTCGCTTTCCTGGTGTAATTGGCCAATAGAGCCTATGCGTCGTCAACGCAAGCATGAGCGTAGGGGGTATGGTGGGCATCGCAGATAAGAGGCAAGACGCAACACAATACGGAACACTGGCCACACGTTTGCGCCGGACGGACGAGCACTTGCTAAGCGGCTCTGTTCCCTGGCGACTGTGTCGACGGTCACAACAATCTAGAAGTTTTGCCGTCCCGGTGTCAACGTCCTGACGGCGGCAACTGCTTCTTTACGTCGCACCAGCGCCCCATATGCCGTAGAATAGGGCCCAATTAACGTGCCGGCCGCCAATAGCGGCCTGTTTCTCTTATGTCCCCTAGTGGAGTTCCCCTTGCGTTTCGACGAACTGACATTGCATCCCCGCCTGCAGCAGGCGCTGGCCCATCTGGCTTTTGACAGCACGACCGACATTCAGCGACAGGCTATTCCGCTGATCCTCGCCGGCCATGATATCGCTGCTTCCTCAAAAACTGGTTCTGGCAAGACGCTCGCCTTCCTGCTGCCGATGGTGCATCGCCTGTTGACCAGCAAGGTGCTCGGCCGACGTGGCCCGCGAGCCCTGGTGCTGGCACCGACGCGCGAGTTGGCCAAGCAGGTCTATGCCCAGTTACGTCTGCTGATCGGTGCCACGCCGCTGAAAGCGACGCTTGTACTTGGCGGGGAAAACTTCAATGATCAGGCCAAAGCGCTGCAGCGTCATCCACAGATCCTGATCGGCACGCCCGGCCGTATCGCCAACCACATGTCGGAACGCAGCCTGTTCCTCGACGGACTGGAGATTCTGGTGATGGATGAAGCCGATCGCATGCTCGATCTGGGCTTTGCTGTCGAGCTCAAGCAGATCCACGAAGCGGCAAACCACCGCCTGCGCCAGACGCTGATGTTCTCGGCAACGCTCGGTCATAGTGAGTTTGAGGCGCTGGCCGCTATCCTGCTGCAGCAACCACGTCGCATTACCGTAGGCCGCGAATTCGAAACCCACGAGGATATCGCCCTGCAGTTTGTGCTGGCCGATCATCTGGATCATAAAGAGGCACTGCTCGGCAAACTGCTGGAAACCAGTAGCTATCAGCAGGCGATTATCTTTACCGCCACCCGCGCTGACACCGAACGGTTGGCCACCCTGTACGCCGGCAAAGGGTTTACCACCACCGCCCTCTCCTCCGACTTGAGCCAGAGCAAGCGCAACGCCATCATGGACAGCTTCAGCCGTGGTCACCAGCGTCTGCTGTTTACCACTGACATCGCAGCGCGCGGGCTGGACCTGCTCAACGTCTCACTGGTGGTCAACTTTGATATGCCCAAGGTTGCGGCTGAATTCATTCACCGTACCGGTAGAACTGGCCGTGCGGGCGCCAAAGGCACCGCGATCTCGTTGGTCAGTGCCAAGGATTGGGCTAGCTATATGGCTGTCACCCAATTGCTGGGACTGCCGGAGCAAAACTTTACTGCTGTACCCGGTCTCGAAGCGCGATTCACCGGGGTGATGGCACCGGTACGCAAGAAGAAAGCCGCCGCCAATCCGTGGCTGGCTGACGACAAGGCGGGCGAAAAAGCCCCGGGCAAGCGCAAGCGGACGGAAACCGAAATCCGTCTGGCCGCCGCCAACAAGAAGCGTCCGCACAAGCAGGCGCCACAACTGGCGGATGCCGATGATCCGCTGCGCAATGGTATGGCCCCGGTCCGTCGTCGTCCTCCCGAGGCATTGCCGCAGTTGGAAGAAGAAGATCCGCACGAAGAGTAACACCCGCCTGTTACCCATAGCCCGGCTTTTGCCGGGCTATTCGCATTCTGAACAATGCAACACGACTTTCTCGCCCTCGCCTGAACATAACAACTACACTCCATTCAGAACCATCAGTGCCTGTTGCTATGGAGTCTTATCATGCCGTATCCCTTCCTTCGCACAGTCTCGGTGACGGGACGGACGCTGGTCATGGGGGACCTGCATGGCTGTTACGACCTACTACAGCAAACCCTGGATGACCTGCAGTTTGATCCCGCAGCGGGCGATTGTCTGTTTGCAGTCGGTGACCTGACGGACCGGGGTCAGCAAAATGTGTCCTGTCTCAAACTGCTGGAGCAACCCTGGTTTTACACGGTGCGCGGCAACCATGAAGCCCTGATGCTGCAAGCATTACAAGGGGACAGTCAACTCGAAGCGCAACTCTGGTTACGCAATGGTGGCGGCTGGTTTTGGGCGCTCAGCCCTGAGGAGCAAGACTGGGTAAAACGATGTTGCCAATCGCAGATCGCAACCCTGCCCTATGCACTGCATATCCATACGCGAGCCGGTGCACAAGTCGGCATCGTGCATGCCGATCCATTGTTTGATGACTGGATGCAACTGATGGCGACCTTGCAGGCCCCCCGGTTATCTGCAGATCACAGCGAGCGCCTATTATGGCAGCGTCAGCGTTTGACATTACTGCGCAGCTTGCCAGCAGTGGAGCGCCACCGACATCCTGCCTCGCAAATCGCCAATATTGATCTGGTTTGTCTGGGGCATACCCCACTGTCTGGTGATGCCCCTTGGGGAGCTGGCAACTTACTCTGGCTGGATAATGGTGCCTGTATCGGTAATCCGCTGGTGGTGATCGATGCGGATGAGTGGATTGCGCGGTTAAACGCAGCGACCTGCGAATTTCATTAGCTGCACAACGAGGATAACGGCGTCACTGCGGCCCACGGCCTAGCAGCAAGCACTAAGCGTTGAGTGAATATTGCATGCCCATCAATGCAGACGGCCCCATCAGGGGCCGTTCTGTTTGCAATCTGTGTCACCGTCACGCGTTATTCGCGCCAGAACGGCTTGGTGGACTCATTGAAGCGATCGGCTTCGGTCAGACCAATATCCTTCAGCAGATGGGGCGGCAGTTCAGCCAATTCACGACGGCTACGGACGCGTTCAAACCAAGTAATGCAGACGGTTTTGACATGATCAACCAGACCAGCTTCTACATGATCGTGTGCGGTGTGGGTATTCAGTTGGGTGGCCATGATGTGCTCTCCTCATTTGTATGAATCAAGTTTAGGCGGCGAGCGACCGACCGACAAACGACCTTTTTTATCAACTTCGGATTAGATAAAGTAATGCGTGAGCCACCTCAAACTTCCCCCGCGCCGCACTGGTTAGAAAAGCTTATCAACGGCCGCTATACGCGCTAAGTGCCCCAAAACAGTGAAGATATAAATAAGATGTAAACTATTACCTCGGGATTTGTAACAGCTTTCTTCTCGTCATGAAAATAGTGAAAGAAATACCGATAAGGTCACAATTCCTCCCCTTCTCGCATCAGTTTGTACCCTTTACAATCGCTTGACTCTATATATTCGATTAAAGCAATCCCGGTTTCCCTTATTAATCTATGGAATAAAAATGCATAACAAGATGTTTGCTGAATCGTTCAAGGCTCACTCCCAGCCGACGCATAGTCCCGGCTGGCTTGTCCGCCAAAGTGCCCGCCTACGCTTTCGCGGCAAGATGGGCCTGCTGTTGATACTGATCCTGCTCAGTACTGTGCTTGGTAATCTGTACTCGGGGCTGCAGACCCGTCAGAGCATCCGCGACACGATTCATCATGGGCTACAAGATCAGGTGACCGCGGTACATGAACTGCTGCAGACCACGTTAACTGCCCATCCGGATCAATTTGTCGCACTGGCACATGACATATTGAAACCACTGCGTTGGGGCAATGGCAGTGGTTACTTTTTTCTGACTGATCGGGATGGGCGATTGCTGGTCTATCCAGCCAAGCCGGAGCGTGAAGGGGGTTTTCTCGACGACGTCACCGTCAATGAGACCGGCTTGACCGCCACCCAGTCACTGGCTCAAGTTGGCAACCAGCAACAAGCCACCTTGCTGCACTACCCGTATGTCAAACCCGGTGATACTCGCAAGACTGAAAAAGCGGTATATGTCATGCCGCTCGGCAACTATTTGCTGGTCTCTGGCGTCTATATGGATGCGGCCGACAATGCGTTTCAAAGCTATCTGATCAACAGCGCCATCATGCTGGCGATCATATTGATCGTGGTCCTCGGGATGGCCTCTACATTAAGTCGCGCAATCGCCAGCCAGGTACAGGTGACCCTTACTCAGTTGCGCCGCATTGCCCAGCGCGACCTGAGTCCACCCGGTGATGGCCATTGGTACCGATGAGTTTGCAGACATCAACCGTGAGCTGGAGCAAACCCGTCTGAACCTGCAATCCCTGATTGGCGGCCAACGCGACAGTGCCAGTACTGTCTCAGCCGCCTCCACTCAGATGAACGAAGGCATGCAGCAAGTCACGCATGCGGTACATGATCAACGTGAGCGACTCGATTCATTGGCTGCGGCCATGGAAGAGATGACAACCACTATTCATGATGTCGCGGGCAATGCCCAATCGAGTGCACAGGAGAGCCAGCAGACCGATACCATGACCCACCGCGGTATGGGGCAATTGGGCAACTGCATGCAGGCAATCCAGACCCTGTCTCACCATCTGGGCGCCAGCTCGGATGCGGTCAGCCATGTTGAACAGCAGGTGAGCCAGATTGGCGACGTCGTTAACACGATTAGTGGTATCTCCGAGCAGACCAACCTGCTGGCATTGAATGCGGCGATTGAGGCCGCGCGCGCCGGGGATCAGGGCCGAGGTTTTGCGGTGGTCGCGGATGAAGTCCGCCAGTTGGCTCGCCGTACCCAGCAAGCGACGCGTGAAATCGATGAGATGATCTCTACCTTGCAGCAGCGCACCCATGAGGCCGTCAACCTGATGCAAAGCAGTGTTGAGACAGCCAATGATGCCATCCATAACGCTGAATCGGCCAATCAGGAGTTCTCTGACATCGCGACCCAGATCTCTCACTTGGCGCAGCGCAGTGACATGATTGCGGCAGCAGCGACCCAGCAGGGTCATGTGTCGACGGAAGTCAGCCATAGCCTGATCGCTATTCGCGACGCGGTAGAAGAGACCTCTTCCGTGGTGGTCGAATTAAGCACCGCCAGTCACAGCCTGCAACAACAGGCAAGCGCACTGGAACACCAGGTTAGCGAATACCGCTTGTAACAAATCAGCAGGCATCCTGCCCATCCGCAGTGACCTGCCACCAACAATAAAGGCGCCCGGAGGCGCCTTTATTGTTTAGGATGAAGACGGCGTTGCGGCAGTCAACTGCCCCGCCCTCCGCTTACAGTACCTTGGCAATCGCCTGACACAGCGCATCGATATTGCCAGAGGTAATTCCGGCCACACTGATACGACCAGAGCCGACGATATAGACGGCAAACTCTTCTTTCAGACGGGCTACTTGTGCCTTATCGAGACCAGAGAACGAGAACATGCCGTTCTGCTCGGTCATAAAGCTGAAATCACGTTCGACGCCATGGGCTTTCAACTTGGCGACAAACAGTTTGCGCATCTCATGGATACGATCGCGCATCTCTTTGACTTCAGCTTCCCACTCGGCACGGAGCGCCGCATCACGCAGTACAGTGGCGACAATGGCAGCACCATGTGCTGGCGGATTGGAATAGTTGGCGCGGATGGTGGTCTTGATCTGGCTGAACGCCACATTGGCAATGGACTCGGCATCGGTCACCAGCGTGATCGCGCCAACGCGTTCGTTGTACAGACCGAAGTTCTTGGAGAAAGAGCTGGCCACCAGCATTTCACGGTGATAACGGGCAAAGGTGCGCAGACCGGCCGCATCCTCTTCCACCCCGAAGGCAAAGCCCTGGTAAGCGAAATCGAAGAACGGCAGCAGTTGGCGTTCGGCACAGAACTTGGCCAGGGTTTCCCACTGTTCAATGGTTGGATCAATCCCGGTCGGGTTATGGCAGCAGCCGTGCAGCAGCACGACATCCCCCGGCGCAGCGGCGGTCAACGAGGTGAGCATACCATCGAAATCCAGCCCGCGGGTTTGCGGGTTGTAGTAGGTATATTCGCCAGTTTCCATGCCTGCGGCACCAAACACCTGAAAGTGGTTAACCCAGGTCGGATTGGAGATCCACACTTTGCGACTCAGTTTCTGACGCGCGAGAAATTCAGCGCCGATACGCAGTGCACCCGTTCCCCCTGGTGCTTGCGCGGTGCGCGCGCGACGGCTGGTCACAATCTCGCTGTCCGCGCCAAACAACAACCCCTGCACCAGCACGCCGTATTCGGCATTTCCCTCGATGCTCAGATAGTTTTTGGTCTTTTCGGTGTCCAGCAGGATCTGCTCGGCTTTCTTGACGGTCTTAAGAATCGGCGTATCGCCAGCATCATTCTTGTAGATGCCGACACCTAGGTTGATCTTGTGACTGCGGTGATCGTTACGGAACTCTTCAGTCAGACCCAGAATTGGATCGGCCGGCGCAGCAGTGACCTTCTCGAACATAGTATTCCCTGTCATGTTGGATGGACGGAGGTGGCCGGGCGACAGCCACCAAGTCGGGCACCAGACGGGTGCCGTGCCTTTATATCACTCCGAACTCAGGCGCAAAACCATTTCTGGTGCGATTGACTATTCACAGCACAGAAACTGGCTGACAAGGCAGCAGAACGATGATCTCCTGCTCGACCCAGCACTGCCGCTCAATCAAGGGGGTCAGTCGCGCCTGCAACGACCGTGACAACATATCGAGTTGCCATCCCAGTTCGCCACTGGGCAATGGCTGCCCAAAGCGCGCCACCACCGGCGCGAGGTCCGCCGGCAACCATAGCGACATCGGGCGTGCACATTGTGCGGCGAAGCGATGCAGTAACGCCACGCGTTGCGGATGCAGATCAGCAAGATGACACCACTGCCAGCCCGGCGTAAGACAACGTAAGAAGGTACTGGCCAGCGCATCCTGTCCTGGCGGCACCAGGATCGCCAGATCATGCTCTTGCAACGGTAAGGTCAGATAGGCGGCACGACTTTCAACAGTAAAAATGCGTTGTGGTGGTTGAGCCGCCCACAGCACCTTGTTCAGACGCTTGACGGCCGACGCCGGCAGTACGCACTCCCCACACTGCTGTAGCCACAAACTGGCATCCAGCAGGCCTCCCTCGGCAAAAAACAGACTAAATCCCGGTTTGCCACGCACACACAACAGGGATTCGTGCGTCAGTTGCATCCCATCCCTGGCCAGTTGCTGACGTTCGTCATCAGGCCAGCGATAATGCCGGGAGCCCTTCAGCCATGCGGCCGCCACCTGCTGATGCAGGCTGGCGGGTAGCTCAATCGACAGTTGCTGCAGATGGCCTTCCGCATCTCCCAGTTGGGAGAGTTGCCACTCATGACGCGCATGTTGCAGTTGCTGTCGGCCAAGCGCAGTCAGACTGAATGCCCCCTCATCCGCCACCAACCACCCCTGCTCCTGCCACAGTTCAGCCTGTAATAAGGCCCAACGACGGCGAATCACAACCTGCGGTTGAGCGAGCAACGCCTCGACCAGTTGGCGTGTTGGCCCGTCATCTAGCGCGGTGAACAAACTGCTATCGCGTTCCATGACAGGCCAAACTCCTTATGTCCGCAAACGGGACGACTACTTGGGATAGGTGCGTCCCGGATCACTCTCTGGACGCGAGCGGAAGTATTTGAGAAACCACATATACTGATCCGGCCAGCGGGCGACCAGCTTTTCTATCTCCTGGTTCATCCGCGCCGTGTCCGCCGTCACATCCCCGCTCGGGTAATCCGACAGCGCGGGTTCGAATGTCAGTTGATAGCGCCCCTGTTCTGCATCATAGGCGACAAACATAGTGATAGCGGCTGCGCCGGTTAACTTGCACAGTTTAGGCAATGCGGGCAGCGTGGCTTTCATCCGCCCAAAAAATGGCACAAAGACACTGGCCTGCGGACCGTGGTCCTGATCGGGTAAATAGAAGAAGCTACGTCCCTGGCGCATCAACTTGATGATAGGTTTGAGCCCGGCATCGCGCTCAAAAACAATACCGCCAAACAAGATGCGCTGACGGTTGATAAACCAGTCATAAAGGCGATTGGGCACACTGTGCATCATGGTGCACATCGAGAGCCCATTCAGGCTGATATACAAGCCAGCAATATCAATTGCCCACGCATGTGGCATGACAAACACAATCGGTTTGCCTTGCGCCCGCACCGCCTCCACATGTTCCCAGCCGGTCACCTGATACTGGCGGCGTAGCACCTCTGGCGAACGAAACGACGGGACACCGAAGCCCAGCATGCACTGCAGGCCAACGCGCATATTGGCCAACAACAAGGCCTCGCGCTCCGCATCGGTCTTGTCAGGAAAACAAATCTGCAGGTTAACGCGGACAACATTGCTCTGCTTACGCGCTAAACGCACAGCCAACGGCGCCAAACGTGCGGCCATCGCATCACGCCAGCGCACCGGGACCCAAGCCATCACGGCCATCAACGCCAGCAATAACCAAGTTCCCCAATAACGGGGATGAAGAAGATTCAGCGTAAAGCGGTGGTCGTAGCCAGCCGGGTCAGATTCTTTATTTAAAATGGGACGAAGCATCATCTGTAAACAAGTTCTAAAACACAGTGCAAGCTAGCATAGCATCGCTCACAACGAGCTCCCAAACAGCCAGCTAAACAAGGGGGAAGAAAGGAGGATGGGCAGCCGATGCGACTGCCCAAGCGATTACAAGCAGGCCAGGATACGCTGACGTAATACCGTCTTGGCCGCCTCATCTAACCAGCACGCCTCCACCGCATTCAGACTGAGCATCCGCAGCTGTTCACGGCTGGCATTCAACTCCGTCGCCAAGGCACGGAAATTGTCCGTCATATAGCCGCCGAAATAGGCGGGGTCATCCGAATTGACGGTGACACACAGCCCTCGGTCCAACAGATCCAGAATCCGGTGATCGGCCATCTCTTCATAAACACGCAAACGGGTATTGGACAACGGGCAAACCGTGAGCGGCACCCGCTCGGTCGCCAGTCGGGCCATTAATAGCGGATCATCGGTACAACGGACACCATGGTCGACACGCTTGACCTTGAGAATATCCAGCGCATCCCAGATATAGGATGCAGGCCCCTCTTCGCCAGCATGGGCCACAGCAGGCCAACCGAGCTCGGCCACCCGAGCAAAGACACGGGCGAATTTTTCTGGTGGATTGCCCACTTCGCTGGAGTCCAACCCAACCCCATCAATCTGATCACGATAGGGCAACGCCTGTTCCAGCGTGGCAAAGGCGGCGGCTTCGCTCAGATGGCGCAGGAAACACATAATCAGTCTGGCGGTGATACCCCAGCGCGCCTCGGCATCCGCCAAGGCGCGACGAATCCCACGCAGCGGCACATCAAAGGCAATCCCGCGGGCGGTATGGGTTTGCGGATCAAAGAAGATCTCGGTATGCACCACATTATCGGCCTGGCAACGGGTCAGATAGGCCATGGTCAGGTCATAGAAATCCTGCTCGTTGCACAATACCGCGGCGCCCTGGTAGTACAGATCCAGGAACGATTGCAGATTACTAAAGTTATAAGCCTGTTTGAGTGCCGCGACATCCGCATAGGGCAAGGAGATCCCATTGCGAGCCGCCAAGGCAAACATCAGTTCCGGCTCCAGTGTCCCTTCAATATGGACATGCAGTTCAATCTTCGGCAGCAAGGCCAGAAACGGCTCCATAACTTCTCCTCTCGCAAAAACTGCAGGCATCATACCTGCTTGGCATAGAAATTTGTTTTATACCGCGCAAAATAACTGAGATTCCAGCACCTTAGTCTGCGTTCGACACTGGGTTTGCTTGCAAAGCCAGTGCCGGAGGGTTACAAACGATGGCAATGGCTTACCTCAGCCTACCCAGACCAACAGGAGCCAAACTTGAGTCAGAAACGAGCGGTCATCTGCGATATTGATGGCGTCATCCTGCACAACAACACCTTGATCCCCGGTGCCGACCACTTTGTCCATCGCTTACTGGAAAAAGCGACGCCGTTGCTGTTTGTCACCAATTATCCCGGCCAGACCCCCAAAGATCTGCAAAACCGTTTCCAGGATGCAGGCGTGCATGTCCCTGAGTCCTGCTTTTACACCTCGGCAATGGCAACCGCCGCCTTTTTGGAGCGCCAGGAGGGTCGCAAGGTCTTTGTTATCGGTGAAGGGGCCCTCACCCACGAACTTTACATGGCTGGCTTTACTATCACCGAAACCGACCCCGACTTTGTGGTGGTGGGTGAAACCCGTAATTACAACTGGAACATGATCCAAATGGCAGCGCAGTTTGTGGCCAATGGCGCCCGCTTTATTGCAACCAATCCCGATACCCATGGCCCGCATATGTATCCGGCCTGCGGTGCCCTGTGCGCCCCGATTGAGCGCATGACCGGTCGGCAACCGTTCTACGTCGGCAAACCCAGCGCCTGGATCATGCGTGCCGCACTGAACCGGATGCAGGCGCATTCGGAAGAGACGCTGATCATCGGCGATAACCTGCGTACCGATATTCTCGCCGGCTTCCAGGCCGGGCTGGAAACCGTACTGGTGCTCTCCGGTGTCACCAAGATGGCGGATATCGATAAAGTGCCATTCCGCCCGAACCATATTTTTGAGAGTGTGTGCGACATCGATCTGATCTGATGCGGCCATCTTTTCAGATTGCACAACAATTACTCGGCAATTCACCACCACCCGACAGCGGCACAAGATTTCCGCTTGCACCCGGCCGGTTCGGCTGGCAGATTGTTGCGTGAGGAATGATAAAAGGACAAGTGGGCCAACGTGGGGCCCCACCATATCTCGAGGGTTAAGGAAGATGTGTTCAATTTTTGGTATTCTGGACATCAAGTCTGATGCAGCGGCCTTGCGCAAGACTGCACTGGAAATGTCCAAGCGCCTGCGTCACCGTGGTCCGGACTGGTCCGGCGTTTACAGCACGGACAAAGCCATTCTGGTGCACGAGCGTCTGGCGATCGTGGATCCGGGTAATGGCGCCCAGCCGCTCTACAATCCGGAACGCACCCACGTCCTGGCCGTTAACGGCGAAATCTACAACCACAAGGATCTGGAAAAGACACTGACCTGTGACTTCCAGTTCCAGACCGGTTCTGACTGTGAAATCCTCCTGGCCAAATACAAGGAAAAGGGTGCGGATTTCCTGGACGAAATCAACGGTATCTTTGCCTTTATCCTGTATGACGCGGATCAGGATGCTTATCTAATCGGCCGTGACCATATGGGGATCATCCCGCTGTATATGGGTTATGACGAGTGCGGCAACTTCTATGTTGCTTCGGAAATGAAGGCACTGACCCCGGTCTGCAAGAGCGTACAGGAGTTCCCTCCGGGACATTACCTGTGGAGCAAGCAGGGCGAACTGACCAAGTACTACCAGCGTGACTGGATGGAATTCGATGCGGTCAAAGACAACGTCTCTGATAAGCTGGAACTGCGTGATGCGCTGGAAAATGCCGTCAAGCGCCAGCTGATGTGTGACGTGCCGTATGGTGTGTTGCTGTCTGGTGGTCTGGACTCCTCCATCATCTCCGCGGTGACCAAGCGCTATGCTGCCCGTCGCGTAGAAGATGACGGCAAGTCTGAAGCCTGGTGGCCGCAACTGCACTCCTTTGCCGTCGGCCTGAAGGGCTCGCCGGATTTGGCAGCGGCGCAGAAGGTGGCCGACCATCTGGAAACCATTCATCACGAAATCACCTTCACCGTTCAGGAAGGGATCGACGCACTGCGCGACGTTATCTACCACCTGGAAACCTATGATGTCACCACCATCCGAGCTTCGACGCCGATGTATCTGATGGCCCGTTTCATCAAGGCGATGGGGATCAAGATGGTGCTCTCTGGCGAAGGCTCTGACGAGTTGTTCGGTGGTTACCTGTATTTCCACAAGGCCCCGAACGCCCAGGAGTTCCACGAAGAGACCGTGCGCAAGCTCTCCCAGCTGCACATGTATGACTGCCTGCGCGCCAACAAGTCGATGGCAGCCTGGGGTGTCGAAGGGCGCGTACCGTTCCTCGACAAGGAGTTCATGGACGTTGCCATGCGCCTGAATCCGAAGGACAAGATGTGTGGTAACGGCAAGATCGAGAAGCAGATCCTGCGTGAAGCCTTCGAACACTACCTGCCGAAGGAAGTGGCGTGGCGCCAGAAGGAGCAGTTCTCCGATGGCGTGGGTTACTCCTGGATCGACAGCCTGAAGGTTCACGTCGACAACGAAGTCACTGACCAGATGTTTGAAGCCGCTGCGTTCCGCTTCCCGGTCAACACGCCGCTGACCAAGGAAGCCTATTACTACCGGGCTATCTTCGAAGAGCACTTCCCGCTGGAATCGGCTGCCCGCTGCGTACCGTATGGCAAGTCGGTCGCCTGCTCCACGCCGAAGGCGCTGGAATGGGATGAAAAGTTCAAGCTGATGGCTGACCCGTCCGGCCGAGCCGTGATGGACGTGCACAACGACGCGGTCAAAGCCTAATCTGGCTCACGCATTTTAGCGTTAACATTAAGGCCTGCTTCTGCAGGCCTTATTCATTTTAGGCTTTTCGTATCGACTGATAGGGCAATCGCGTCGCTTCGCCACCTGCGGTCAAGGCCGCCATGACACAAGAGATGACCGACATGGGCAGCGCCTCGCTGGCTTGGCAACCGGCTTGACTGGTCATGCCTCGGATCACCAGTAACAGGTAGGCGGTCAGCGCTGACACATCCGTTTGCGCTGCGATCTCCTGTTGCATCATCGCCCGCTGCAAAGTCTGTTGCAGATCGTCGCGTAACTCGCGCTCCATCCGCGCAAATACCTGACACTGCTCCTCGCCGTCGCCACTGAGCTCAATCACGCTACGCATCACGACACAGGTACCCGCCTGCCCCTGCTCGCGCAAATAGTGCAGGTAGGCTTCGATACCAGCCAGCGCCGAGGCTTGCTGGAGCATCTGCTGGCGCTGTGCCTGCTTACCCGTCAGATAGTGCTCAATCACCGCGTCGAGCAAGCCACGTTTGTTACCAAATGCAGCATAAATACTGCCCGGATGCAGTCCGGTAGCGGCCACCAGCGCTTGCACGGTAGTCCGGGCATAACCGTGGGTGCGAAACAACAACATCGCCTGCTCCAGCACTTCGGCCCGATCGAATTCAGCGGTACGCATACACTCTCCTGTAGATAGCCCGATTGTATCTGATCGCCATTGCCGTCACCATATCTTGAATGAGCATTCAAAAAAGACTTGCCACCCGTCTACCTGCCCCTCTATTCTTGAACGCACATTCAAGTATAACCCCGATCGGAGTGACCATGTCTGCCCTAATGCTGGAACCATTTCGTCTCAACGACACCCTGACCCTGAACAACCGTGTGCTGATGGCTCCACTCACCCGCTGTATGGCGGGCCCGGGTTTGATACCCACCGCAGAGATGGCTGCCTACTATGCACGTCGTGCCGATGTCGGGTTGATCATCTCCGAAGCCACCATCATTCGCCCCGATGGTCAGGGCTACCCGAATACGCCGGGTATCTACTCGGCTGAACAGATCGCCGGCTGGCGTAAAGTCACCGAAGCGGTCCATGCGGCCGGCGGCAAGATCTTTGCTCAGTTGTGGCATGTCGGTCGTCTGTCCCATCCGGTGTTCCATCAGGCGCAAGTCGTTGGCGCCTCGGCACTGGCTTTTGAAGGCACCCTGCCCCGTATGCGCGACCATCACTATCAGGTGCCGCGTGCCCTGACGGGTGAAGAGATCGCGACCTTGGTGCAGGAATATGCTCAGGCAGCCGCCAATGCACGGGAGGCCGGCTTTGATGGGGTCGAAATTCACGGCGCCAACGGCTATCTGATCGATCAGTTCCTGCATCACGATACCAACGTGCGTACCGATAACTATGGCGGCAGCCCGGAAAACATGGCGCGCTTCGCACTGGAAGTGGTGGATGCGGTGATCGCACGGATTGGTGCTGACCGGACCGGCCTGCGCCTGACGCCGGGTGCCTATGTGCATATGAAGGCCGATGCGCGCGACCGCCAAGTCTTCGACTACCTGCTGTCCGAATTGAACAGCCGCGCATTGGCCTATCTGCATCACGGTATCTTTGATGACAGCCTGACCTTTGAGCATCTCGAAGGCCGCGGCTCTGACTATCTGCGTCGCCACTATCAGGGCACGCTGGTCGGTGTCGGTAACTATAGCTTTGAACAGGGTAGCGCAGCCGTCGCCGACCAACGCTTCGATCTGCTGGCGATTGGCCGTCCGTTAATTGCCAACCCGGACTATATCAACCGTGTGCGCACCGGCGCCGCGCTAGAGACTTATAACGAAGCCATGCTGGCCACGCTGGACTAATTACCCCCACCCTGTCACGCACAACGCCGGCACTGTTCGCCGGCGTTGTACTGTGATGACATTTGCCTAGGCGAGGCCGCCCTACTGTTCAGGCTGGCACCCAGACCACTATCGCATCTCCGCTTGCCAAGAACACCTCGCCACTGACCGCCTGACCGGTCAGCAAGTCACGGCTACCGGATGGCCAGACGGTAGACAAGACGCCATCCTGCCAGTTGAAATAACAGTGAATATCGCCCCCCTGCCACGGCCCGCGTGTACACGCTGTGACCCCATGCTGCAAGGCATCATCCATCACTGCGGCCGGCAGCCTGGCATCGGCCAGTTGTTGTAGACGACCAATCAGCGCCTGTTGTGTCTCATCCAGAGCCGCCAATCGATCCCCCAGCAGCAACATGCCGCCACTGGCAATCTGCGTCACGATATGCACGCGGTAGCCGGCCGCCGAGGCGTGCTGGTTAGCCAGATCGCATAGACAAAGACAGTCAGGATCCAGCACCCACAGCCGGTCAGCCTGCCAGTTGCGCGACAGCACCTCGTGCGCAATCTGCCTGAAACGACCATCATGACGCTCAGTATCGTCGGCCACCCGCATGCCATCGACCAAGCCGAGTGAAGGCCACATCGGCGCGTTACAACCGAGGATAAAGGCATCCGGACCGGCGCCCTCCAAAATAGCCTGCATCCCCCGACGATATGCCT
>JAYROM010000165.1:0-7901 GCA_041911695.1 Aeromonadaceae bacterium
ATCGAGCTGTTTTACAACAGCAAACGCAAGCATGGTTCCAATGATCTGTTGAGTCCAGTAGAGTTTGAATCCCGCTATCGAGAACGGCTGGGAAGTGTCTAGATCATTGGTGGCGATTCACACCAACTGGATGCCTTCATCAAACAGGCTGATTTGGACGCCAATCGGTTACGCGATTTTTTAACGGAAATTCTGATGGCGCAGGATTTCCAGGACTTGACCGGGCAAATGATCCGTAAGGTGATTGCGCTGGTGCATGAAGTCGAAAGCAAACTGGTCGACATGCTGACCCTGTTTGGCGAGCCTGAGGCTGTGGCGGTCTCGACGCCCCGCGACCGCGGGATTGAGGCGGAAGGTCCCATCGTCAACAAGGCATCCCGTACGGATGTGGTGCATAACCAGGATGACGTGGATGATCTGTTGTCGAGTTTAGGATTCTGAGGGAGTTTAGAATGGGCTACGAAGTTGATGAGGATATCCTGCAGGATTTTCTGGTCGAAGCGTCAGAAATCCTGGAGCAGCTCTCTGAACAGCTGGTAGAGCTGGAAAAGCGGCCTAATGATCGTGATCTCCTGAACGCCATTTTCCGCGGTTTTCATACAGTCAAAGGCGGTGCCGGTTTTCTGTCACTGGCCGAACTGGTCGATGCCTGCCATGGTGCTGAGAACGTTTTTGATACGTTGCGCAATGGGGGCCGACAAGTCGACTCCGAGTTGATGGATGTGATCCTGCAAGCACTGGATACCATCAACGAAATGTTTGCCCACGTACAAAACCGCGAAGGGCTATCGCCGGCAGCCCCGGCGCTGCTGGAGGCCTTGCATGAACTAAGCAAGCCTGCCTCGGCGACCCCCAAGGTGGTTACACCTGCGCCGGCCCCAACGCCGGCTCCTGCACCGAAGCCCGTTGCGGCCCCTGTCTCCACGCCGGCTGCAACTGAAGGTTCGGTTGACGAAATGACGCAGGATGAGTTTGACCGTCTGCTGGATGAGTTGCATGGAAGTGGTAAATCACCCGCCAAGTCGAGCGCCACACCGCTGGCTGGGGATGGGGATATTACCGATGATGAATTTGAAGCACTGCTCGATCAACTGCACGGGCAGGGCAAGCCGATAGGGCAAGCTGTAGCGCCGGTCGGTCAACACATCCTGTCTGCCCAGTCTGAAGCGGATGCCTTGATCAACGACGATGAGTTTGAAGCCCTGCTGGATCAGTTGCATGGTAAAGGCAAGGCACCATTGGGCCCGGCCAGTGACGCGTCAGGCGGTGAGCCGGCCAGTGAGCCGGTGGTTGTTGCCAAGCCTGTCTCTGCATCGTCAGCCCCCGCCGCCTCATCCCCGGCACAGCAAGTTCAGAGCGATACCACGGTGCGTGTGGATACGCGTACCCTGGACGTGATCATGAACATGGTCGGTGAACTGGTACTGGTGCGTAACCGTCTGGTCAGCCTGGGCATTGCCAGCAATGACGAGGATATGTCCAAAGCGGTCGCCAATCTGGATGTGGTGACCGCCGATCTGCAAGGTGCGGTGATGAAAACCCGCATGCAGCCGATCAAAAAGGTGTTTGGCCGCTTCCCTCGCGTGGTCCGAGACTTGGCCCGTAGCCTGAAGAAAGAGATCAACCTGGTCATGGAGGGGGAAGAGACTGACCTCGACAAGAACCTGGTGGATGCCTTGGCCGATCCGATGGTGCATCTGGTGCGTAACTCCTGTGACCACGGGATCGAACTGCCTGATGCGCGTATCAAGGCCGGCAAGAGCCGGGAAGGGACCATCCGTCTGAGTGCATCGCAGGAAGGCGATCATATCCTGCTGCAGATTGAAGACGATGGTGCCGGGATGGACCCGGAAAAGTTGAAGTCCATCGCCATCAAGCGTGGTGTGCTGGATGCCGAAGTGGCTGCGCGGATGAGCGACACGGAAGCCTACAATCTGATTTTTGCCCCTGGCTTCTCTACCAAGCAGGAGATCTCGGATATTTCTGGCCGTGGCGTCGGCATGGACGTGGTCAAGACCAGCATTGCCCAACTCAACGGCTCTATCCATATCCACTCTGAATTAGGGGTTGGGACGCGGCTGGAGATCAAGGTTCCGTTGACCCTGGCTATCCTGCCAACCTTGATGGTGGAAGTAGGCGAGCAGACCTTTGCGTTGCCGTTGACCAGTGTCAATGAGATCTTCCACCTCGATCTGACACGTTCAAAGATGGTCGACGGTCAGTTGACGATCATTGTGCGTGACAAGGCTATCCCTTTGTTCTACCTCCAGGACTGGTTAATTCGCGGCGCACGCCGTGGTGCGACCCGTCGCGAGCAAGGCCATGTGGTCATTGTGCAGATTGGTACACAGCAAGTGGGATTTGTGGTGGATAACCTGATTGGCCAGGAAGAGGTGGTTATCAAGCCGCTGGATCGTCTGCTACACGGGACGCCGGGTATGGCGGGTGCCACCATTACCAGCGATGGCGGGATTGCACTGATTCTGGATGTGCCGAACTTGCTGAAGGCTTACGCGCGTCGTCGCTAACAACAAAAATGGGTAAAAGATGGCTGTAAAGGTATTAGTAGTAGACGATTCGAGCTTTTTCCGGCGTCGGGTATCTGAAATTATCAATCAGGACCCGACCATGGAGGTCATTGATACCGCACAGAACGGCCGCGAGGCCATCGATAAGGCCCTGCGTTTGCAGCCAGATGTGATCACCATGGACGTGGAAATGCCGGTATTGGACGGCATTTCTGCGGTGCGTGAGATCATGGCCAAATGCCCAACGCCGATTCTGATGTTCTCATCGCTGACCCAGGATGGCGCCAAGGCGACCCTGGATGCGCTGGACGCCGGGGCGTTGGACTTTCTGCCCAAGAAGTTTGAGGACATTGCCCGCGACAAGGAAGAGGCCATCAAGTTGCTACAGCAGCGCGTGAAGGCCATTGCCCGTCGTCGGGTATTTATGTCGCGTCCGGCCACCCCGACTGCGCCTGCGCCGTCGACGTTGTCTGCTAGCCCGGCACCGCGTTCTGTGCTGGGAACTCGCCCCTCGATCTCTGAACGATTAGCCAGCGACCGGCTGGCAACGAGTTCAGCAGCACCCGCTCCAGCCAGCGCGGCACCTGCGCATTTTCGTAAATCGGGCAAGTCATACCAACTGCTGGCAATCGGTACCTCGACCGGTGGCCCGGTCGCCTTGCAGACGGTTCTGACTGGCCTGCCGGCGGATTTCCCGTACCCGATTCTGCTGATCCAGCATATGCCGGCTACCTTTACGGCGGCGTTTGCTGCGCGGCTGAACGGCTTGTGTCGTATCGGCGTCAAAGAGGCGGAAGATGGGGATTTGCTCAAGCCAGGCCAAGCCTATCTGGCCCCGGGCGGTAAGCAGATGATGGTCGATGGCCGAGGTAACAGTGCGCGTCTGCGCATTATTGAAGGGAATGACAAGGTAAACTATAAGCCCTGTGTGGATATCACCTTTGCTTCGTTGGCCAAGAGTCATGCCGATAAGGTGTTGGCGATCGTGCTGACCGGTATGGGCGCCGATGGACGCGATGGGGCGCGCTTGCTCAAAGAGCAGGGCTCGACCATCTGGGCACAGGATGAAGCGAGTTGCGTGGTCTATGGCATGCCGCAGGCAGTGGCCAAAGCCGGTATTGCGAGTGAATCGCTGCCGCTGGATCGGGTGACACAACGCATTCTGGTAGAGATAGGACGCTAACCATGAACTTGCTTGGGATTTTCGTCGCGATTGGCTTCATCATCGGTGCCAACCTGCTGGAAGGCGGGCATCCCAGTGCCATGCTGAATATGCCGGCCTTCCTGATTGTTATCGGGGGCGCAATCGGTGCGATTCTGGTGCAGTTCCCGCTGGGCGTGGTCATGGGGTCTCTCAAGCAGTTCAAATGGATCATCGCTGCACCGCGTCTCGACCTGCGTGCGCAGGCTGAGTTGCTGGAGGGCATGTCAACCACCGCTCGTCAGCAGGGGCTGTTGGCGCTCGAAAACCAAGTGGCACAGATTGAGGACAAATTTACCCGCGATGGTCTGCAGATGATCGTCGATGGGGTAGACAAAGAGCAGCTACATCAGCTGCTGGAAAACTCAATTGAGGTGGAACAGCACGAACTGGAGCAGTCGGTTAAGGTGTTTGAAGCCCTGGGGGGTTATACCCCGACCATGGGGATCCTGGGGGCGGTGTTAGGTCTGATCCACGCCATGGGGCTGCTGGACCAGCCGGAAAAACTGGGGCCGGCAATTGCGGTGGCGTTCGTTGCCACCATCTATGGGGTCGGCTCCTGTAACATTATCTTCCTGCCGGTGGCTAACCGTTATAAAGGGATTAACCACGATATTGCTCACTTCAAGCTGATGGTCCTCGAAGGGCTGCTGTCGATCGCCAGTGGCGAAAACACCATGCAGCTCAAGCGTCGCCTGCAAGTCTATATTGGTGAGGAGTAGTCATGGGCAAGAAGAAGGTCGAACCGCCAGAAAACCATGAACGATGGCTGGTGTCGTATGCCGACTTCATGACCTTGCTGTTCGCCCTGTTCGTGGTGCTGTATGGATTCGCCATGTCTAAACAGACTGAGGTCAAAGCCCTGGTGCAGGGGTTGATCCAAAGTTTCACCGAGATGGGTTTTGTCACGGCGCGTCCTGGGTCTGTGGTGTTGACCGGGAACTATGGCGTGTCGCAATCGTCAGACAAGTCCAACACCAATGCCGCCTCACCGAATCAGCAACTGGTGATTGTGCAGGCGCCGACTCAAGGCGGCGGTGGCATGCTGGATACTGGACAACCACCTACCCAACAACCAGTTCCCAGTGAGACCAATGATCTGCAACTCAAAGATCAACTGCCGATCGATCGCAGCAATAGCAGCAGCTCGGGCGCGCCATTTGATTCCTTGAAAAAAGAGTTCAAAAAGTCACTGGAGGATTTGGTTTCAGCCGGACTGGTGGAGATCAAATCGGATGAGAATTGGCTGACCATCGAATTGAGTTCGGGCCTAATTTTCCCGAGCGGCAGTGCGACAGTACTGCTCAAGGCCAAACCGGTATTGACCCAGATTGCCAAGACGCTTGCGCCGTTACATAACTATGTTCGGGTGCGCGGCTATACCGATAACGAACATATTGGCAATGAGCTCTATGCTTCGAATTGGGAGTTATCGTCGTCGCGTTCGATATCGGTGCTCAAGGAGTTGATGGGCAATGGGATTCCGCCAGCACAACTGGCGATTGAGGCGTATGGCGAGTTCTCTCCCTTTGCATCCAATACGACTGCCAAGGGCCGAGCGCTTAACCGCAAGGTGGTGATTGCCGTCTCGCGCTTCTCATTTACACCCAAGCCCTTACCCGTGATCACTGACGACAAGCCGGGCGGTGCGGCGAGTGAACCGCAAAAAGCCGAGCCGATGGAAAACTACAACATCATCCAGTTGCCTGATGGCCGCTTCAAATTAACCAAGCAGGGATAACATCTTGATTGTATGGACAATTGCCAACCAGAAAGGTGGCGTGGGTAAAACCACAACCGTGGTCTCCCTGGCCGGCTGGTTATCCACGCTCGGCAAGCGCGTGTTGCTGTTGGACACCGACCCACATGCCTCGCTGACCAGTTATCTGGATTATGATTCCGACCTGTTGGAAGGCACCCTGTTTGATCTGTTTGCCCAAGCGGCGCCAGATAAGGAGAGTGTTGCCCGGCTGATTCTGCCGACCCGATTTGAGCATATCAGCTTGATGCCGGCATCCATTGCACTGTCGACGCTGGACCGCACCCTGGGTGATCGTGAGGGGATGGGGCTGATTTTGCGCAAGGCTCTGCATCTGATTGCCGACCGTTTCGATGTGGTGCTGATCGACTGCCCGCCGGTGCTCGGGGTGATGATGGTCAATGCGCTGGCGGCAAGCAGCCATATTCTGGTCCCGGTACAGACTGAATTTCTGGCGCTCAAGGGGTTGGAGCGCATGATCAAGACCTTCGAGATCATGCAGCACTCCAGCCAGCAGCCATTCCGTTACACCATAGTACCGACCATGTTCGACAAGCGTACCAAGGCGTCGTTACAGAGCCTGGAGTCGGTGCGCGCCCTGTATGGCGAACGGGTGTGGGACGCCGTGATCCCGATTGATACCCGGTTCCGTGATGCCAGCCACCAACATGTGCCGCCGTCGCTGTATGCGCCGGACAGCCGGGGTAGCCAGGCCTATCTATCGTTATTGAATTATCTGATGGCTGAAGAGAGAGTGCCGCTATGAGCCAAGGTTCCCAGTTCAAGGCGATGGAGAGCTATTTCCACGCCTTGCTGAACGAATCACCGGCGGAGGCCAAGCCGTCCGCCCAACCGGCTCCGCAAGCGGCGCCTATCGATGTGCCGCCAGTGGCCTATGCCGAGCCTGCACCAGCGTCGCCTGCGCGTCTGGAGGCGTTGCTGTCTCAGGTTGAGCAGGCTGCTACGCCCCGTGTTGAGGTGCGTGTGGAGGCCCCGCCTGTGGCGGTGGTGGCTCCTAAGCCGGTACGCGTCGCCGCACCACCGCCGGTTGTCCCGGTATGGAAGAACATTGAGCCAGGTAAAGAGTTCCAAGCGCTGTTTTTTGTCGTCTCCGGGGTGACGTTTGCCGTACCGCTGACCGAATTGGGGGGCATCCATCAGATGGGCCGCCTGAATACCTTGATCGGTAAGCCGGACTGGTTTGCCGGCGTGATGACGCAGCGCGAGAGTCAACTGAATGTGGTGGATACCACTCGTTGGGTGATGCCCGGTAAAGAGGCGGATGCGCCCTATGACTATCTGGTCATGCTGGGCAGCAGTGCCTGGGGACTGGCCTGTCATCAGCTGATTGGTACTGAACTGTTATTGCAGGATCGAATCCAGTGGCGCAGCAGTGCCGGTAAGCGCCCTTGGTTGGCCGGAATGGTCAAAGATCGGATGTGCGCGTTGCTGCATGTGCGTGAATTGCTGCAGATGTTAGATAAAGGCGTGAATATTGATGGCCTCTAGGGTGTGAAGTCGTCAATTTGTTGCTAATTTTGTTTCATGATGCCTCGTGAAAGTGATTAAGGAATCAGAAGATGAGTCAGAAGCGTAATGTGGCACAGAATGTCGCAGAAGATGAAGTGCTCCAGTGGGTCACCTTCCAGCTTGGTCGGGAGACATACGGCATCAATGTTATGCAGGTACAGGAAGTCTTGCGCTATACCGAAATAGCGCCGGTACCGGGTGCCCCGGATTATGTGCTGGGGATCATCAACCTGCGCGGTAACGTGGTGACGGTTATTGATACCCGCCTGCGGTTCGGTCTGGAACCGGCTGAGGTCAGCGATAACTCGCGTATCGTGATCATCGAGGCGGAAAAGCAGGTGGTCGGGATCCTGGTCGATAGCGTGGCAGAAGTGGTTTATCTGCGCAGCTCCGAAATCGACGTGGCACCAAGTGTGGGTACCGAAGAAAGCGCCAAGTTCATTCAGGGCGTCTCCAATCGCGACGGTGAGCTGTTGATCCTGGTGGATCTGAACAAGCTGCTGACCGACGAAGAGTGGGATGAACTGGGGCAGCTGTAACCATGAATCTGGATCTTCTGGCGCTGGTGGTAGCTGGGGTAGCCCTGGTGGCTGCATTGGCTGCACTGGCGACCAGTTATGTGCTGATAATGCGTGCACGACGCAAACAGCAGGCAATGGAGTTGCTGGTCAAAGAGTTGCTTAAGGCGCGTGACAGCGCGCGCAAGCAACTCAATGAGCTGCACAATGCCGCATTGGGGTCTGGTCAGCGTCTTTCCGAACTGGAGAAGGGGATTCTCTCCCTGGCGGAACGTCAACAAGAGTTGGTGCTCCAGGATCCGGACAGTCGGTTATACAGCCGGGCCGCCAGAATGGTGGAGCTCGGGGCGGGCGTGGAGGAGGTG
>JAYROM010000166.1:0-15929 GCA_041911695.1 Aeromonadaceae bacterium
GAGGGCGGCATCCAGATCCGCCACCGTATAGGCGACATGGTTAAGAATGCCCTTGCCACTGGCCAGCGCGCCATCGACCGGGTTGCCCTCGCCGAACGGCGCCACCAGTTCGTAACGCACGCCACTCTGATCAGTGCAGAACTGCACCCGTACCTTGAGGCCGGCATCCTCAATCACCGCCGAGGTGGCGGCGATAGGCAGCAAGCCTTGCAGATGACGCCGGCCGGCGTCCAGATCCGCGACAAACAGGCCGATATGATGAAACTTCATGCCGCTCCTTCTTGTATCAGGGCATTGGGTTGAACCGCCACCAGTGCGCGGGCGGTGGCCGCAAAATCGGCACAGCGCACCGCATACAGGGCGACGCGACCGACGGCGGCAGTGTGCAGCTGGCCGGTGGATTGCAGCGCGCCCTGCAAGCGGGCCAGATGGATGCCGGTGGCGCGGTCCAGATCGCGTACATAGTAGTGGCGCTGCACCGGACGGGGCTCGCCATCGACAATCCGCTCGCCGCTAAAGGTCTTCAGATAGCGATAATCGACGCCAATCTGCTGCTCAACGTAATGGGTAAAGGTGACGCGATCCAAGCTGCAACCTAAACACAGCAACCAAGCATTGTGCGCGGCGAGCAGCGCGAACGGCGAGCTATCACCAAAGCTCTGCTCGCCATCGGCGGCCACCAGCTCGGCGGCCCGCGCCCCACGCGCGGCGATGCTAAATAGCGGATCGGCGGAGCGCAGCACGTCGGGCAACTGGCGGAAGTGGTCACTGAGGGCGCCGACCGCACTCGGCGTAGACACCGGATCAAACCGCTCTTGCTTGGTCAGGCTATAGGTAAACGCTGGCATCACCAGGGTGCCTTGCGACCCGAGTACGTTGGCGAAGGCATCAAACAGGCATTGATAACGGGCGGTCAGGGCCATCGGCGGTAACTGGGCGAGCACCAGCGCATCGGCATGCAGCATCACCAGATCACCGGCTTGCACCCCGACAGCACGCAGCGCCTGTTCAATATCGGCCTGGCTTAACATGCTCACGCCTCGGTCACGCCCAGTGCAGCGAGCGCACCGGCGATATCGGCCAGACTCTTCAGCTCGGCCATCTGCTCGACGCTAAACTGCACACCGAAGTGGCTTTCCACCGAGATCAGATAGCTAAAATGCGAGATCGAATCCCACTCAGCGAAGCTGCCGACATGCAGGCTGGCGTCGCCGTCGGTGATGGCAGCCTGCGGGAACAGGGCTTTGAGCAGATCAGTCAGTGTGTGCATCAACATGGTCAAATAGGTCCAGATAGGGAATCGTCAGGGTGTCCAGTGGCGCAGCGTATAGTCCGCCATCCTCACCCAGCAGGGCGAGCGCGGCGACCAGCGCCTGGCTATCCACGGACAGGCTATCGGCCGCTGCGCGCAGATCCTGACAGGTAGCGAAAGGATGCAAACCGTGTACCGCCAAAAAGTCGGCAGCCAGCTGATTACGCTCGCCCGGGCAATATTGGCCGAGCAGCCAGCGTACCCCCTGCGCACGCAGACGCGCGATCACCGCCGCCAGCAGCCAAGCCTCCAGATGGCGACCGAGCACCCGGCAGCTGAGCAGGAAGGTGTCGAGCACCGCCACCTCGCCGCGCACGCGGGCGATGGCCAGCCCGGTGATACCGTGATCGCCAAAGCGATCGGAAAGCGTCACCAGCCCGGCGACACAACCCGGCTCGGCGGACAGCTGTTGCAGGCGAGCGGCGCTGTGGCGTTGCAGGCGCAGATTAAATTGATTGGTCTTGGCACACAGCTGTTCGGCGCGCGCCAGGGTGCCAGCGTCGAGCGCCAGCCAGCGCGGTTGCATGGCGATACGTTGCAGAAAGCCGTGCTCATCGCCCGCTTCATGGCGGGCGCTGATAAAGGCGGCGCGTTCACGGTATTGCGCAGTCTTGTGCTGATCGTCAGCGGTCAGGGTAAAGCGTACCAGCGCATCGGCACTGGCCAGCGCCGCCGGCCAGTCGGTGACGGCGGCAGGCAGCTCCAGCACCTGCACCTGCGGCAGTGCCTCACGCATCGCGGCACGCTCCAGCGGGTTGTCATCGACAAACAGCACGCTGTCGAGCCCCAAGCCAAGCTCGTTCATCAGCTGCTTGAGGTTGCCGGGCTTGTCCTGCCAGTTGATGGCACTGGCGACGATATGATCCCGCTTCAGCACCATCCCCGGATGCTGATCAAACACCTGCCAGACATCCGCCTCGTTGTTCTTGCTGAGCAGTACCAGCAACACCCCCTGCTGCGCCCACGCGCGGGCAACGGCTTGCAGATCGGCATATAGCTTGCCCATGCCATCACTGCCGAGAGCGAGCCCTGCCAGCCCGACCTCGCCGACCACCCCACCCCACAGCGTGTTGTCGCAATCGAGTGCCAGCACCTTGCAGGGCGGCCGCTGGATGCGCTGCCACAAACAGGCCAGCGCACTGGCGGTCGTCATCAACCCCTGACGGGAGAGCCGGCAGCGGGCGGCATAGTAGTTACGCGGATCAAAAGCGGCCTGCATGCCGATGCCCTGCAGCGCTTGATCCAGCGCCAGCACATGCAGTGCCGGATAGCGGGCGGCCAGTGCGTAGAGTTGCGCTTCAAACTCATGCTGCAGTTGCTGCCACGGCGACAACCCACGGGCGCTGGACAGCGGGCTTTCGCCCCGATAGCCGGACCAAGCGACGATCACCGGAGCGGGCTGCTGTTGCAGGCGCACACTCAGCGGCGAGAGCAACGTCTCGTAGACGGCGGCACGGTCATCTGCAGAGGCGGCCACATTTAGCTGAGGGATCACATCCGCGAGAAACAACACCCAGATCAGTGGCTGGTCATCACCGGCCAGCAGGGCCTGCGCCCAGTCGCCGTACTCACCAAAGCTCAGGCGGCCATGCTCGGCCAGCGGCTGCCAGAACGGTGGCGCCGGCAACAGGAAAGAGGTACAGCACACGCGCAGGGAAAGTGAAGACATAACAATCAGATAGTCACGTTCACGGGTGCTGGCAATTATGACACGCCACGCCGGGGGGCCCAAGGAGGAATCGGCAGGGACCGCGAGCGCTTCACAGCCTACGCGACCCGCCGCGCCGCCGAAACGTAACAAGGCGCCCGAAGGCGCCTTGGATAGACATAGCGCGGGACATTATCCGGCGCGCCAACGACGCTTGGTCTGTCCGCTAAGCCGACCGTCTGCGGCAGGGATGCCGCAGTCGAGCCCCCAGGGAGGGGTTTACGGCGTGTCGGTGTGCGGACCGACCGAGCAGCATCGGCAACATTGTTCCGCTTACTCGACCTCGGCCTTGAGGTGTTCGCCCTGCGAGCCGATCACCTTCTGGTACCAATAGAAGCTCTGCTTACGCAGACGCTGCAACGTGCCTTCGCCGTTGTCATCGCGATCGACATAGATGTAGCCGTAACGCTTACTCATCTGCGAGGTCGAGGCGCTGACCAGATCGATCGGCCCCCAGCTGGTGTAGCCCATCACTTCCACGCCATCCTGGATCGCCTCGGCGACCTGCAACAGGTGCTCGCGCAGATAGTGGATACGGTAGGTGTCACGCACCTGGCCATCGGCATCCACCTTGTCCTTGGCACCCAGACCGTTCTCGACGATAAACAGCGGCTTCTGGTAGCGATCCCACAGCAGGTTGAGCAGGGTGCGCAGGCCGAGCGCGTCAATCTGCCAGCCCCACTCGGAGGCCTTGAGGTGCGGGTTGGTGATCACGCTCATGATGTTGCCACGGCTCTGCTCGTGCGGATCGGCCGAGGCACAACCGGTGAAGTAGTAGCTGAACGAGATAAAGTCCATGGTGTTGGCAGCCAAGATATCCAGATCGCCATCGGCGAAGGCGATCTCGATGCCCTCATCGCGCCAAGCGCGCAGCATGTAGCCCGGGTAGCGGCCACGCACCTGCACATCGCCGAAGAACAGCCATTCGCGGTTCTTCTGCATGGTCTCGAGTACATCTTCCGGTTTGCAGGTCAGCGGGTATTGCAGGCCGCCGAGCAGCATGTTGCCGACCTTGGCGTCCGGCAGCAGTTCGTGGCAGGCCTTGACCGCCAGGGCACTGGCCACCAGCTGGTGGTGGATCGCCTGGTAGATCGCCTGCTTGTTGCTGTCCTTGGGCAGACCGACACCGGTGAACGGCGCATGCAGCGACATATTGATTTCGTTGAAGGTCAGCCACAGCTTGACGCGACGGCCGTAGCGCTGGAACACGGTGCGCGCATAACGCTCGAAGAAGCCGATCACGCGACGATCCGACCAGCCGCCGTAGCGCTCGACCAGACCGAGCGGCATCTCGTAGTGCGACAGGGTGATCAGCGGCGTCATGCCGTGCTTCTCCATCTCGTCCAGCACCTTGTCGTAGAACGCCAGACCGGCTTCGTTCGGTTCAGCCTCGTCGCCCTGCGGGAAGATACGGCTCCAGGCGATGGAGAAACGCAAGCAGCTGAAGCCCATCTCGGCAAACAGCGCGATGTCGTCGGCATAGCGGTGGTAGAAGTCGATGGCCAGATCCTTGACGTTGAAGTCACCCGGCGCGCGGACGATGTTCTCGCCAAAAATACCGTGTGGCTGGATGTCAGAGGTGGTCAGCCCCTTGCCATCCAGATTGTAGGCACCTTCTACCTGGTTGGCGGCAATCGCGCCCCCCCACAGAAACTCGGCCGGAAACAGGGTATTGCTCATGAGTTCGACTCCTGATGGTGCGGGGTAGGCCGCGCAATGCAGCTACCCGACGACTGAAAACAGACAAAACAAGCGCCAAACGACAACAATCATCGGTGGTGCCCTGTGGCTGACGGCACTGTAGCAACCGGTTGCATAACCTCAAGCGCATTACGGATGGAGCGTGATCTAGATCTCAAAACGACGGCGTCAGCACGGTTCAGCAAGAAGGATGACGCGGCGGGAACCCGGCGACTTTGCTCCGCTTGCTGGCGCTTAAAGCTAGACAACCAAGGAGCAGGGCCTCCGCATTCGCGAGGGCGACGAGACCTCAAACGCCGGCCTCGCGGCGTGGCCAAGATTTACCCGGTTTGCACAAACTCTGCCATGCTTGAACACATCACCACTGCGCACCGCTGGATGTTACGGAGCCACCACCATGCACCGTCTGCGTCTTGATCTAAGTCTGGGACAGCTCGTTCATATGCCCACGCCGCGGCGACGATTGGCGCTGCTACTCTGCCTGCTGACCCTGCTGACGGTGATCCTGCATCTGGAGTCCTTCCCGCTACGCACCCGCTATGACTTTGTGCCGGTCAGTTATGTCTGTGAGTTGCTGGTCTGGGTGACCCTGCTGGGCATGTTCTGGAGCGTGCAGTGTGCCTTCTTGCCACGCACCGCTTGGCGACTGCTCAGTGCCGGGCTGATTCTGTGGGTGTTGGCCACCACAGTAGATGTGATGGATGAGCTGGTTGAACAACCGGAGTGGGTGCGTTGTGGATGAACATCGTGCCCCGCGCACTGGGCATTCTCATCAGCGCGGGTGGCATTCTGGCCACGGTGACTTACGTCAACCATATCCATGCCCAGTTACGCATGCAGGCGATGTCAGACGAGCTGACGGCCCTGCCCAACCGTCGCCATTTCCGCCAGCAGTTGGCCCATTATCATGGTGAGCCACTCGCCCTGATGTTGATTGATCTCGACCACTTCAAACAGATCAACGACCGCTATGGCCACGATGTTGGCGATGATGTGCTGATCGAATTTGGTCAACTGCTTCACCGCCTATGCCCGGCAGAGGCCCTGGCCGCCCGTCTCGGCGGGGAGGAGTTCGCCTTGCTGATACCGACCGAACAGACCGCCGTGCTGGATCATCTGGCTGAACGCATCCTGCATGGCAGCCATGACATCCGCATCAGTGCCCAGCAACATCTGACGGTCAGTATCGGTGCGGGGATCCGCCAACCGGATGAAACCGTCGACCGGTTGATGAAACGGGTCGACGAGGCGCTCTATCAGGCCAAGGAGGGGGGACGCAACCAGCTGGTGTGGGCACTCGATACCGACCTCGTCGCCCCCAGCCATCACGGCTAACCGTTGTTGCGTCCCCCTCGTTGGCTAGCGCAGGCTGGCTAGCGTCTTGATCCCGCAGTTGGCACAAACGCCCGGCAAGGTGTCGTTGCCAAGCAACTTGCCGGCCAGCGAGAAGCGATACAGGGTATTGCTGTTGATATCCAGCATCCGCAGCACCCCTTGGCCGTCAATATCCAGATCGAACACGCTGGTATCGCGTGACAACGGCAGGGTAGCCAGCAGGGTGTTCTCCCCGGTGGCCGGATCGATGCGTACCAGCGCATGCCCTTCCCAGCTATAGCCGTACAAGGTGCCGTCACTGGCGAAGTCGATGCCGTCGACATCACTCACCGCGCCGCGATAACGCAGGCTACCGTGTTCGCCGCCGGTGGCATCCAGCCAGTGCAGCGCATCGCCGGTTGAGGCAAAGAAACGGCCATCCGGCGCGATAGCGAGTCCGTAATAGGGGCTGCCGGTCAACGGCACATTGGCCAGACGGACGCAGTGACCGTTTTGCGGATCAATCGCCTGCAGGCCGTCATCGGGTTCACCGATGCCATACAGATGGCCATCCGGCGCCTGATCCAGCGCATGCAGCACCGGACAATCACTGGCAGTGTCATGCACCAGACGCTGGCCGTCGACATCACGCAACTGATAATGGCGGGCGCCAACCAGCAGACGTGGCTCGCCGCGCACAGCCGCAGGCAGATCACGCACCTCGATCTGCATGCTGCGGGTATCACTCTGCTGCCCATCACGCACGGTCAGCGCCACCTGGTAACTACCGGGCACCGCCGTGCGGAAGGTGGGCGTTGCCACATCAGGCTGGCTCAACAAGCTGGTCAGTGGCGCACCGGCCGGCGCGGCCAGTACCTGCCAATGCCATGCGCTGGCACGCTGACGCAACCCCTCCCCCAACACCAGGGGTTGATCGGTGCGCAGGGTCTGATCTGCCGGCAACAGTGCCTGCAGGGCTGCCCGGCGCGCACTGGCATGGATCACGCGGATATCCGGCACACTGTCGCGCTGGCCATCACTGACCACCAGCGCCACCACATAGTCGCCACTGCGATCCGGTGCCAGACGGGTGGTGATGGTCGCCAGGGAATCCAACCCCGTCTGGCTGCCCGCCGGACGGCTGATTAACTGCCAGCGCCACTGCAGATGATCGCCATCGCCATCCTCACTCTGGCGACCATCCAGGGTTACCATCTGGCCAACGGCGACCTGGCGATCTGTCCCGGCGCGGGCCACCGGTTGGCTATTGTGGGCATCCGCAGTCACCGTCACCGTGGCTTCGCTGCTGCGCTGATTGCCCGCTATCGCCGTCAGCCCCAAGACGTAATCACCCGCCAGATCCGGGGTCAGCTGGGGTTGCAGACGGTCGGCATCCCGCAATTGGGGCTGACTGCCGGCCGGGGCACTGACTACCCGCCACTGCACCTGTACCGGGCGGGCGGAGGCATACTGCGCCCAGCTCGGATCAATCTGGCCTTGCAGGTGCAAAGTGCTGCCTATACGGCTACGCAGCGCCGACCCGGCATCAACATGTGGTAGCACCGGCGCGGTCTGGACCTGCAGAGTCTGCTGGGTAGTGGCTGAATGGCGGCCATCGCTGACGGTCAGTTGGATCCGGTAACGACCCGGCAGATCCGGTTGTAGTTGCGGCATAACCCCTTGCGCATCGACCAGCGTAGTCTGGCTGTTGGCCGGTTTGGACACCAACTGCCATTGCCAACTTAATAGATGGTCAGAGGCAACACGGCTATGGCGGCCATCAAGGGAGAGACGAGTACCAGGGGTGATAACAGGCAGGGGATCGATATGCGCCTCAGGCGCTGGCGTGGGGGCGGTGACACCACCACAACCACAGAGCCCCAGCAGCAGACAGGAGAGCAGCCGGGGAGAAGATAGGTTCATGAAATTCAGCCTTGAGAGCCTGGGCATGCATGACGTTCGCCATCACCCACGCGCTGATCGGGTGACGGTGGCGCAGTAACCAGCAGAGACTCCAGCCGATGGTTACCGATGATGCCGAGGCCTGCCGCAGAGTCTGTCTTAGCCCCTGCCGACCGCATCACCGCCTGTCCATCGCCCTGGCGGGCTAATGGAGCGTGCCTATTATGAACCTTCGGCAACAAGTTTAAATTCGACCATTACAATCAAACGCCGCCGTTCTATCGAAATCTCCGAACACACTATCTATCTGTTAAATAACAGCATAGAAAACCAGCGTAATTGCAATATTACAGGATGAATATCTGGTCTCTGCGTCGCGTCGCCGCTCAGCCAAAAGACGCTTGCCGTTCGTCATTCCCGCGAAAGCGGGAATCCAGCGACGTTGATGTGCTCTCGGCTCTCGGCTCTCGGGGTCAACAAACCAACCACGCTGGGCCCCCGCTTTCGCGAGGGCGACGAGATAACCCCGCAGTGCGAAGACTGAATACATCACACAAAAAAGGGCAAGCCCTTGCGGACTTGCCCAACTGCGTCGCTTGCGCGAAGGATTAACGAGAGATCTGATCAAACTTGCTGCTGTCGACGGTACTCGGCAGCGCCAGCGCCCCAGCGGTGGTATCCGCCACGACGATCTCGTTGCTGACGGTGAAGGTCAGCGGCGTGACCGACGACACATCAGACGACGGTGCGATATAGACCTTGTAACTGCCCGGCTCGATGATCCACTGGTTAGCGGACTGATCGAAACTGGCCAGCAGGTAGGCCGGGATCTCGAAGTTCAGCGTGGTGGCACTGCCGGCGGCCAGGCTGGCGGTCTTGTTGAACGCCTTCAGCTCGATCAGCGGCTTCTTCAGCTTCACTTCCGGCGCACTGACGTACACCTGCGCCACCTCCTTGCCCGCCACGCTACCGGTGTTGGTCACCGTGGTCTGCAACGTGATGCTGCCGCTGGCCTTCTTGCTGTCCAGGTTGTTGGTCACCACCTTGCTGTCCGAGAACTGGAAGTTGGTGTAAGAGAGGCCATAACCGAACGGATAGGAGACCGCCTTGCCCGTGGTGCTGTAGTAGCGATAGCCAACATAGACCCCTTCGTTGTAATAGAGGTCATCCAGCTTGCCGTCGTTGTCGGTGTCTACCCCCGGGAAGGTGCTGGCCGACGGCACATCGCTGTAACTGGCCGGGAAGGTCTGCGCCAGTTTGCCGCTCGGGTTGACGTCACCGGAGAGGATATCGGCCACCTGGTTGCCGGTCTCCTGGCCACCCATATAGGCGAGCAGGATGCCGTCGGCATTGGCCGACCATTGGGCAGTATCCACCACGCCGTTGACGTTAAGTACCACCACCACCTTCTTGCCTTGCGCCGCAAACTTCTCCTTCACCAGGCTAATCAACGCGGTTTCGTTATCACTCAGGTAGTAATCGCCCTTGGCGGCCGAGCGATCCGCCCCCTCGCCGGCATTACGGCCGAGACTGATCACCGCCACATCATCGGCCAGGGCCGCCGCTTCGACCTTGGCAGTGAGCTCGTCAGTGATCGCACCATCCTCACAGGTGTAATAACCCGCCGCACCAAAGTTACCCGCATGATAGACCTTGTTGTTGGCGTAATAGGTGCTGTACCAGCTCTGCAGGTCGCTGTTGACGCTAAAGCGTGCCGCCAGGCCATCAGCAATATTGACGGTATAGGCCGCATTCACGTCACCACTGCCGGTGCCCCCCTTATAGGTGCCAATCTGGTTGACGCCGAAGGTGGCTACCTTCTTGCCATCGGCAATCGGCAGGGCGCTGTCATTCTTCAGCAGCACCATCCCTTCGGCGCCGGCCTGACGGGCCAACGCGGCATGACTGTTCAGGTCGGGATTATTGGAGTAGGCATAGTTGTTATAGGTCGGGCTTTTCAGCACCTGGGTCAACACATGCACTGCGGCGGTATCCACTGCGGCGGAGGTCAGATCACCGGCGTCCAGCGAGGCCTGCAGCGAGGTCTTGACGCCACCCGGCTCGATCAAATCCTGCCCCGCCATGGTCTGCTTGTAGGGGGTGGTGAAGGCGTTGCCGGCAAACCAGTCGGACATCACCAGCCCCTCGAAGCCCCACTCGTTGCGCAGGATATCCTGCATCGCGTCGGCACGTTCGTTGACATAGGTGCCATTGACCTTGTTATACGAGGACATCACCGCCCACGGCTGGGCATCGTGCACCGCAATCTGGAAGCCGCGCAGATAGATTTCACGCCAGGTGCGCGGTTCACCGATGTCGTTAATCTGGTTACGGCTGGTCTCGGAGTTATTGCCGAAGAAGTGTTTGATCGTGGTGCCGACGCTCTGGCTCTCGATCCCTTCGACCATGGCCGCGCCGATCTTGCCGGTCACCACCGGGTCTTCGGAGTAGTATTCAAAGTTACGGCCGTTAAGCGGGTTACGTTGGATGTTCATCCCCGGTGCCAGCAGGATATCGACCCCATACTCCTTGATTTCGTTGCCATAAGCCTTGCCCACCTGCTGGATCAGATCCTGGTTCCAGGTCGAGGCCAGCAAGGAGCCAATCGGCCAGGCGGTGGCATAGAAGGTGCCACTCTCGCCATCTCGGGTCGAGCTGATACGCAGACCGGCCGGGCCATCAGCCAGCTTCAGCGCCGGAATATCATAGCTGTCGTTCTTCACGCCATTGATGTAGCCAGCGACCCCGGAGACATCCTGTTTCAGGTTAACCGGGCTGCCGCCCCCCATGGAGGCCATCCCCGGCCCGGCAATCAGATCGAGCTTCTCGCTGGTGGTCAGCTTGCCGACGATCTCGGTGGCTTTGGCCTTATAGGTCGCATCCCCGGTGCTGGTCTGTTTGTTGCTGTCGGAACTGCATCCATAAAGCGATGCGGCCAGTGCGGCCGTTACCGCCAGTGTGAGCGCTGTTACGCGCAAAGGAATCGCTGCTGTCATAGTCATCCTCGATAGGTCTTGTGCGATCACGTTCTAATTAGAAAGGCGCGCCGCCATGCAGAGAGGGGATGGCGGCGCGCACCGCAGTGATCGGGCCTGCGGCAGGCAGACTGAGTAGACCGGACAACATCACGGGAGGAAGCACCCCGACCCCCTGCTGCTCAGCACTGTCACCGAGCCAGCATAGCCAGCTGGCCACCACGGGGCTTGACCTATGGGAGCAGCGATTTACCCCTGGGGTGCAGCGTGATGGCATTTTGAAAGCGCTTTCGAATTTACATTTCGTTACATGACAGCACACGATTAACATGCGCACAGCGGGCCAACCCAGCTAACGAGCTAGACCGCACTATAGGGGTAACGCCGCAGCCCGCTGTCGCGATCGAACCAGTGCATCTGCTGCTCGTCGACCTGGAAGGTAGCGCTCTGCCCAGCTTGCCACGGATGATCGCCCGGCAGGCGCACCGTGACGCGGTGGCCATGCCAGCGGCACCAGGCATAGGCCTCGGCGCCCAGACTCTCGATCACCTCGATCTGTAAAGTGCCCAACCCGACCCCGTGCGCGACCAGCCGGATATGTTCCGGGCGGACGCCCCAGGTGCAGGGCCCCTCCTGCGTTGCCGTGGTCAGTGGCAACAGCAGTGGGATCAACCGCTCGTCGCCCTGCGCCGGGGTGTCGGTATGGTCCAGCCACCAGCGCCCGGCGCGACCGTGCAGCGGCAGCAGGTTCATCGGCGGCGAGCCGATAAAGCCGGCGACAAACACCGAGGCCGGATAGTGGTAGACCTCCATCGGTGTGCCGATCTGCTCGATATGGCCGGCATTGAGGATCATGATGCGGTCGGCCAGCGTCATCGCCTCGACCTGATCGTGGGTGACATACAGGCAGGTGGTTTGCAGCCGGCGGTGCAGCTGTTCCAGCTCGAGGCGCATCTGCACCCGCAACCGCGCATCGAGGTTGGAGAGCGGTTCGTCGAACAGGAATACCGCCGGCTGACGCACAATCGCGCGGCCAATCGCCACCCGCTGACGCTGGCCACCGGAGAGCTCGCGCGGACGACGCGACAGCAGCCCGGTCAGCCCCAAGCTATCGGCAGTCTGGCGCACCCGCTGATCAATCTCGGCGCTGGATAGCCGCTGGATCTTCAGGCTGTAGGCCATGTTCTGGTAGACCGTCATATGCGGATAGAGCGCATAGTTCTGGAACACCATGGCGATATCGCGCTCGCCCGGCTCCAGCTCGTTCACCCGGCGATCATCAATGCGGATCTCGCCATGTGTCACCGGCTCAAGCCCGGCGACCATGCGCAGCAACGACGACTTGCCACACCCCGACGGCCCCAGGATCACCACGAATTCGCCATCATTGATGTGCATCGAAATATCCTGCAACACCGCCGGTCGTTTGCCATATGCCTTGCCGACCTGCTGCAACTGCAACTTACCCATGCTTGTGTCCTGTCCCTATTTTTCGGTTTCAACCAGCCCTTTGACAAACCAGCGCTGCATCAGCAGCACCACCAGCGCCGGCGGCAACATCGCCAGCATGGCGGTGGCCATCACCAGGTGCCAGGCGGTCACCGCATCGCCGCTGTGCGACATCATCTGCGTCAGGCCAACCACCACCGGCGTCATCTCCGGCTGGGTGGTCATCAGCAGCGGCCACAGATACTGGTTCCAGCCGTAGATAAACTGGATGACAAACAGCGCGGCGAGCGTGGTCTTGCTCAGCGGCAGCAGGATGTCACGCAAGAAGCGCAGCGGCCCGGCACCATCCACCCGCGCCGCTTCGGCCAGCTCATCCGGCACCGACAGGAAGAACTGGCGGAACAGGAAGGTGGCGGTGGCCGAGGCCATGATCGGGATGATCAGGCCGCCCCAGCGGTTGAGCAGCCCCAGATCGGAGACCACCTGAAAGGTGGGCATGATGCGCACCTCGACCGGCAGCATCAGGGTGAGAAAGATCAGCCAGAAACAGAGCTGGCGCAGCGGAAAGCGGAAATAGACCACGGCAAAGGCCGACAGCAGCGAGATGGCGATCTTGCCGAGTGCGATGCCGAGCGCCATCAGCAGGCTGACCCACATCATGCGTCCGACCGAGGTGGTGCCGGCGCCAGCGCCTTGGGTCAGCACGGTGACATAGTTCTCCAGCAGATGGCCACCCGGCAGCAACGGCAATGGCCACTGACGTACCTGCTCGGCCGACAGGGTCGAGGTGACCAGGGTGACATAGACCGGAAAGGCCATCACCAGCACACCGAGGATCAACACCAGATAGGCCAGGGCATCCAGCCCGGGACGACGTTCGACCATAGCTAGTACTCCACCTTGCGTTCAACGTAACGGAATTGCACGACGGTAAGGGCAACCACCGCCAGCATCAGCACCACCGACTGGGCGGCCGAGCTGCCCAGATCCAGCCCTTTGAAGCCATCTTGATAGACCTTGAACACCAGGGTTTCGGTCGCCTTGCCCGGCCCGCCCTGGGTCACGGCATCAATGATGGCGAAGGTATCGAAGAAGGCATAAATCAGATTGACCACCAGCAGGAAGAAGGTGGTCGGTGACAAGAGCGGCAGGGTCAGCGTCCAGAAACGGCGCCACGGACCGGCGCCGTCAATCGCCGCCGCTTCGTGTAGTGAGCGCGGGATCGACTGCAACCCAGCGAGAAAGAACAGGAAGTTGTAGCTGACCTGCTTCCAGGCGGCGACGATGATCACCAAGCCGAGCGCCTGGCTCTCGTTCATCCGGTAGTCCCAGTGCACACCGAGCGCGGTCAGCCAGTGGGCGACCACGCCGACATCCGGGCTAAACAGGAATACCCACAACACCCCGGCCACCGACGGCGCCACTGCGTACGGCCACACCAGCAGGGTGCGAAACAGCTCGCTGCCATACACGATGCGATCGGCAAAAAACGCCAGCAGCAGGGAGATGCCCATGGCGAGCGCGGTCACGCCGCCAGCAAACCACAATGTGGTCTGCAGACTGCCCAGATAGTGCGGATCGCGCAGCAGGTGCAGAAAGTTCTCCAGCCCGACAAAGGTCATCTGCAGGCCGAAGGCATCCTGCTCGAACAGGGACTGATAAAGCGCCTGACCGGCAGGCCAGAAGAAGAACACCAGCGTGATAACCAGTTGCGGTGCCAGCAGCGCATACGGCAACCAGCGGCTGGCGAAGACGACCTTTTTTTCCATAACGCTCACTTTGAGAAGCCAATCCGTTCGCCAAGGGGAGAGCATCTCTTGCGCCAACCGTTGGCGGCAGGGATGCCGCCATCGAGCCCCCATGGAGGGGTTGACGGCGTGTTGGCGGAAGAGAGGGTCTCACCGAAGTGCTTAACTGACCCGCATTCCACTTGAGAAGAAGATGGTCCGCCCGGCAGCACGCGCGGGCGGACAACCGCGACAGCGGATTACTTGGCGGTGCGGGCGAAACGTTCGAGCAGATCGTTGCCCCGCGCCACCGCATCATCCAGTGCGGCTTGCGGGCTCTTCTTGCCGGTCCAGACGTTTTCCAGCTCTTCGTCGATCACGGTGCGGATCTGCGGCATATTGCCCAGACGCAGGCCACGGGTATCGGCAGTAACCTGACCCAGCATCTGCTTGACGCCGATATCTGCGCCCGGATGTTGCGCGTAGTAGCCGGACTTTTTGGTCAGCTCGTAAGCGGCCATGGTCACCGGCAGATAACCGGTCGACTGGTGCCAGTCAGCCTGCACCTCAGGCTTGGAGAGGAAGGTCAGGAACTTGGCCACCCCCTTGTTCTCGACCGCCGGATGACCGGCCATCGCCCACAGCGAAGCGCCACCGATGATGGTGTTCTTCGGCGCACCGGCCGCATCCGGGTAGTACGGCAAGGTAGCCACTGCGAAACGGAACTTTGCATTCTGGCGCACGCTGGCCAGCGAGGCCGACGAGCCCATAAAGATGTCGCACTCACCGTTGTAGAACAGGGTCTGCGACTCACTCTTGCGGCCGGCATAGCGGAACTCACCGGCCTGCATCATCTTCTGCAGGTTGGTGATATGACGGACATGCAGCTGGCTGTTGAACAGCAGCTTGCTGTCCAGCCCAGCAAAGCCGTTGTGCTGGCTGGCAAACGGCACATTGTGCCAGGCGGAGAAGCTCTCCAGCTGCACCCATGACTGCCAATCGGTGGTGAAAGCGCACTTGTCGCCAGCGGCCTTCAACTTGTCGGCAGCCGCAAACAGTGCCGGCCAGGTAGCCGGTGGCTGCTGGTCATCCAGCCCGGCGCGCTTGAAAGCATCCTGGTTGTAATACATAACGGTGGTCGAACTGTTGAACGGGAACGACATCATCTCGCCTTGCGTGGTGGTGTAGTACCCCACCACCGCCGGCAGGAAGGCGTGCGGATCAAACGCCTCGCCGCTCTGCTTCATCAGCTCGGCGACGGGTAACACAGCCCCCTTGGCATGCATCATGGTCGCGGTGCCGACCTCGAACACCTGCAGCAGGTTGGGCGCCTTGCCGGCACGGGTAGCGGCAATCCCGGCCGACAGGGTCTCGTCGTAATTACCCTTGAATACCGGAACGACCTTATACTCGCTCTGGCTATCATTAAACTGCTTGGCCAGCGCGTTCACCTTGTCGTTAAGCGGGCCAGTCATGGCGTGCCACCACTGGATCTCCACTGCGGCTTGTGCCGGCAGAGCCAAACCAAAGGAGAGCGCCAGGGCGGCGCAGAGCAGAGAGCGGGTGCGTCCGAAATTGTCCATTGCCAAGCCATCCATACCTGTGTGATGAAAGAGCCCATAGCAGACCATCGATGAATGACAATCCCGCGACATCCGCATGACACTTGGATGACGCCCAAACGGGCCAATACACGGAGCACCCATGCAGGAAGGTTTGTTACTACTACAAGTTGTCAGTGGCAGTCTGGGGGCTGGCTATCTGTTGTTTGCCAAACGCCAGCAGCGCATCTTGCCGTTGCTGTGCGGCATCGGCCTGATAGTGTTGCCCTGGCTCACCGA
>JAYROM010000167.1:0-23577 GCA_041911695.1 Aeromonadaceae bacterium
AAAAAACCCGCAAAGCCAGTGGCAATGCGGGTTTCAGGTGCTTCACGATACGCTGTGAAACGATAATGTGGTGCCCGGACTCGGAATCGAACCAAGGACACGCGGATTTTCAATCCGCTGCTCTACCGACTGAGCTATCCGGGCGTGGGGCGCATTAAACCCGTTGCCGGATCTGATGTCAACTACACTTTGCACCCGGTGGTGCGATTGCCGTTTTTTGCGGCAGTCGCGGTGATTTATTCATCTTTAAATGCAAATCCCTGCGCCTGCAGGGTGCGGGCGATGTGCGGGAAGTAGATGGTTTGGTAGTAACCGGCGGTCGAGGCGGCGTAGGAGGGCATCTGCGGCAGGCCGTGGTCATCCCACCACTGGCGCAGTTGCACGTCATAGTCGGCGACGCCCTGTTTTACCGCCTCCAGATCGTAACGCTCACGCAAGGCAAAGCTCTCGAGCGGGACGCGCGGTTTGACGCCCGACAGTTTGCTCTGCTCAATCACGCCGAGCGTGGTGCCGACCACCGGGAAGGTGTGCGCCGGCAGGCCGAGCAGCTTGGCCATCGCCAGCGGATCGCGACGGATGCCACCAATCGCGGTGGTGCCGTAACCGAGCGCTTCGGCGGCGGTCTGCAGGGCATTGAGCATGATGCCGGCATCAATCGCGCCGACCAGAATGCCTTCGGCGGACTCGGGAATCGCGATGGTCTGACCGGCCAGACGAGCCGCTTCCAGCGGACGCTGATAGTCGATGACTACGGTGATGAACACATCGGCACTGGCGACTTGTGGTTGGCCACCGGCAATCGCCGCGATCTGCTGGATGGTCGCCTTGTCACGGGTGACCACCAACGAGATCTGTTGGCCATTGACCGAGTTGGGGGCCTGCTGCGCGGTGCGAAGTATGGTTTGCAGATCGGCCTCAGGGATAGCAGCGCCAGTGAACTGGCGGACAGAGCGGCGTTGCGCGAGTTGTTCTAGGGTCGCGTTGGTCATGGAGGGCTCCAGCAAGCAAAAGGGCAAACAAAGGCCTAGTGTGCCGCGCTTTATTGGCGTCGACTAGCCGGGCGCGCGGGATTAACTATGGCGTAAATCGGTGGAATCGCCGAACGCCGACCTCGATAACGCCAAGCCGGCCGATCGTCCAGTCAACGCCCAGCAGGCTGACAGCCCTTGCGCCGTCGTTGCCCCATCAACAGTTCGGGGGTTGCCAGCGCCGCTCATATTGCCGGCCGGTGCGGCTATCGAGCAGCGATGCGTCAATCAATAAAGCTGAGGCAGGCATAGCCGACCACCCGGGTGCGTTCGCCGGTGATATCGCCCGAGTTGTGCTGACCGACCAGTGCGGGCAGCAGCATGCGCTTGCGCGATAGCAGCAAGGCCATGTTGATGGCGGTATGGCCGCACGCCTGCTCCGGTTGGAGTGAGGCATCCAGTGCCAGGATCTGCGCCAGTGTCAGGGTGTCCTGGGCCTGTGCTTCGCGATAACTCAGGTAGTGACTGAGGTCGCTGCTAATCACCAGCAGTGTGTATTGATCCAGCAAGGGCAACAGCAGATCGAGCAGGGCCTCCGGCGTCATCTGGCCGACCACCAACGGCAACACCGGTAGCGGGCCAAGCCGATACCTCAGCATCGGTAGCAGCACTTCAATCGCGTGTTCCTGCTGGTGAGCGAGCGCTAACTGGGTGACTTGTGGCTGGTCGTGCAGGGCCGCGATGCCGGCATGATCCAGTGGCATCTCGCCTAAGGGGGTGGCAAAGCCGGTACAGTCGGCTCCGGGCAGGGCGACGCCCTGCACTGGCATCCGATGGGCCGGGCTTAGGATGATGAGACGTTGATAGACCCCGGCGGGCAGTCGACTGACGCCAGCAGCGGCCAGTTTGCCGGAGTAGAGGTAGCCGGCGTGCGGCAGCAGCAGGATCTGCGGAACGGGCCAGTGCACTGGTGGTGCCGTGATATGCGCGGCCAGCCAGGTCTCGAGTTCTGCAGGCTCTGCGGGATAGAAATGGCCCGCCATGGCGGGCTGACGAATAGATGACATGACGGCTCCCGGAAAATGCACAGATTGAGGCCTGAACGGTCTGGATGGCGCGAAACAAGACCTGATCAGCGGGCGGTAAATGGCTGGCGCTGACTATGCTCGAAGTATAGCCAGTCTAGCGCGCGGCGAGGGTCAGGAATATGGGGGCGATACCGCAGATCTTGGATGCGGGGGAGGGAAGCGAAGGTAGCCGTGCGCCGGGGGCCCGGCGCAGGGGGGCTTAGCCTTGCGGTGCGGCGACCGGCGCGCCCGGTTGCCAGATGCGGTATTGGATCTGCACATCCTTCGGTGTGTAGATCACCAGCGGCAGGCGGCTGTTATAACGCAGCCAGTAACCCTCCCCCTGGATCGGCACCGCGGCCGGGTGTTTTTGCTGATCGCGCGGACAGGCCATCATGGTCGATAGCGGCCCTTTGAGGCTGTGCAGCGTGTGGTAGCTGTAGCCCCAGCCCTGCACATCGGCAGTGTCCAGATTGCCAGCCAGCCGGACCTTATTGCAGTCTACGTCCAGCTGCTTGCTGGCCAGGATCTCCACCTTGCGGCTGTGTTCGTCGGCGACCTCGGGCAAACGGATCACCCAGCGTTGCTGGTCGGCACTGGCGGCCGGGAACATATGCAAATCATCCTTGGTGGTCGCCTGGACGGCGGTAGACAGCCCCAGCAGGGCCAGCGTGCATAGCAGGGAACGGGACATAACAGACTCCTTACAACCATCAGGGAGCGGCTATCAAAACATGAGCGGCCACGGGCTTCAAGCAGCACCGTGGCCGGTTGCGACGCGGATCTGTCCGACTTAGTAGTTGTCGGGGATCAATATGGTCGGGGTGGGATTCTCCTGCTGCTGCGGATAATCCAGGTTGTAGTGCAACCCGCGCGACTCCTTGCGGCTGATGGCGGAGCGGACAATCAGCTCGGCCACTTGTAGCAGGTTACGTAACTCGAGCAAGTTGTTGGAGACGCGGAAGTTGGCGTAGTAGTCATGCACCTCTTGCTTGAGCAATTCGATGCGACTGCGCGCGCGAGCCAGACGCTTGTCGGTGCGCACGATGCCGACGTAGTCCCACATAAACAGCCGCAGTTCGTGCCAGTTATGCTGGATGACCACCTCTTCATCTGAGTCGATGACCTGGCTTTCATCCCAGGCCGGCAATCGCGGCGCCTCGCTGCTTAACGGCATACGCAGCAGGATATCCTCGGCGGCGGCATGGGCGAACACCACGCACTCAAGCAGTGAGTTGGAGGCCATGCGGTTGGCACCGTGCAGACCGGTATAGGAGACCTCGCCAATCGCATACAGGCCGGGCACATCGGTCTGGCCGCGCTCGTCGATCATCACGCCACCACAGGTAAAGTGGGCCGCCGGTACCACTGGGATTGGCTGGGCGGTGATATCGATACCGATCTTCATGCAGCGTTGGTAGATGGTCGGGAAGTGCTTCTGGATAAAATCGGCCGGCTTGTGGCTGATATCCAGATACATGCAATCCACCCCCAGACGTTTCATCTCGTAGTCGATGGCACGGGCGACGATGTCACGCGGTGCCAGTTCGGCGCGCGGGTCAAAGTCGGTCATAAAGCGGCTGCCATCCGGCCGGCGCAGGTAGGCGCCTTCACCACGCAGTGCTTCGGTGAGCAGGAAGTTGCGGTCATCCGGGTGAAACAGGGTGGTCGGATGGAACTGGTTGAACTCCATGTTTGCCACCCGGCAGCCGGCACGCCAGGCCATGGCGATGCCATCACCCGAGCTGACATCCGGATTGGAGGTGTACTGGTAAACCTTGGACGCCCCGCCGGTGGCCAGCGCGACAAAGCGCGCGCGCACCGTCTCCACCTCTTCGCGGTTACGGTTCCAGACATAGGCGCCGAGCACGCGGTTGCCGGGCAATCCCAGCTTGCGGGTGGTGATCAGATCGACCGCATTGAAGCGTTCGAGCAGGGTGATATTCGGGTGATTGCGGACCTGGTCGACCAGGGTAATCTGTACCGCCTTGCCGGTGGCGTCCGCGGTGTGGAAGATTCGACGGTGGCTGTGGCCGCCTTCGCGCGTCAGGTGATAACTGGGTTGGCCATCGACCGAACCCGACTCCTCCTGATCGAACGGCACACCCTGCTGGATCAGCCATTCGATGCAACGCTTGGCGTTGCGCGCCGTGTACTCGACGATGTGCTTGTCACACAGGCCGGCCCCGGCATTCAGGGTATCGTTGACGTGGGATTCGACGCTGTCCTTTTCATCGAAAACGGCGGCGATGCCTCCTTGGGCATAATAGGTGGCCCCTTCACTCAAGGGTCCCTTGCTCAATACCATCACCCGGACGTGTTCTGCCAGACGCAGCGCCAGAGAGAGGCCGGCGGCACCACTGCCAATGATGAGAACATCGCAGCTGTATTCAACGTTCTGTTTCATAAGTATCATTGGCTTGGTGGGGAAAAGGCCATGTTAGCCCATTCCGGTCCCGTGATGCAGTCCCGATCACGCTTTTTTCCTCTTGTTTGAACTTTTGGCGAAACGATGTGTCTGACTTAATGCGCTTCTCAGCGGTGACGAGTGCGGGCACTGACAACAAGGATAAGCCGGCTCCGATGAGCGACCAGAATATTGATCTGCAGTTGATTGAACGCGTCCAGCGCGGTGACAAGAACGCCTTCAATCTGCTGGTACGCAAGTACCAGAACAAGGTCATGGCTTTGGTGGCCCAGTATGTGAGCAACCCGGGCGATGTTCCGGATGTGGCGCAGGAGGTGTTTATCAAAGCCTACCGTGCGCTGGCGGAGTTCCGTGGGGAGAGTGCCTTTTACACTTGGCTGTACCGCATTGCGGTGAATACTGCGAAGAACTATTTGACTGCCGCCTCGCGCCGTCCACCGGATAGCGATGTCGACAGCCAGGAAGCGGAAACCTATGACGGGGGTGGTGCCCTGCATGAGGTGGAGACGCCGGAAAATCTGATGTTGTCGGATGAAATCCGGCGAGAAGTGGTGTTGGCCCTGCAGGAGTTGCCAGAAGAGCTCCGCACGGCGATCACGCTGCGCGAGATTGACGGGTTAAGTTACGAAGAGATTGCCGAAGTGATGGAATGTCCGGTAGGGACGGTACGCTCGCGCATTTTCCGTGCGCGGGAAACCATCGACAAACGCATTCAGCCCTTTTTGCAACGCTAACGGAACAAGCAGGTCGAGTATGGCAAATAACGAACGGATATCCCTGTTGATGGATGGGCAAGGCGAGGCGACAGCCTGGCTGGCAGGGGCCGCACGCGAACAGGAAGAGCAGGATACCTGGAGCCGCTATCACCTGATCGGCGATGCGCTACGTGATGAATTACCCGCAGTCTGTGCCTTTGATCTGGCCGACCGGGTCAGTGCGGCGCTGGCAGAGGAGCCGACGATTCTGGCACCACGCGCCAGCCGTTGGCAGAACACGGTGCGCCCGATGCTGGGCAACCTGTTGCGCCAGGGGGGGCAGTTCGCGATTGCCGCCTCGGTGGCTGCGGTAACCATTCTTGGGGTTCGCCATTATCAACTCGGTGAACAGGCACTGGCCAATCAGCCAGCGCCGGTCCTGAACACTATCCCGGTCGGTGGCGTCGCCGCCCCGGTCAGCATTAACTATCAGCCCACCGCGATGCCGGAACATGTCCAGCAACCGGGTGCTCAGCCCCTGCTGGTGGATGATCAGGATCGTTTGGTCGAACGTGAACGCATCAATGCATTCCTGCGCGATCACCAGTTGCAGCAACGTCTGCACCGTATTTCCGGCCAATAGGATGTATTGACTGTGCATAGTTTCCGGCAGGCGCTGGCCCTGCTCTTGATGGGCCTGCCCTGTCTGCTGCTTGGCAGTCAGCTGGCCCATGCCTCGACGTCAGTGACGTCGACCCCCTCTGCCGCGGTGTCTACCGCCGTTGCCACCACTGCGCCGACTCCGGTGATTGATGCGCCATCGCCGCAGGCCTTGTTACAGCAGATGCAACGCGCCTCCCATCACTTCAATTTTGAACTGTCGATGGTGCGTGTTCGCCAAGGGAGCCTGGAGCCGCTGCGCTTCTCGCATGGCGAGGCCGGCAATCGCGAACTGACCCATTACATCTATCTGAACGGCCGACCGAGTGAATACCTGCGCCGCGATGATCTGATCACCTTTTTTGAAGCCGGTGTCGATCCCTATACCTTGAAAGGCGCCCGGTTACCGGGCTTCTGGAATGCGGTGCTGGATATGGATATCGAGCACGTACTGCAAAGCTACGAGCCGGTGGTTACTGGCCGCAACCGGATCGCGGGTCTACCGGTACAGGTGCTGCGTCTGGCACCGAAAAGTGCCGACAAGTATGGCTTTGTGCTCTGGCTGGAGCAGGAGTCGGGCCTGTTGTTGCGTTTGGATCTGATTGATGCGGCGGGCAATCTGGTCGAGCAGTTTATGGGCGTCGATTTACGTATCCTGCCTGAGGCGCCGTCCTGGCTGGTCAAGTTGTCGCATGCCCAACTGCCGGCGCCGTTGCCGGTCAGTCAAGCCTATCAGGCACCGCAGCAGAAGCTGGATTGGACCACTGGCTGGATGCCAACCGGCTTTGCCGTGGTCTCTACCGATCGTCATCAACTGGCGGGGACGACCCAGGCGGTGGATTACATGCTGCTCAGTGATGGCCTGGTCGATGTCTCGGTCTATCTGTCGGCACCGAACCTGCCACCGGGCCAGCAGCTGGTCCGTCAAGGTGCGACAAGCTTGCTGCGTGTGCTGAATGATCATAAGGTGGAAGTGACCGTAGTCGGCGAAGTGCCAGCGGAAACCGCCCGCCGCATCGCCGAGGGATTGCAACCGATCGCCGGGAGTAGCGGACAATGATTGAATCGATCGCCACCGTGGTGGCTGTGGGTGAGGACTGGGCGCAGGTAGAGTGTCGGCGTAAGAGTGCCTGTGGCCATTGTCATCAGCAGGATCAGTGTGGCGTCGGCGCGGTCTCCAAGGCGATGCCGGATCGTCCGCAACTGTTGGAGGTCATTCTGACCGCACCGGTGGCGGTAGGGCAGCAGATCCGGATTGGTATTCCCGAGCGCAACCTGCTCGGCAGTGCGCTGCTGGTCTATATGGTGCCACTGCTCTGCCTGTTGGCCGGGGCCCTGGTCGGCAAGATTCTGGCGACCCCGTTCCAGCTTGGTGAAGAGCCTGCCGAAGTGGCGGGTGCCCTGCTTGGTGGTGGGCTTGGTTTTCTGATCGCCCGCTGGGGGGCTCGCCGTCTGGGCGGTGGTTTTTATCGTCCGGTGATGCTGGGCGTGGCCATTGCAGCCCATCAAGCCGACTGAGAGATCACCAATCAGGCCAGTTCTGGCCTGATTGCGTGCCGAACATTGACTAACCGATAGCCGATTACCGGCTAATCCAGTAAAATCCCGCCTCTATGCGCCAGAGGGCGCCCACCTGGTATACAGAAGACTTCATGAAGCAGATTCGTAATTTTTCCATTATTGCCCATATCGACCATGGCAAATCCACCCTGTCCGACCGTCTGATTCAGATCTGTGGCGGCCTGACAGAGCGTGAAATGCAGGAGCAGGTACTGGACTCGATGGAGCTGGAGCGTGAGCGCGGCATTACCATCAAGGCACAGAGTGTGACCCTGAACTACCAGGCTAAAGACGGACAGACCTATCAGCTGAACTTCATCGACACCCCGGGTCACGTGGACTTCTCCTATGAGGTTTCCCGCTCGCTGGCGGCCTGTGAAGGGGCGCTGCTGGTGGTGGACGCCGGTCAGGGCGTTGAGGCACAGACTCTGGCCAACTGCTACACCGCGCTGGAGATGGATCTGGAAGTGGTGCCGGTACTGAACAAGATCGACCTGCCGCAGGCTGAACCGGAGCGCGTGGCCGAAGAGATCGAGGATATCGTCGGTATCGACGCCATGGATGCGGTGCGTTGCTCGGCCAAGACCGGCCTGGGCGTTGATGAGGTGCTGGAAACCATCGTCAAGCAGATCCCGGCGCCGGAAGGCGATCCGGATGCGCCGCTGCAGGCGCTGATCATCGACTCCTGGTTCGACGACTATCTGGGCGTGGTCTCGCTGGTCCGCATCAAGAACGGCTCGCTGAAAAAGAACGACAAGATCAAGGTGATGAGCACCGGTCAGGTGTGGGGCGTCGATCGCCTGGGTATCTCCACCCCGAAGCGCAAGGACACCGACCAGCTCGGTTGCGGCGAGGTAGGTTGGGTGGTGTGCGGCATCAAGGACATCCACGGCGCGCCAGTCGGCGATACCCTGACCCTGGCCAAGAATGGCGCCGAGAGTGCGCTGCCGGGCTTCAAGAAGGTCAAACCGCAGGTCTACGCTGGACTGTTCCCGATCTCCTCCGACGATTATGAAGCCTTCCGTGACGCGCTGGACAAGCTGTCGCTGAACGATGCCTCGCTGTTCTTCGAGCCGGAAAACTCCACGGCACTGGGCTTTGGTTTCCGCTGCGGCTTCCTCGGTATGCTGCACATGGAGATCATCCAGGAGCGCCTGGAGCGTGAATACGATCTGGATCTGATCACCACGGCACCGACCGTAGTGTATGAAATCCAGCTCACCGATGGCTCTTGCATCCAGATCGACAGCCCCTCGGCGCTGCCGGCGATCAACAACATCGATGAGATCCGTGAGCCGATCGCCGAATGTCATATTCTGGTGCCGTCCGAATACCTGGGTAACGTGATTACCCTGTGTATCGAGAAGCGCGGCGTGCAGACCAATATGGTCTACCACGGCAATCAGGTGGCGCTGACCTACGAAATTCCAATGGCCGAAGTGGTGCTCGACTTCTTCGACCGTCTGAAGTCGACCAGCCGCGGTTATGCGTCGCTGGATTACGGCTTCAAGCGTTTTGAGACTGCCGACATGGTGCGTCTGGATATCCTGATCAACAACGAGCGCGTCGACGCACTGGCGATCATCACCCACAAGGACAACGCGCCGTTCCGTGGCCGTCTGTTGGTGGAGAAGATGCGCGAGCTGATCCCGCGTCAGATGTTTGATATCGCCATCCAGGCGGCGATTGGTAACCACATCATTGCGCGTAGTACCGTCAAGGCCATGCGCAAGGACGTACTGGCCAAGTGTTATGGCGGTGACGTCAGCCGTAAGAAAAAGCTGCTGAACAAGCAGAAGGAAGGGAAGAAGCGTATGAAGTCCCTGGGTCGTGTCGATGTACCGCAGGAGGCCTTCCTGGCCATTCTGCATGTTGGTAAGGACAGTAATTAATGGCCAACTCCTTTACCTTGTTGCTGGTGGCCGCCACGGTGATCACCGGTTTGGTGTGGCTGCTGGACAAGCTGGTGCTGGCGCCAGCTCGTCGCAACCGTGTGGTGCGCGGTGAAGCGTCTGCGGGCAAGGCGTTTGATGCCGAGACCATCGAGAAGCTGATGACGCCGCCGGGCTGGGTGGAGCAGTGCCGTGGCATGTTCCCGGTGATTGCCGCCGTACTGGTACTGCGCTCGTTCCTGTTCGAGCCATTCCAGATCCCGTCGGAGTCGATGATGCCGACCCTGCTCAAGGGTGACTTCATTTTGGTGAAGAAGTTTGCCTATGGCATCAAGGAGCCGCTGACCAACCGTACGCTGATCCCGACCGGTCACCCGCAACGTGGTGATGTGGTGGTGTTCAAGTATCCGGAAGAGCCGACGGTGGATTACATTAAGCGGATCATCGGCTTGCCGGGCGATCGCATCATCTATCGTGACAAGCAGCTGTATATCCAGCCGGCCTGCCAGGATCAGAAACCGTGTCCGGAACTCAAGCCGGTCGAGCAGACCCTGCTCAGTCGCGGTGACTTTATGTTTGGTGATGTGCCGATCGAGCGCTTCAGCGAACAGCTGGGCCCGGTTCGTCACCAGATCCTGAAGATCCCGGTGCTCGCCGATCAGGTGCCCCGCTACTACCATCAAGATGGCAATTTGCAGGATGAATGGGTGGTACCGGCTGGCCACTACTTTGCGATGGGTGACAACCGTGACAACAGCAAGGACAGCCGTTACTGGGGCTTTGTCCCAGAACGTAATCTGGTCGGTAAGGCCGTCTTGGTCTGGATCAGCTTTGGCTTTGATCGTGACCCTGATTCGTCCCTGTCCTGGTTGCCGTCCAGCGTGCGCTTTGAGCGCGTAGGTGGCATTCAGTGAACGACAAGCTAAATCGATTGGAAACGCGCCTGGGCTACCAGTTTGTCCAGGCCGACCTGCTCAAACGGGCGATTACCCACCGCAGTGCGGCCTCGCGTCATAACGAGCGACTGGAGTTTCTCGGCGATTCGATCTTAAGTCTGGTGATTGCCGAGGCGCTGTACCACCGCTTCCCGGAGGTCAGCGAAGGCGATATGAGCCGGATGCGTGCCACCCTGGTGCGTGAAAAGACGCTGGCCGAGCTGGCGCGTGAATTTGATCTGGGTGAATACCTGATCCTGGGCCCGGGTGAACTCAAGAGCGGCGGTTTCCGCCGTGAGTCGATCCTGGCCGATACGGTGGAAGCCATCATCGGGGCCATCTATCTGGATGCCGGTATGGATGCGATCCGCGACCTGCTGTTGCGCTGGTATGCGCAGCGGTTGGAGGAGATCCGTCCAGGTGTCGAGCAGAAGGACCCGAAAACCCGGTTGCAAGAGCTGTTGCAAGGACGTCGCAAGCCGCTGCCGAACTATGCGGTGGTGCGCGTCAAGGGTGAAGCGCACAACCAGGAATTTACAGTGCAATGCGAGATTGACGGTTTGCAGGACGCCATTGTTGGCATCGGCTCCAGTCGCCGCAAGGCCGAACAAGCAGCAGCCGAGAAGGCGCTGGAGCAATTGAAATGACAGAACAGATTGAACAGATGGCAGATGATGCCGAGAACGGATTGCCAGAACCGACCACCTATTGCGGTTTTGTCGCCATTGTCGGCCGGCCGAACGTCGGCAAGTCGACCCTGCTGAACCGCATTCTGGGGCAGAAGGTCAGTATCACCTCGCGCAAGCCGCAGACCACCCGGCACCGCATTCTCGGTATTGATACCGATGGCGCTTACCAGACCATCTATGTCGACACCCCGGGGCTGCACCAAGAAGAGAAGCGGGCGATCAACCGCCTGATGAACCGTGCCGCTACCAGTTCGCTGGGTGACGTGCAGATGGTGATCTTCGTGGTTGACGGCACGCGTTGGACCAGCGATGACGACCATGTGTTGTCCAAGCTGGAACACATGAAGTGTCCGGTGATCCTGGCGATCAACAAGGTCGACCTGCTGGAAGACAAGGGCATCCTGCTGCCGCATATCGAGACGCTGGCCACCAAGCGTCAGTTTGCCGAGATCCTGCCGATTTCCGCACATAAGGGGATCAACGTCGATCGCATTCGTGAATTGGCACGTGGCCTGCTGCCGAAGTGCGAGCACTGCTTCCCGGATGACTACATCACCGATCGCTCATCGCGTTTCATGGCTTCGGAGATCATCCGTGAAAAGCTGATGCGTTTCATGGGTGAGGAGTTGCCCTATTCGGTCACCGTCGAAATCGAACGCTTCAAGGTTGAGGATGATGGCCTGTTCCACATCAACGCGCTGATCCTGGTTGAACGACAGGGGCAGAAGAAGATGGTGATTGGTAACAAGGGCGAGAAGCTCAAGACCATCGGTACTGAAGCCCGTATCGACATGGAGCGCCTGTTCGGCACCCGCGTGTTCCTCGAGCTTTGGGTCAAGGTCAAAGCCGGCTGGGCCGATGACGAACGAGCGCTGCGTAGCCTCGGTTACGTCGACGATCTGGAGTAACAGATGGACCGGCAGGCGGCCTTCGTGTTGCATAGCCGGCCCTACCGCGAGACCAGCCAGCTCGTGGAGGTGTTCTGTGCCAGCGGCCGGGTGTCGCTGGTCGCCCGCGGCTCGCGTCGGCCGCGCTCACCGCTTCGCGCCCTGCTGCAGCCCTTCATGCCGATTGAATTGGCTTGGCAGGGGCAGCGCGGCCTGAAGACGCTGATCGCCGCCGAACCACTGGGCACCCCGATTGCCCTGCGCGAGGTGGCCCTCTACAGCGGCCTCTATCTGAACGAGCTGCTCTACTACCTGCTTGAACCCGATACCACCTACCCTGTGTTGTTCAGTGCCTATCAGCAAAGTCTGGACTGGCTAGCCCGTCTCGAGGCGCCGGAGCCAGTTCTGCGCCAGTTCGAGCTATTACTGCTCGACGAACTCGGTTACGGCGTCGATTTCAGCTGTGACGCGCACTCCGGCGCGGCCATTGAGCCCGACGGGGTCTACCTGTATCTTGCCGAGTGCGGCTTTGTTCGTCACACGGCGGAGCGGCCTGCCCGCGAAGGATTCCGCGGCAGCGATCTGCAGGCCATGGCCTGCCGTCATTTTAGCGATGTGCAGCAGTTGCAGGCCGCCAAGCGGTTCTGCCGGCTGGCATTGCACCCTCATCTGGGCAACCGGCCGCTGAAGAGCCGGGAACTGTTCCAGCAACTAGCAGTAAGGAGAATGCAGTGAGCGAGATTTTTCTCGGCGTGAACATTGATCATATCGCCACCTTGCGTAATGCACGGGGCACCAGCTATCCGGATCCGGTATATGCCGCAGCCCTGGCCGAGCAGGCTGGCGCCGATGGCATCACCGTCCATCTGCGCGAGGATCGTCGCCATATCACCGACCGGGATGTGACCCTGTTGCGCCAGACGCTGCAAACGCGGATGAACCTAGAGATGGCGGTGACCGAAGAGATGCTGGGTATTGCCTGTCAGGTCAAGCCGCCGTTCTGTTGTCTGGTACCGGAAAAGCGTACTGAGGTGACCACCGAGGGTGGGCTGGATGTCGCCGGTCAGCTGGACAAGATGCGTGATGCAGTGGCCCGTTTGGCCGCGGTCGGCACCAAGGTGTCGCTGTTTATTGATGCGGATACCGCACAGATCGATGCGGCGGTGGCAGTCGGTGCGCCTTATATCGAGATCCACACCGGTCGTTATGCCGATGCCGCAACCCCGGCTGAACAGCTGGCCGAGTTGGCACGCATTCAGGAAGCCGCGCGTTATGCCCACAGCCAAGGTCTGCGGGTGAATGCCGGCCACGGCCTGCATTACCACAACGTGCAGGCGATTGCGGCGATTCCGGAGATGGAAGAGCTGAATATCGGCCACGCCATCATTGCCCGTGCGGTGTTCACCGGTCTGACTGAGGCGGTCGCTGAAATGAAGCGCCTGATGCGTGAAGCCCGCCATCACGGCGTGTAAATTTGCCTTGCCGGCAGCGCGCTCCCTGCTGCCGGTGCCTGTCTAGCTGAGGCCCTTCCCCCGAGCTTGGCCAAACCCACATCGGTATGCCTCAGCGCACTGCGCCGGGGTTCTCTTCACGCACGCGCGTGAGTAAATCCTGTAACTCCAGCAGCTCGGGCTCCAGATCATCAGCCGGAATGCCAGCACGCAGCGCCTGCTCCAGTTGTCGGCAATGCGCCTGGACGCCAGGCAGTCCACAGTAAGCGGCACTGCCAGCCAGACGGTGGATAGCCTGGATCAGGGTATCCACCGGTTGCCCCGGTGCATCAGCGAGCAGGGCTTCAACCTCGGGCAAGCTATCCAGCAACATCTGCAGCATCTCGGCAGCCAGCGCCGGCTTACCGGCAGCCTGACGCAAGGCAAGGTCGGCATCGCGCAGGGTGTCTGTGCTGGGGGCCGGCGTCGCGTCAAGTGACCGGGGGAGCGGTTCAAGCGTGAGCGGTTGATCGGTGGATGCGTCAGGCGCCGTGGCGGGTTGGCTCGGACTGGCTTGGTGCAGGTGCGGTTGGGTGTACTGCAGCAGCATGCGTTCGAGCTGGCTTTCGTCGATCGGCTTGGCCAGATAGTCATCCATCCCCTGGCCGATCAGCCGCTCACGTTCGCCGGGCACCGCATGGGCGGTCACCGCGACAATCGGTGTGTGCTGATTACAGCCTTCGGTGCGGATCACCTGGCTGGCGCTGATGCCATCGAGGATCGGCATCTGGATATCCATAAAGATCAGATCGAACTCCATGCGCTGCGCCAGTTCGACGGCCTGGCGGCCGTTCTGGCAGGAGTGCACCTCGTCGACCAGATCGGTGAGCATGGCGGTGATCAGCTTGAGGTTGGCTGGGTTGTCATCGACCGCCAGCACGTTGAGCGGCAGACGGCTGCCGCGCGCCGCGGTGACCGGCGCCGCGGGCTGGGCCACCGGCGCACTGCGCAGCGCCTGCAGCAGACGATTATGCGGCACCGGTTTGCTCAGGCAGTGGCTGGCGCCCAGTTGCAGGATCTGTTGTTGCAGGCCGGGGTCATGCGAATTGAGCAGACAGATCAGCCGTTCGCAATGGTCCAGCCAAGGCTTGAGTTGCCCCGACAGGGCCACCAGATCCGGCTTGGCAGGCAAGCCGAGCAGCAACAGGCTGTTGCGCGGTTGGGCGGCGAGGTCAAGCTCTTCAAGGCTGGCCACGGCAGTGACCTGCAGCGACCACTCTTGCAGCAGGGCTTGGCAGGCATCACGGGTATGCGCATCGGCCTCGACCAGCAGCAATGGCCGGGTGGTCAGTTCAACCAACTCCGGCAGCGCATCTGGCTGCTGGCTGACTGGCGGCAGGGTCAGGGTCATAAAGAACACCGAGCCCTGTTCCGGGTGCGACTCGACGCCGATGGTGCCGCCCATCTGCTGCACCAGCTTCTGGGTAATGACCAGGCCGAGGCCGGTGCCGCCGTAGCGCCGCGAGATCGAGCTGTCGCCCTGGTTGAACGGCTGGAACAGCTGGTGTTGCTGCTGGGCGCTCATGCCGATGCCGGTGTCGATGATACGAACATGGATCTGGCCAGCCTGTTCGCCCGGCAGGATGTGCACATCGACGTTGCCGTGTTCGGTGAACTTGATGGCGTTACCGACCAGATTGGTCAGGATCTGCTGCAGGCGCAGCGGGTCGCCGGTCAGCAGGTCGGCCACCTCACGCTCGACGCGCAGCGACAGCTCCAGCCCCTTGTCATGCGCACTTGGGGCAAGCAGGGTCATGGTCTCGTTGACCACATCGCGCAGGCTGAACGGGATCTGCTCCAGCGTCAGCTTGCCGGCCTCCAGCTTGGAGAAGTCGAGGATGTCGTTGATGATGTTGAGCAGGTTCTTCGCCGACTTCTCGATGGTGTTGAGATAGTCGAGCTGGTTGCTGGCCAGCGGGGTCTTCAGCATCTGCTTGGCAAAGCCGATCACCCCGTTGAGCGGGGTGCGCAGTTCGTGCGACATGTTGGCCAGGAACTCGGATTTGACCCGAGCCGCCTCCTGGGCGCGCTTCTTGGCCATATCCAGCTCGACGTTCTGAATTTCGATCTGCTCCAGCGTCTCGCGCAGATCCGAGGTCGCCTGATCGATATTCATCTGCATTTCGTTGTGGTACTCGGCAATCGCCTTGGCCATGGCGTTGATGCCGTTTTTCAGCATATCCAGCTCGCCGCGCATCTGGCCGCGTACGCGGGTATCCAGCCGCCCTTCGCGGATCTGGTAGACGGCGCGCACCATGCGGTTGATGGGATCGATGACCACGCGTACCAGATTGAGACCGAAGTAGAGGCTGAGCACCACCCCAGCCAGCACGATCAGGATGGCAATCGCGGTATCCCGGTACTGGATCAGCATGGCGCGATCCGTGTTCATCTGGATGGCAATGTAGCCGACCACCCGCTGTGGATGGCTCTCTTGCAGCATATCCTCGTTGAGGGTGACCTCCTCAAGGATGGGTGCACGCAGAATAATGTAGTCATCCAGAAATTCGACATCGGTGAGCGCCGGGATCGGCGTGTCATTGGGCAGCCGCATCATGCTCAGTTCACGATGGAAGTTGGAGGTGACAAACAGCTGGTTGTGGGTGTCGAACACGGCAATCGACTTGATAAAGGTCGAGTTCTTGCGGTGGGTCAGGCTGAGCAGGCGTTTGAGCAGTTCGCGACTGTTCTGCTTCATGCCGTATTCGCTGGCGATGGCCAGCGGCTCGATGACGCTGATGCCCTGATCAATGATGTACTCTTCCATCTGCTGGTGGCGATGAAAGGTAAAAAAGCCGGCAAGCAGACAACCGATGAGCAGGGTAGGGAGGACGGTAAAGGCCAGTACCCGCCCGCGAAGGCCGTATTTGGTCATAGTCGGGTTCTTGTGGGACAATAGCGCATCTGAATTCGCCGCAATCATGACATAGCCATTTCGAGGCACCAAGTATTATGGTCCAGTTTTTCAAGCCCCAGCCCAAGTCCACCGTCACTCGCCAACACGACCTGCGTATCGAGGCGCTGGATGTGCATGGTGATGGTATCGGTCGCCTGCAGGGCAAAGTGGTGTTCGTCGAAGGCGCTTTGCCGGGCGAGCAGGTGCGGGTGCGCCTGCAGGAAGATGCCCGCCAGCAGCATGCGCGGGCCAGTTTGATCAGTGTGCTTGAGCCGGCGGCGGAGCGTCAGGCACCGTTCTGCTCGCACTATGCCGAGTGCGGCGGGTGCAGCACGCAGCATATGCCGCTGGCCACCCAGCACGCCTGCAAGATTGCCGGGGTGCAGCAACTGTTCAGTAAACTCTCCGGCCAGACGCTGGGTGCTCCGGATCAGGTGTTCACCTCGCCGGATCAGGGTTATCGCCGCGTCTGCCGACTGTCGATCAAATATGACAAGAAGGCGCGTTGCGCGCGGATGGGCTTTCGTAAACGCCAAAGCCACGATCTGGTCGAAGTGGCGGCCTGTCCGGTGTTGGCCCCGGCGCTGTCGGCACTGCTCACCCCGTTGCGCGCGCTGTGTAACGCGATGAAAGGCTTTCGTGACCTTGGCCATATCGAATTGATTGAGGCCGATAACGGCCCGTTGCTGCTGCTGCGCCATAATGCCAAGCCGGGCGATGCCGATCTGGCGCGCTTGACCGAGTTTGCCCGCGAGCACGGCCTGCAGTGCTACCTGCAGACCGACGGCGCACCGGCGCGCGTGTGGCCGCTTGATGCGGCAGCGCCCTATTACGATGTCGCCGGTCAGCGTATCCACTTCCTGCCCGGTGACTTCTTGCAGGTCAATCGCACCATCAATGCGCAGATGGTGCAGACGGTACTCGACTGGTTAGCGCCGACGGCGCAGGATAAGGTGCTGGATCTGTTCTGCGGCCTCGGCAACTTTACCCTGCCGCTCGGCCAGGTCGCCGGCGAGGTAGTCGGCATCGAAGGGGTGCAGGAGATGGTGCTGCGCGCGCGCAGCAACGCCGAAGCGCTGAATGCCGCGCCGGCGGAGCGTGGCAACGCCTGCGGGGCGCGCGGGAAAGTGCGCTTCTTCCACTGCAATCTGGAGGAGCCGTTCCATGACATGCCGTGGGCGCGCGAACCGTTCTCGCTGGTGCTGCTCGATCCAGCTCGTCCCGGGGCGGCCGGGGTGATGCCGCATCTGGTACGTCTGGCGCCGGCACGACTTGTGTATGTTTCTTGCAATCCGGTGACGGCAGCGCGCGATAGTAAAGCCCTGTTCAGTGCCGGCTATCGACTGGTACGCTGGGGACTGTTCGACATGTTCCCGCACACCGGACATGTGGAATCGATCCTGTTGTTTGAACGGGATCCACAGAGCACGACAATAAAGAAAGGATAAAAAAGATGGTTGCGGTACGCGATACACACCTGAAAAGCGGATTCAATCTCCAGGAATGGACAGAAACCCTGCCGTTATCGGTGGATGACCGGGAAATCCTGCATACGGTCTTCGCGTATTGTCAGACCCGCCTTGGTGAGACCGAGAGCGAGTCCAACCGTCTGTCTAGTCGCGCGGCGGAGATGGTCGGTATCCTGCTCACCCTGCATATGGATATCGACACCCTGCGTGCGGCGATTCTCTACCCGCATCTGGAGGCCCGTCACCTGGGCATTGAGCAGGTGCATGACGACTTCGGCCCAGGCATCGCCCGCCTGCTCGAAGGGGTGATCGACATGGAGGCGATCCGCTTCCTGCAGACCCTGAGCAGCGGCGAGGTGTCGGATGCACAGATCGACAACGTACGCCGCATGCTGCTGGCGATGGTCGAGGATGTGCGCGCCGTGGTCATCAAACTGGCCGAGCGTATCGCCTGCCTGCGCGAGGTGAAGAACGCCAGCGAGGAGACGCGGGTGCTGGTGGCCAAGGAGATCACCAACATCTATGCGCCGCTGGCCAACCGTCTGGGCATCGGCCAGTTGAAGTGGGAGCTCGAAGACCTCTCGTTCCGCTACCTGCATCCGGATACCTACAAGCAGATCGCCAAGCTGCTCGACGAGAAGCGGCTGGATCGCGAACGCTATATCCAGCAGTTTGTGAACGACCTGCGCGGCGCGCTGAAAGAGTCCGGCATCCAGGCCGATGTCTACGGCCGGCCGAAACATATCTACAGCATCTGGCGCAAGATGCAGAAGAAGCAGCTGAGCTTCTCCGATCTGTATGACGTGCGCGCGGTGCGGGTGATCACCCAGCGGTTGCAGGACTGCTATGCCGCCCTCGGCGTGGTGCATACCCAGTGGCACCACATCCCGCGCGAGTTTGACGACTATGTCGCCAACCCCAAGCCGAATGGCTACCAGTCGATCCACACCGTGGTGCTGGGGCCGGAGGGCAAAACGGTCGAGATCCAGATCCGTACCGAACAGATGCACAAGGATGCCGAGCTGGGCATCGCCGCACACTGGAAGTACAAAGAGGGGACGCAGAGCAAGGATTCTGCCTACGAGGACCGAATTGCCTGGCTGCGCAAACTGCTGGCCTGGCAGGAGGATATGGTCGAATCCGGATCCTTGGTCGACGAACTGCGGACCCAGGTGTTCGAGGATCGGGTCTATGTGTTCACCCCGAAGGGCGATGTGGTCGACCTGCCGGTTGGTGCCACGCCGCTCGACTTTGCCTACCAGGTGCACAGCATGGTCGGCCACCGCTGCATCGGTGCCAAGGTCGACGGCCGCATCGTGCCGTTCACCTATACGCTGCAGACCGGCGACCAGATCGAGATCATCACCCAGAAAGAGCCGAACCCGAGTCGCGACTGGATGAACCCGAACATGGGCTTCCTGCGCACCAGCCGGGCGCGCGCCAAGGTCACCTCCTGGTTCCGCAAGCTGGATCGCGACAAGAACATCCTCGCCGGTAAGGAAGCGCTGGAAAAAGAGATGGAGCGTCATGGCTTCCAGATCAGTCGCGACACCCAGATCACCCTGCTGCGTGAGGTCTATGCCCGCTATAACGTCACCTGCCATGATGATCTGCTGGCCGGTCTCGGCGCCGGTGATATCCGCATCAACCAGTTGATGAACTTCTTCGAGACCAAGCTCAACAAGCCGAGTGTCGAGGAGGAAGAGAAAAAACTGCTCGCCCAGATCGAGCAGAAGAGCCAGCAGCGCGCCCAGCAACAGAGTACGCCGAAGGGGCACATCGTGGTGCAGGGGGTCGGTAACCTGATGACCCATATCGCCCGCTGCTGCCAGCCGATCCCGGGGGATGGCATCACCGGGTTCATTACTCAGGGGCGTGGTATCTCCATCCACCGCGAGGATTGCGATCAGCTCAAGGAGCTGGCGCGGCGTACCCCGGAGCGGGTGATCGAGGCGGTGTGGGGCGAGAACTACTCCGGCGGCTATACGCTGACCGTGCGTATTACCGCCAATGATCGCTCCGGTCTGTTGCGTGATATCACCACCATCATTGCCAATGAAAAGATCAACGTGCTGGGGATGCGTTCGCGCTCCAACGTCAAGATGCAGACCGCCGATATCGATATCGATATGGAGATCTACAACATCGACGCGCTCAATCGCATGCTGTCCAAGGTCAACCAGATGACCGATGTGGTCAGTGCCAAGCGTCTGTAAATTGTCACTGTGTGTTCCCGGCGGCCCAGGCCGCCGGGACTGTTTCAGGAGTGCCGAATGTCTACCCCGTCGTTTTCACCCTCTTCGTCGATCAGCGATCTGCTGGCCATCATGCAACGGTTACGGGACCCCGAGCACGGTTGTCCGTGGGATCGCAAGCAGACCCTGCAGAGCCTGGTGCCTTACACCTTGGAAGAGGCCTACGAGGTGGCCGGGGCGATTGAACAGCAAGATCTGCATGGCCTGCGCGGTGAGCTCGGTGACCTGCTGTTCCAGGTGGTGTTCTATAGCCAGATTGCCCGCGAGCAGGGGCTGTTCAGCTTCGAGGAGGTGGTGGCCACGGTCAGTGAAAAGCTGATCCGCCGCCATCCGCATGTGTTTGCCAGCGCGCAGTTTGCCGATACCGCAGCGGTGAATGCCAACTGGGAGGCAGAAAAGGCACGTGAGCGCCAGCAGAAGGATGCGGCGGCGACCAGCGTGCTGGATGATATTCCGCACGCACTGCCGGCGCTGTCTCGGGCCTACAAGATCCAGAAGCGCTGTGCCACCGTCGGCTTTGACTGGCCGGAGCTCGCGCCAGTGATGGCCAAGGTGCGGGAAGAGGTCGAAGAGGTGCAGCAGGAGCTGGATCGGACGCCACGCGATCAAGACAAGGTGGCCGAGGAGCTCGGTGATCTGCTGTTTGCCACCGTCAACCTGGTGCGCCATCTGAAAAAAGATCCGGAGCAGGTGCTCAGGCAGGCTAATCTGAAATTCGAGCGTCGATTCCGCGCGGTCGAAGCGCGTTTGGCGGCGCAGGGGCTGACGACGGCAGAGGCTGATCTGGACACCATGGAAGCCGCCTGGCAACAGGTGAAAGAATCAGAATAAAAAGTTGATGCAACGCAAATCCCCGATACGCCGAGATTGCTAAATTTTCGTCCGTTGTGAGGGAGTGTCCATTTTGCTATACTGCCACCCCGTCTTGAGCACTCTTTGCACGCAACGTGTACCTACAACTTCTTCAGGTTCAGCATGACGACTAAATATATATTCGTGACAGGCGGGGTGGTGTCATCCTTGGGTAAGGGCATTGCGGCAGCCTCTTTGGCCGCCATACTGGAAGCCCGCGGCCTCAAGGTCACCATGATGAAGCTGGATCCCTACATCAACGTAGATCCGGGCACCATGAGCCCAATTCAGCACGGCGAAGTGTTTGTCACCGAAGATGGTGCCGAAACTGACCTGGACCTGGGCCATTATGAGCGTTTCATCCGTACCAAGATGAGCCGCCGCAACAACTTCACCACCGGCCGTGTGTATGCCGATGTGCTGCGCAAGGAGCGCCGTGGTGACTATCTGGGCGCCACCATCCAGGTGATCCCGCACATTACCAACGCTATCAAGGAACGCGTGATTGCTGGCGCCGAAGGTCATCAAGTGGCCATCGTCGAAGTCGGCGGGACCGTGGGCGATATCGAATCGCTGCCGTTCCTCGAAGCTATTCGTCAGCTGGCGGTGGACATCGGCCGTAACAACGCCCTGTTCATGCACCTGACCCTGGTGCCGTACCTGGCCGCCTCCGGTGAGGTGAAGACCAAGCCGACCCAGCACTCGGTCAAGGAGCTGCTGTCGATCGGGATCCAGCCAGACGTGCTGATTTGCCGCTCTGACCGCACCATTCCGGCCAACGAGCGCGGCAAGATTGCACTGTTCTGTAACGTCGCCGAACGCGCTGTGGTGTCGCTGAAGGATATGGACTCCATCTACAAGATCCCGGCGCTGCTCAAGTCGCAGGGTCTGGATCAGCTGGTGGTTGACCGTTTCGGCATCCAGGCACCAGAAGCGGATCTGTCCGAATGGGAAAAGGTGATTTACCAGCAAGCCAACTCCACCGGCGAAGTGACCATCGGTATGGTCGGTAAGTATGTCTCCCTGCCGGATGCCTACAAGTCGGTCAACGAAGCGCTCAAGCACGGCGGTCTGAAGAACCACCTCAGTGTGAACATCAAGTTCATCGACTCGCAGGATGTGGAAACCAAGGGCGTCGAGATCCTCGACGGACTGGATGCCATCCTGGTGCCGGGCGGTTTTGGCGAACGCGGGGTGGAAGGCAAGATCCTGGCCGCGCAGTATGCCCGCGAGAACAAGATCCCGTATCTGGGGATCTGTCTGGGGATGCAGGTGGCGATGATTGAGTTTGCCCGTCACGTCGCCGGCATGGACGGCGCGCACTCCTCCGAGTTCCGCAAGGACACCCCGTATCCGATCGTCGGTCTGATCACCGAATGGATCAACGACGAGGGTCAGGTCGAGCAGCGTAACGAAACCTCTGATCTGGGCGGCACCATGCGTCTGGGCTCGCAGCTGTGTCATCTGGCTGAAGGCTCCAAGGTGCGCGCCATGTACGGCAACGAGAGCATCTACGAGCGCCATCGTCACCGTTATGAAGTGAATAATACCCTGCTGCCGAAGGTTGAAGCGGCCGGGCTGAAAGTGACTGGTCTGTCTGCGGACAAGAAGCTGGTCGAGATTATCGAAATTCCTGATCATCCGTGGTTTGTGGCGGTGCAGTTCCATCCGGAATTCACCTCGACCCCGCGTGATGGCCATCCGTTGTTCGAAGGCTTTATTCGGGCTGCTGGTGAATACCAGAAGCGCCATCTGAATTAAGTCGACAAAATCTGCGGTGGTGGGCATATTTCCGTCACCGTATGTTTTGCAACTTTAGTGTTGTTTTATTTCAAATATCGAGGATCGATACAATGGCTAAGATCGTTAAAGTACTGGCTCGTGAAATCATTGACTCCCGCGGTAACCCGACTGTAGAAGCCGAAGTTCACCTGGAAGGTGGTTTCGTTGGTATGGCTGCTGCCCCGTCTGGCGCCTCCACCGGTTCCCGTGAAGCACTGGAACTGCGTGACGGTGACAAGTCCCGTTTCCTGGGCAAGGGCGTTCTGAAGGCAATCGCTGCTGTTAACGGCCCGATCGCTGCCGCTCTGGTTGGCAAGGACGCAACTGCTCAGGCCGCCATTGACCAAATCATGATCGATCTGGACGGTACCGAGAACAAGTCCAACTTCGGCGCTAACGCCATCCTGGCTGTCTCCCTGGCTAACGCCAAGGCTGCTGCTGCTTCCAAGAGCCTGCCGCTGTACGCTTGGATTGCCGAACTGAACGGCACCCCGGGTGTGTACTCCATGCCGCTGCCGATGATGAACATCATCAACGGTGGTGAACATGCCGACAACAACGTCGACATCCAGGAATTCATGATTCAGCCGGTTGGCGCCAAGACCCTGAAAGAAGCCGTACGCATGGGTTCTGAAGTGTTCCACAACCTGGCCAAGGTACTGAAGTCCAAGGGCTACGCGACTGCTGTCGGTGACGAAGGCGGTTTCGCTCCGAACCTGAAGTCCAACGCCGAAGCACTGGAAGTTATCGCTGAAGCGGTTGCTGCTGCTGGCTACGTGCTGGGTAAGGACGTTACCCTGGCCATGGACTGCGCTGCTTCCGAGTTCTACGATGCCGAGAAGAAGGAATACAACCTGAAGGGCGAAGGCAAGGTCTTCACCGCTAACGGTTTCTCTGACTACCTGGCCGAACTGACCACCAAGTTCCCGATCGTTTCTATCGAAGACGGTCTGGATGAATATGATTGGGAAGGCTTCGCTTACCAAACCGCTGAACTGGGTAAGAAGATCCAGATCGTTGGTGACGACCTGTTCGTAACCAACACCAAGATC
>JAYROM010000168.1:0-12720 GCA_041911695.1 Aeromonadaceae bacterium
CTGCTCCGGTTTGCTCCCCGCGCTGGCACCCAGATGCCATTCCAGCAGTTGACCGACCCAGCCTTTGGCGCGACGCAGATCTTGCGGTACCCGGATCCCGGCCTGCAGGGCCAGCTCACCAAGGGTGGCGCCTGCCAGCTGCTCAGCCCTGGCGATCAGCGCGGCCTGACTGGCAGGACGTTCAGGGGCAGGCATGGCAGAAGACGTCATGAATGACCTCGTGGTTAAAAAGTAGACATTGTGTGTGGCAAATTATACCCGCTGCTCACAGCGCGGGCTGTTAGCGCCAGCATACTGATGCACAAGGTTTTTTCCAGTTTATACCCATCTTTTCCCTTTGTTGTCCGCGTTCGTTGGGGTTATCCCGCCAGTCCGCGCGTTAATCACACAAACTTATCCACAAAAAGGTTGAATAACTGCAGGGATGTACGCAAGCCCTGGGTGGTATTGCGGCGATGGCGACAGATTTGCAGAAAACTTTGGCAGGATATGACCAGTTCCTGCGCGGAAATTGTGGATAAAATAGCGTTGGTTAAAATCTCGCCATGTCGTGTTTTTCACTGTTGACAGATCGTCTGTCAGATCCATGGATCCCGGATCGTGAGTTGAAAATTATAAGATAATAAATTGATATATATAGATTATTTATGAGATCGATAACATGGTTAGGTGATCAACGTTGATCCCCGTGCGGATATATCAGCGTGGCTATACAGGGTTATTCAGTCACATATCCACAGAAATAGTGTGCAACAACCAGGGGGAGGTGGGGGAATTTGTTTATAACTTTGAAAGCCTTGTCAAGTTATTCAGTGCTGCCGTCATTGCACCAGGTTTGCCGCTGAGGCGGGAATGTGAAAAAATCATGTCAGTACAAAGATTTGATAAGCGCAGGTGATCGCGTGATTGATGGTGACGGCTTTCGTCCCAATGTTGGTATCGTGATCTGCAATCGCAATGGACAGGTGCTGTGGGCCCGTCGCTTTGGACAACATTCATGGCAGTTCCCGCAAGGAGGCGTGGACGAAGGTGAAACGGTGGAACAGGCAATGTTCCGCGAGTTGTACGAAGAGATTGGTTTACGACCGGATGACGTCACCATTCTGGCTACCAGCCGGAACTGGCTGAAGTATCGGTTGCCCAAACGCCTGATCCGCTGGGACAGCTCCCCGGTCTGCATTGGCCAGAAGCAGAAATGGTTTCTGCTGCGTCTGGATGAGAACAAAGAATCTGCCATACAATTCGGCTGCCATGGGCAACCCGAGTTCGATGACTGGCGCTGGGTGAGTTACTGGTATCCGGTGCGGCAGGTTGTCTCGTTCAAGCGCGAGGTATATCGTCGGGTGATGAAAGAATTCGCGCCGATTGCCATGCCATTTGCGCCGCGTAAAGAGCCGCGGCGTCCACACCGGAGTCGATAGGGGAGAACAGCTGTGCTAACCACATTGCGGCAGATCGTGGAGTGTGTCACCAAAGCACCGTCGTTGCAGGATGCCATGACGGGCCTGGTGCAGCAGATCCGTGCCGCCATGCAGGTGGATTGCTGTTCTGTCTATCTGACCGAGCCGCAGCGTCGTCGCTTCCGGCTGATGGCCAGCGACGGCCTGGCGCAGTCGGCGGTCGGTCTGGTCACCCTGCCTTATGATGAAGGGCTGGTCGGGCTGGTTGGTCGCCGTGAAGAGCTGATCAATCTGGCCGATGCACCCTCCCATCCCAATTTCAAATACCTGCCTGAAGTCCGCGAAGATGAGTTCAACTCGTTTCTCGGTGTGCCGATCATGCAGCAACGTCAGGTGCTCGGCGTGCTGGTGGTCCAGCAGGTCGATTCCCGTCAGTTTGATGAGGGGGATGAATCCTTCCTGGTCACCCTGGCAGCACAGTTGGCCGCCCGCATCCTGCATGCCGAGATGAAGGGCATGCTGGAGACCGATCAGCAGTGGCATCGCCGTATCAAGGGGGTGGCTGCTTCTGGGGGCATTGCCGTGGCCCGTGCCTGGATCTGGCGGCCGAAGCTGGAGCTGGAGCAGGTCAATCTGCGCCAGAGTGACGACCGCGAACTGCAGCAGGAGCTGTTCCAGCAGGCGGTGCTGCAGGTGCAGCTGGATCTGGATAGTCTGGCGCTGCGGTTCCGTGATTCGGTCAGCCAGGATTCGATGTCCATCTTTGAGATCTACCAGCATCTGCTCGCCGATCCGGCTTACCAGCTGCAGATCGAGCAGGAGATCCTGGAACATGGCTGGAATGCCGCTTCGGCAGTCCGCCGGGTCAGCGAGCGCTTTATCAGTCAGTTCTCGGCGATGGGCGATACCTACTTGCGAGAACGTGCAGTCGATGTGCGTGATGTGGCGCAGCGCCTGCTCAGCCGTCTGGCACACAGCCAGATGGATGATATTGAGTTTGCCGAGCCAGTGGTGTTGATCGCCGAGCAGGTGACCGCCTCTCTGCTGGCGGAAGTGCCGCGTGAGCGCTTGGCGGCCATGATCTCGTTGCGCGGTGCCGTCAACTCACATGCCGCGATCCTGGCCCGTGCGCTGGGTATCCCGGCGGTGATGGGGGTCGAGTTGCCGCTTGGTGGGCTCGATCAGCGTCAGCTGATTGTCGACGGTAATCGTGGTGAAATCCTGATCGAGCCACAACCCTCGGTGATCGAGGAGTACCAGCAGCTGATCCGCCATGCGCGGGCGATGAACGACATGATGGGTAGCGAGAGCCATCTGCCGGCCGAGACCGAAGACGGCGAGCGGGTGACGGTGCTGCTCAACGCGGGGCTGAACATGGAGTCAGAGCGCGCCATGTGCCAGATGGTGGACGGTATCGGGCTGTATCGCACCGAGATTCCGTTCATGCTGCACGACAGCTTCCCCTCTGAGCAGGAGCAGACCCAGCGTTATCGCGAGGTGATGGCCAGCTTCCAGGGGAGCCCGGTGTGCATGCGCACCCTGGATATCGGCGGCGACAAGCCGTTGCCCTATTTCCCGATTGTCGAAGAGAATCCGTTCCTTGGTTGGCGCGGTGTGCGCCTGACGCTGGATCATCCAGAACTGTTCCTGGCCCAGTTGAAAGGCATGCTGCGTGCCAGCGAAGGCCACGATAATCTGGCGATCATGTTGCCGATGATCGGCTCGCTGGCCGAGGTCCAAGCCTCGCGCCGTTTGCTGGATCAGGCCTGGCTGGAAGTTTCTGAGGAGTTGGGGCGGCGCGGCGCGCAAGTGCGTTACCCGATGCTTGGCGCCATGATTGAAGTGCCATCGGTGCTCTATATCCTGGCCGATATCGCCCCCTATGTGGATTTCTGGTCGGTGGGCAGCAATGACTTGACCCAGTACCTGCTGGCGGTGGATCGCAACAACAACCGTGTGGCGGGTCTGTATGATCCGTACCATCCATCGGTGGTACGCGTGCTGCAGTTGATCATGCAGCAGGCCGGGCAACAGGGTAAACCGGTGTCGATCTGTGGCGAGCTGGCTGGCGATCCGGTCGGCGTGCTGATCCTGCTGTCGATGGGCTACCGCTCGTTCAGCATGAACCTGAACAATATCTCGCGTATCAAGTACATCCTGCGCCGGATCCGCATCAGTGATCTGCTGCCGCTGCTGGAGACCGGCTTGCGTCAGGGCTGCTCGGCCGCCCTGCGTGAGCAGTTCAGTCGCTATCTGCTGCAACGTGGCCTGGGTGAGTTGCTGCCGGCCTGAACGGGCCGGCGAAGCCTTCTCTGTGAACGCGCCTTCTCTTCTTAGATCCTGTTCCGACGCTGTGGCAGAATAGGCGCCATCTTTTTGATATCCAATCTGGGCGCGCAATCGCGCCAGGGAGAGCAGATGCACAACTATCAGGCGTTGATGGCCAAAATCCTGGCTGAAGGCACGCCCAAGAGTGATCGCACCGGGACCGGCACCCTGTCGCTGTTCGGTCATCAGATGCGCTTTAATCTCAATGACGGGTTTCCATTGGTCACCACCAAGAAGTGTCACCTCAAGTCGATCATCCACGAACTGCTGTGGTTCCTGCAGGGCGACACCAACATCCGTTATCTGAAAGAGCATGGCGTCAGTATCTGGGATGAGTGGGCGGATGAAGCGGGTAATCTGGGGCCGGTGTATGGTCATCAGTGGCGCTCATGGCCGACTGCCGATGGTGGCCATATCGATCAGATCCAGCGGGTCATTGATGATCTGCGCAACAATCCGGACTCACGGCGCATCATTGTCTCGGCGTGGAACGTGGCTGACCTCGACAAGATGGCGTTGGCGCCGTGTCATGCCTTCTTCCAGTTCTATGTCGCGGACGGTCGCCTGTCGTGCCAGCTCTATCAGCGCAGTTGCGATGTGTTCCTCGGCCTGCCGTTCAATATTGCCAGCTACGCCTTGCTGACCATGATGGTGGCGCAGCAGTGTGACCTCGAGCTGGGAGATTTTGTCTGGACCGGTGGCGATGTACACCTCTATTCCAACCATCTCGAACAGGCGCGTCTGCAGCTAAGTCGTGATCCACGTCGACTTCCTGCAATGTCGATCAAACGTCGCCCTCCAACAATTTTGGACTATCGTTTCGAAGATTTCGAACTCACTGATTATGATCCATGGCCTGCAATCCGCGCCCCCGTTGCGATCTAAGCAGAGGCTGCCGAGGCAGCCTCATTTTTTGGCTTCGGAAAGACCGAATAGAAAGTAAAACCGAATGATTCAGTTGCTATAATCGATTTAAACAGAAGTGTTGTTGTCCTTAAACTAGCGCAGTTCTTTTTCCGTGCAGCAGGTGTATCTGTTATGAATGAAATGTTGCGTAAGTTTCTGCGTCTCGAATCAGCCAGTGGCATTCTGCTGATCGTCGCGGCGCTGGTGGCCATGGTGTTGGCCAACTCTCCGTTAAGTCATGGTTATCTGGCGTTCCTGGACACCGATGTTCAGGTGCGCGTTGCTGCGCTGGATCTGCATAAGCCGCTGTTGCTGTGGATCAACGATGGTCTGATGGCGATCTTCTTCCTGCTGATTGGTCTGGAAGTGAAGCGCGAAATGATGACCGGTGCCCTGTCGACCAAGGAGCAGGCGCTGTTCCCGGCCATCGCTGCGTTGGGCGGCATGCTCGCCCCGGCGCTGTTCTACGTGCTGTTCAACTATGGCAATCCGGTCACCCAGGCTGGCTGGGCGATCCCGGCGGCCACCGACATTGCATTTGCCCTCGGCGTGATGGCGCTGCTGGGTAACCGTGTACCGGTCAGCCTGAAGGTGTTCCTGCTCGCGCTGGCGATCATGGATGACCTGGGGGTTATCGTGATCATCGCGCTGTTCTATACCGCACAGCTCAGCCTGACGGCACTGGCGATTGCCACCGCAGTGATTGCCGCGCTGTTCTGGTTGAACCGCAAGGGGGTGGATCGCCTCAGCCCGTATATGATCCTGGGGGTCATCCTGTGGGTTGCCGTGCTCAAGTCCGGGGTGCATGCCACGCTGGCAGGCGTCATCGTCGGCTTTATGATCCCGAATACCGGCAAGCGTTACGCCTCGCCGCTGCAGCACCTTGAGCACAAGCTGCATCCGTGGAGCGCCTATTTCATCCTGCCGTTGTTCGCCTTTGCCAATGCCGGTGTCTCGCTGGCCGGGGTGAATATCGACAAGCTGTTCTCGCCGGTACCGCTCGGCATCATGGCGGGTCTGTTCCTTGGCAAGCCGTTGGGTATCACCCTGATCAGCTACCTGGCGCTTAAACTGCGCGTGGTGCGTCTGCCGGAAGGGGTGCACTTCGGCCAGATCATGGCGGTCAGTGTGCTGTGCGGGATTGGCTTCACCATGTCGATGTTTATCTCCTCGCTGGCGTTCTCCAGTGCCGAGGCGGCGACCTATATGACGCTCTCCCGGTTGGGAATCCTCACTGGTTCCAGTATGGCGGCGGTATGTGGATATCTGGTTTTGCGTAGCACATTGAGCCGCAGAACCCCATCATCCTGTGTCCCGGTAGCCGGATGAATCAGAGGCCTGTTTATCATTCGTTCAGCATGAACATGGCTTAATAGACGAAATAACGGAGTTGTCGGCCCTCACCGTTGTGGTGGGGGCCTGATTTTTGCTGAAATTTCATTCGGAAAAAACGCCATGTCACATCTGAACTATAACCACCTGTACTACTTCTGGATGACCCAGAAGAAGGGGTCTGTTACCGCGGCAGCCGATGCGCTGTTTCTGACGCCGCAGACGGTGACTGGCCAGATCCGCCTGCTGGAACAACGTCTGGGTGGTCGTCTGTTCAAGCGCAAGGGCCGTCGTCTGGAAGCGAGCGAACTGGGCCAGTTGGTGTTCCAGTATGCTGACCGTATGTTCTCGCTCTCTTATGAAATGCTGGATATCGTCAACTATCGCAAGGAAAACCAGCTGCTGTTTGATGTGGGCGTCGCCGATGCGTTGTCCAAGCGTCTGGCCAGCCGCGTGCTGTTGTCGGCGATTCCGACCGATGGTTCGATTCACCTGCGCTGCTTTGAATCCACCCACGAAATGCTGCTCGAACAGCTGAGCGAACATAAGCTGGATATGATCCTGTCCGACTGTCCGGTCGATTCCGCCCAGCACGCTGGCCTGCTGTCCAAGAAGCTGGGCGAGTGCGGTATCAGCTTCTTCTGCAAGACCCCGCTGCCGCAGAAGCCGTTCCCGGCCTGCCTGAACGAACGCAAGTTGCTGATCCCGGGCCGCCGTACCGCCATGGGCCGCCAGTTGACCCGTTGGTTTGAAGAGAAGGCATTGCGTCCGCAGATCCTCGGTGAGTTTGATGATGCCGCGCTGATGAAGGCGTTTGGCCTGTTCAATCAGGGGATTTTCGTTGCGCCATCGATCTACAAGCACGAAATCCTGGTGGAAGGCGATGTCGCCCTGATCGGTGAAACCCAGGACCTGAAGGAAGAGTACTACGTCATTTTCGCCGAGCGCATGATTCAGCATCCGGCGGTGAAGATGATCTGCGACAGCGACTATACAGCGCTGTTTAGCGGTGAAGAGGACATTACCGCCGTCAGCGCGGTCGGGACTGCCCCCATCGCCTGCTAACTGCTATGATGCCACCCGATTCTCTATGTGATATCGGGTGGCAGATGGAAATTCAGGACATGCAAACTCAGGCGGGCCAAGCGGTCAGTCTGCTCAAAGCCCTTGCCAATGAATCCCGGCTGATGATTCTCTGCCATCTGCTGGAAGAGGAGCTCTCCGTCGGTGAGCTCAACAGTCGCCTGCCGCTCAGTCAATCCGCATTATCCCAGCATCTGGCCGTGTTGCGCCGTGATGGCTTGGTCTCCACGCGCAAAGCAGCGCAAACCGTCTACTACTCGTTGCGCAGCACCGAGGTTCGTACCCTGATTGCCACCTTGCATTCGCTGTACTGTCACGCTTGAACCCTGAGTTCCTGGTGCCGGCATCATGCGCGGGCGCCAGTGATGGCTGACTGGTGACCTCTGGATGCTGGTCATGTCAGGGCGGGGGCAAACGGTGGGCAAAAAAAAACCGGCAGAAGCCGGTTTCTTTTTCTGTCACCAGAAAAGGACTGATTACAGTGCCTTGATCTGGGCAGACAGGCGAGCCTTGTGACGGGCAGCCTTATTCTTGTGGATCAGGCCTTTGGTCGCCATGCGATCCAGGATCGGCTGGGCAGCAGCGAAAGCAGCCTGAGCGGCAGCCTTGTCACCAGCAGCGATGGCCGCAACCACCTTCTTCAGGTAGGTACGGGTCATGGAACGGCGGCTGGCATTGTGCTTGCGAGCCTTTTCTGCCTGAATCGCGCGCTTCTTAGCAGATTTGATGTTAGCCAAGGTAAAACTCCTAGAACTGTCTTAGCGAGTGTGCTGAAAAGGCCCAGAAATATGCCTTCTCAACCCGAGAAAGTCAAATGATTTGTGCAATAAACCACCGCGCGCCAGTGGCGCACCAGCATGCGGGTAGTTAAACTGTCGGCCGATTTTAGCAGCTTTCATCGCGCTGTCACGTTTTTGAGGAGTTATCGTGAGCAAGAAGCTAATTCGCTCCGGTTTACTGGTCTCGGCCGCAACGCTCGCCTCCCGTGTTTTGGGGCTGGTGCGCGAGATTGCCGTGGCCCAGTTGCTGGGCGCGGGCGCCGCGGCAGATGTCTTTTTCTTTGCCAATCGCATTCCGAACTATCTGCGTCGCCTGTTTGCCGATGGGGCGTTTAATCAGGCCTTCGTGCCGGTAATGACCGAATACAAGGAAAAGGGCGGCAAAGAGGCGGTACGCGCCCTGCTGGCGGTGACCATGGGCACCATGGGGCTGGTCATCTCGGTGGTGACCATTCTTGGTGTGCTGGGGTCGACGGTGATCTCGGCGCTATTCGGTTGGGGCTGGTTTATGGACTGGCTGCACGATGGGCCCAAAGCCGACAAGTTCGAGATGGCCTCGCTGCTGCTGAAGATTACCTTCCCCTATCTGTGGTTTGTCACCTTTACCGCCATGTCCGGTGCCGTGCTCAATACCTTCGGCTATTTTGGCGTGTCGTCGTTCACCCCGGTGTTCCTCAATGTGGCGATGATTGTCGTCGCCTGGTTTGTGGCGCCCTATCTCACCATCCTGCCGCCAGAAGTCTGGTTGGCCATCGGGATTTTTGTCGGCGGCCTGGTCCAGCTGGTGTACCAGCTGCCCTATCTGTACCGCTTGGGGATGATGGTGGCGCCAAGGTGGGGCTGGCACGATGAAGGGGTGGTCAAGATCCGCACCCTGATGTTGCCGGCGCTGTTTGGGGTCTCGGTTAGCCAGATCAACCTGATGATCAACACCATGCTGGCCTCGTTCCTTGCCACCGGGGCGATCAGCTATCTGAACTATTCGGATCGTCTGCTCGAGTTTCCGCTTGGCATGTTTGCGGTGGCGATCAGCACCGTGATCCTGCCGGCGCTGTCCAAGGGGCATGTGGATCAGGACCCCAAGCGCTTCGCCGACACCATGGACTGGGGGGTGCGCATGGTGCTGTTCCTCGGTCTGCCGGCGATGGCCGGTATCATGGTGCTGCGCGAGCCGATCCTGCGTGTGCTGTTTATGCGTGGCGAGTTCGGTATGCACGAGGTGCAGATGTCCGGTGCCAGCCTGCTGGCCTCCACCACTGGGCTGTTGTCGCTGATGCTGGCCCGTGTGCTGGCGCCAGGCTTCCATGCCCGTCAGGACACCAAGACACCGGTGCGCTACGCCATCCAGTCGATGGTGGCGAATATGGGCTTTAATCTGATCCTGATTTGGCCGCTCGGTTATATCGGTCTGGCGCTGTCGACTGCGCTTTCCGGCACCGTGAATGCCATTTCGCTGTTCCAGGGGCTGTACCGTCGTCATGTCTATCGTCCGGGCTGGTCGACCGGCTGGTTCTTCCTGCGCCTGGTGCTCGCCGCAGTCGGCATGTATGCATTGCTGTGGTGGCTGAGCCCGACACTCGAGGTCTGGGTGCAGTGGCACTTCCTGCGTGCGGCGCTGGAGCTGGCCAAGCTGCTGGCGATTGGCGTGGTGACCTATCTGTTGCTCGCCGTGGTGCTCGGCTTGCGCCCGCGCGACCTGAAAACCGTGGCGGAAGGCTGAAAGGATGGGCAGTTCAGTATATAATCCGGCGATTTCTCCGGCACCACAGGATGTGTTCTCGACATGCAACTGATCCGCGGTATTCATAATCTGCGTCCGCTGCACCATGGTTGTGTACTGACCATCGGCAATTTTGATGGCGTCCATCTGGGGCATCGGGCCGTGCTGCGACAGTTGCAACAGAAGGCGCAGGATCTGGGGTTGCCCGCCTGCGTGATGCTGTTCGAGCCGCAACCGCTGGAGCTGTTTGGTGACCAGCAAGCGCCGGCTCGTCTGTCCCGGCTGCGTGACAAGTACCAAGCGCTGCAACGCATGGGGATGGACCGCCTGCTCTGTGTGCGCTTCAGTGCCGCATTTGCGGCGATGGAGCCGGAGCAGTTCATCCGCCGTGTGCTGGTCGAGCAACTCGGTGTGCGCTATCTGGTGATCGGTGACGACTTCTGTTTCGGTCGCGGCCGACGGGGCGATTTTGCCATGCTGCAGGCGGCCGGGCGTGAGTTCGGTTTCGAGGTGGTGACCACCGCCAGTTTCTGTCTGGCGGGGGAGCGGGTGAGCAGCACCCGGTTGCGCGAGGCGTTGCGTCTCGGGCAGATGGACGCGGTCAGCGAGATGCTCGGCCAGCCGTATGCCCTGACCGGCCGGGTGGCGCATGGCGCCAAGCTGGGGCGGACCATCGGTTTTCCGACCGCCAACCTGCACCTGAAACGACGGGTGGTGCCGGTCAGTGGCGTGTATGCCACAGAAGTGTTATGTTCCGGCCATCTCTACTACGGCGTGGCCAACATTGGCACCCGGCCCACCGTCAATGGCCAGCGACCACAACTGGAAGTCCATATTTTTGATTTTTCCGGTGATTTGTACGGCAAACAGCTGTGCGTGCGACTGTGTCACAAGCTCAGAGATGAGCGAAAATTTGAATCCTTTGCCGCCTTGCAGGCTCAAATCCGCGAGGACGCGCAGGCCGCCCGCCATTTTTTCGGGCTGGCGGCTACCCCAATCGATGCTAATGGAACCCAGGACTGATGAGCGATTACAAACATACCCTTAACCTGCCGGAAACCCCGTTTCCGATGCGTGGCGATCTGGCCAAGCGTGAGCCCGATATGCTGAAAGCGTGGTATGACCAGGATCTGTACGGGGCAATTCGCCAGGCGAAGAAGGGCAAGAAGTCCTTCATCCTGCACGACGGCCCACCGTATGCGAATGGCAACATTCACATTGGCCATGCGGTCAACAAGATCCTCAAGGACATCATCATCAAGTCCAAGGGCATGGCCGGTTTCGACTCACCGTACATTCCGGGCTGGGACTGCCATGGTCTGCCGATCGAACTGAAGGTGGAAGGGCTGGTCGGCAAGCCGGGTGAGAAGGTCTCCGCCGCCGAATTCCGCGAAGAGTGCCGCAAGTACGCGCGCACCCAGATCGACGCCCAGAAGACCGATTTCGTGCGTCTGGGCGTGCTGGGTGACTGGGATCACCCGTACCTGACCATGGACTTCCACACCGAAGCCAACATTATCCGCTCACTGAGCAAAATCATTGCCAATGGTCACCTGCACAAGGGGGCCAAGCCGGTGCACTGGTGTACCGATTGCGGGTCGGCACTGGCCGAAGCCGAAGTCGAATACTACGACAAGACCTCACCGTCGATTGATGTGCGCTTCCGTGCGGTCAACGAAGAGCAGGTTGCCGCCAGCTTTGATTGTGCCGCTGGCCATGTTGGCCAGGGCCCGTTGTCGGTCGTCATCTGGACCACCACGCCGTGGACCCTGCCGGCCAACCGCGGTGTAGCGCTGCATGCCGATCTCGACTATGCCCTGGTGCAGATTGAAGGCGAGCAGCCGGAACGGCTGATCCTGGCCGCTGCACTGGTCAAGGAGGTGATGGATCGCGTCGGTATCGAACGCTATCACAACCTCGGTTACTGCAAGGGCGCGGTGCTGGAAAACCTGCGTTTCGCCCATCCGTTCTATCCGTTTGATGTGCCGGTCGTCCTCGGCGATCACGTCACCACCGAATCCGGTACCGGCGCAGTGCATACCGCCCCGGGCCACGGTCAGGAAGACTTTGTGGTCGGCCAGCGCTACGGCTTGGAAGTGGCCAACCCGGTCGGCAACAACGGCGTCTATCTGCCGGATACCCCGCGTTTTGCTGGCCAGCATGTCTTCAAGGCCAACGACAGCGTGATTGAGGTGCTCAAGGAGACCGGTGCCCTGCTGCATCATCAGGCGCTGCGCCACTCCTACCCGCACTGCTGGCGCCACAAGACGCCGATCATCTTCCGTGCCACGCCGCAGTGGTTTGTCAGCATGGAGCAGGGTGGGCTGCGCCAGAAGGCGCTGTCCGAAATCAAGCGTGTGAAGTGGATCCCGGACTGGGGTCAGAACCGCATCGAGGCGATGGTTGCCAACCGTCCGGACTGGTGTATCTCCCGTCAGCGTACCTGGGGTGTCCCGATTGCGCTGTTCGTCCACAAGGAGACCCAGGCCCTGCATCCGCGTTCCGTCGAGCTGATGGAAGAGGTGGCCAAGCGCGTGGAGGCCAAGGGCATTCAGGCCTGGTGGGATCTGGACGCTGCCGAGTTGCTCGGTGATGACGCCGCGCACTACGACAAGGTCAAGGACACCCTGGACGTCTGGTTTGACTCCGGCTCGACCCACGCTTCGGTGGTGGATGCCCGTCCCGAGTTCAACGGCAATCCGGCCGACATGTATCTGGAAGGTTCTGACCAGCATCGCGGCTGGTTCATGTCCTCGCTGATGATCGGCGTGGCGATGAAGCACCAGGCGCCGTACAACCAGGTGCTGACCCACGGCTTCACCGTCGATGGTCAGGGCCGCAAGATGTCCAAGTCGCTGGGCAACGTGGTCAGCCCGCAGGATGTGATGAACAAGCTGGGTGCCGATATCCTGCGTCTGTGGGTCGCCTCGACCGATTACAGTGGCGAGATGACCGTCTCCGACGAGATCCTCAAGCGCTCTGCCGATGCCTATCGTCGTATCCGCAACACCGCGCGCTTCCTGCTGGCCAACCTGAACGGCGTCGACCCGGCACAGCACCTGGTCAAGGCCGACGACATGGTGGTGCTGGATCGCTGGGCGGTCGGTTGTGCCCTCAAGGCACAGCAGGAGATCATCGAAGCGTATGACAATTACGACTTCCACCTGGTCAC
>JAYROM010000169.1:0-9780 GCA_041911695.1 Aeromonadaceae bacterium
CCTCAGCCATTTCAGCGCGTTGCAGCCAGCTGAGGGCGCGATGGACGCGGAGTGTCAAATTGGTCGGTGCTTGATCACGTAATGCTCGGTGGCGCGTTTTCAGGGCTTCAAAGTACAAAGGCAATACTCCCGATATGTGTCATCCAATCAAAAACAGGCGGTCAGCGGCCACGCAGTCTGGCGGACCACACCGCTAACTTGCTTGCCGGCGTCTGGGTGATCTGCTTTGAGCCACACTGTGGACACTGATCAAACCAGGTGTGGCCGCGCAGCAAGGCATCGCCTGGTGGGATCACCGTCTTATGCCAGCCACAGTCGGCACAGCGATAGGTGCTTGGCGCAGGAGGAAATGGCATAGGTAACTCGGCATTAGTTATTGAACAGCGTCACACAGGCTACTATATCCGTATGTAGCCCACCGAATGGCGTATCACAAAATCTGGGCCTGTTTGGCAGGATATCGGGACTGTTCAATGTGTTGACTTGCGCGACAATATGCCGCCAATTCCCGCCGCACACATCACGGCCAGTGCACTGACCAGAAAAATCGTTGCTAACCCCGCGTGACTACCCACCCAACCCAGTGCTGGGCTGCCGAGGGCCATGGCGACATCCAGAAAGGCGGTGAAGATGCCCATGGCCAGCCCGCGACGCTGTGGGCTAACACGGCTCACTGCGACGACGCCGAATCCGGGATAGACCAGCGAATAACCACATCCGGCTAATAGGGCACCGGCGGTGGCGAGCGGCATGCTCGAGGCCTGCCACATCAGCAGCAGTCCGGCCACTTGTACCAAGGCAAAGATCATGGCCACGCGCGGGCCGCCGAGCCTGTCTGGCAGATGGCCGGCCAGCGCGCGGGCAAGAATCAGGGCCAGACCAAAGGCGGTAAATGCGCTCCAGACCGGTTGCCAGTGCATCCGGGCAAAATATAGCGAGCTAAAGGCCAGGATGGCGCAATAGCCGATACTGGCCAGCGCGGCACCGACACCCGGAAGCCATACGGCCTGCATGACGCTGGCTACCGGTGCGCTGTCGGTATGTGGTTTGATGGCCGTGCCAGGTAGGCGAGACAACCAGGGTAGTATCACCAGCGGCAGCAAGGCAGTGATCAGGGCAATAGCGCCAAACCCGCTTGTCGCATAGGCTACCGAGCCAATGGGGCCGCCGAGCGCCATAGCGGCAAACATGGCGGTACCTACCCATGCGATTGCTTTTCCAGCCTGTTGTGCGGGGACCAGCGAGAGTCCCCAGGCGATACCACCAGTGATAATAAAACTCTCGGCCCCTCCCAGTACTGCACGACCGACGAGCAGCAGACAAACCGACCAGATGGGCGACGTGATACAGAGCAAGGAGAGCAGGTACAACAGGCCGGCGCCTACTGCGGCGAGTAGACCGGCGATCACTGCTTGTTTGGCGCCATGTCGGTCGGCAAAGGCGCCGGCCCAGATTCGGGAGATCAGCGAGGCCATAAATTGTGCACCGGCGACCAGCCCTACCATCAGGCTGCCAAATCCCAGCTCGTCATTGACATACAACGGCAGGACTGGCAGGGCAACACCAATGATCAGGAATCCGGCAAGGATGGTGATCATGATGGGCAGCAGGGTTCGCATGACCGGTGGCGCAACCGGACTGGGCTCGTAGTGGATAGACATAGTGGACTTCCTCGGTGGTTCGTGAACGCAGGACTGCCCGCCGCAGGTACAGAGGGGTGCGCCGACGACGGGCGGCGGCTTAATAGGCCTGGACGGTGGGGCGGAACAGCACCTCGTTGATATCCACCTCGTCAGGCTGGCTGATGACGAAGGCGACCAGACGGGCAAAGGTGCTGGCCGGGAGCGCCCGGGCATAGGTATTGGCCATACTCGTGGCGACATCCTGATCAGTGATGGTGTTGATTAACTCCGTGGCCACCGCACCGGGTGACAGGATCGTGGTCCGGATATTCCAGGGTTTGACCTCCTGACGCAGCCCTTCGGAAATGGCGCGGACGGCCCACTTGGTCCCGGCATAGACGGCACCCCCCGGGCCGACCTTATGCCCGGCGACCGAGGCAACGTTAATAATGTGGCCGGATTTTTGCGTTTGCATGATGGGGAGTGCGGCGGCAATGCCATAGAGCACGCCTTTGATATTGACGTCGATCATCTGATCCCATTCATCAATTTTTTGCTTGTCGAGCAGCGAGCTAGGCATCAAGCCCGCGTTATTGAGCAGGACGTCGAGTCGGCCATATAGTGCAACGGCGCGGTCGATCAAGGCTTGTACCTGCTCGACGCGGGTGACATCGGTCTGCAGGATGGCCTGTTCGGCCAGCCCTAACTCGTCGGCCAGTGCCTGCAGTCGGTCCAGCCGTCGTGCGCCCAGTACCACCTTGGCGCCCGCGCGGGCGAGGTGGCGTGCCGTCTCCGCGCCGAGACCACTACTGGCGCCAGTAATCACCACGACTTTGTTTTCAATGCCCGGGGTCATCTCGATTTCCTCTTCTATCGGCGCACGATGTTGTGCGGTGACCACAATCTACCCGATGACAGATTGAGCGATTAGATGCCAAAATGAGATTGTATAGATAAGGAATTCTTCTAAATGACAGATGAGAACCTGAACGATCTGGCGGCCTTTATGGTGGTGGCGCAGGAGCGAAACTTTACCCGTGCTGCCAAACAGCTAGGGGTGTCACAGTCGGCGCTGAGTCAGACCGTACGTCTGCTGGAGGCAAGGCTGGGCATTCGCTTATTGACCAGAACCACCCGGCGTGTGGTACCGACCGAGGCGGGGGAGCGATTGCTGGCCTCGGTCGGGCCGCGATTGGACGAGATCCGGCAAGCGTTGATGCATCTCACTGCTCTGCGCGAGCGGCCCGCCGGGACTATCCGTTTGACCGCCACCGAATATGCGGCCGAGGCGATCCTATGGCCGGCCATCTCCCGTCTGATCGCTGACTATCCCGACATCAAGGTGGAGGTACTGACGGATTATGGTCTGACCGATATCGTCGAGGCGCGCCTGGATGCCGGTGTTCGCCCGGGGGAGATGATTGCCAAGGACATGATCGCGGTGCGGATTGGTCCACCGATGCGGATGGCGGTTGCCGCCTCACCCGTTTATCTGGCGCGTTATGGCCGCCCGGAGGTTCCCAAGGATCTGATGCAACATCGCTGTATTAACTTACGGCTTTCCGGCCATGGTGGCCTCTATGCATGGGAGTTTGAAAAACAGGGGCATAAACTGAATGTCCACGTTGATGGGCCGCTGGTGTTCAATACCGGACATATGATCCTGAATGCTGCCCTAGCGGGGAGCGGACTGGTCTACCTAAACGAAGGCCAGTTAGCCCCCTATTTTGCGGATGAGCAGCTGGTTCGGGTGCTGGAAGACTGGTGCGAGCCGTTTGCCGGTTACCACCTGTACTATCCAAGCCGTCGCCAACCGACCCCGGCTTTTAGCTTGCTGATAGATTATCTGCGCCAGGGGGCAAACTAAGCCCCCTCCGTCCTAACATCGGTGCCGCGACTACTGCGCCAGTAACAACGCCAGAATATTGCCATAGCCGAATACGCCACCGTTGGCATCGCGGGTGGTTTCGTTGCTGGGGTAATAGGTGCCCATAATGCCACCGCCGGCGTTACGCAATTCGATTCGACCGTCATGTAGGGTGCGCAGGGTACCGAGTAAGCGCTGGTTTTTATCTCGTAGTTGCTGAGTTGACATCGCGGTATGTTCCTTGGCGGTTGATAACGGCGACAGGATAAAAGGACCGCTGGCAGATGACTGTGCCAGTGAGCGAGCGAAGCATTGGCGTAGGGCAATAAAGGGGGGCGCACTCGGCACTTTGCCAACATGAACCAGCCAAGGTCGAGGTTTTGATGGGTAGCGACGTGGCAACAGTGCGCCCCGCGCAAACGGGGCGCATTGAGCTTATTGCAACTGATACAGCGTGACCGACAAGCCGGCCGGTTGCAGCGTCAGATTGCCTTGCTGGTCTGCCTGCTGTGCTGTGTGTGTGCCGGACAGAGGGCGCCAATGGCTATTGGGCTTGCCGGTTGGCAGTGTGAGCGAGGTTGATGCCGTGTCGTAGTTCAGCACCACCAGCACGGTCTCTTTCTCGGCATGACGCACAAACGCCAGCGCATGTTGGTGGCTCAGCACCTGTACATCACCGTAACGCAACGCCGGATGGGCCTTACGCAGGCTGATCAGTTGCTGATAGAAGTGCCACAGCGAATCGGGCTGGGCCATCTGATCCTTGGCGTTGTACTTGGCCAGATTGTTTGCCGGGGCGCGGAACACCTGCGGGTTCCTGCTAAAGCCGCCCTCGGCGGTCCAGCTCATCGGGGCGCGCAGTCCCCAATCATCCTGATTGCCCTGGCTGGTGCCCATGCCAATCTCTTCGCCGTAATAGATAAATGGCTGGCCGGGTAGGGTGAGCAGGGTGGCGGCGGCCAGTCGGTAGCGGGCTTCGTCGCCATTAAATGCCTCAATCAACCGCTTGCCGGCGTAGGAGTCATGGTTGCCGAGCAACAGACCCATGCGTTGAAGTGGATAGGTTTTGAGGATCCGCATCAACTGACCGGTGACCTGGCCACTGCTCACCGTTTCGCGGACGGCATCGTTAAAGCCGAACGCAAAGGCGGAACCGCAATAATCCGGTTGAGCGGCATCGGCGGGTTTGGTCGGCTCTTCGCACACCATAAAGTGGTTGGGTGACGACTTGGTCACCACCTGCTGAATCCCCTGCATCACCACTTTATTTTCCGGCTGCGATTGATAGGCCTCTTTGCCGTTCTCAATCAATTGATTGACCGCATCAAACCGGAATCCATCGACGCCCCTGTTCATCCAGTAGCGCAGGTTGTCATGGTGATAGGCGAGTACTGCCGGATTACGCAGATTAAAGTCCGGCATCTGCTCCCAGAATACGCCGTAGTAATAGTCACGATGCGGTTTGGCGCGGTGCCAGGTCTCGCTGTTATTCCAGTTGTACCAGTCTGGATTGTGGTCTGCCCAGATGTACCAGTCACGCTTGTCGTTCAGCCGGTTTTTGGAATCCAGAAACAGTGGATTCTGATAGGCACTGTGGTTGATCACATAGTCCATGATCACGCCAATACCGCGCGCATGCGCTTGCTTGAGAAATTCGCGGAAATCCGCCTCACTGCCGTAATCAGGCTCCAGCTTGCGGTAGTCAGTGACTGCGTAACCATGGTCATGATCCTGACTCTGGTTAACCGGCATCAGCCAGATCCCCTGAATCCCCAGTGCTTTGAGATAGTCCAGCTGACTGGTCAGCCCTTTGAAATCGCCGATTCCATCACCGTTGGAATCCTTGTAGCCGCGTACATAGATCTCGATAAATACCGCCCCCTTGGCCCAGTCGGCGGGGAGGGTCGAGACACCGGACTGCAATGTAACGGGTGATAAGTCGAGACTGGTTGAGGTGGCGTCCAGCGTCTTGGGGCTGGCCAGCGTCGGCGTGGCCGCCGGGGCGGTTGTTGTGGTAGCAGGGGAGTAGGATTGACTGCAAGCAGCTAACAGCGCGGTGATAGCCACCGCCAGACAGGTGCGTGGAAGCATGGCAGAGCCTCGTTATTGTTTGAATTCGCTGATTTTATGAACATCAACCCCTCGGTGTCTGTGAGACCCCCGGCAGTTCAGTTGGTGCATCCTTCGTGACGACGTCATGGCCTTTGGCGACCTGACGCGCAAGGCTTCACCTGAACCGGTGTGATCTCGCAAAAACAGTGGCTGGCACTGGGGCTGCGCCAAAGGCAGGACTAGGATAGGATCCCTCTGTGATAACTGAGATGTCAGGTACTGCTTATGGAACCCAAACTGAGTCCTCTTGAAGCCCGTGTGCTGGGCTGCCTTATCGAGAAAGAGATCTCCACGCCCGACCAATATCCGCTGTCACTGAATGCGTTGGTCAACGCCTGTAATCAGAAGAGTAACCGTGACCCGGTGATCTCGCTGAGTGAGCGCGAGGTACAGTCGGTGGTGGACATTCTGATTGGTCGCAAACTGGTGACCAATGTCGCAGGCTTTAATGCCCGCGTGGCGCGCTATCAGCACCGCTTCTGTAATACCGAATTTGGTGAGTTGAAATTCAGCCCGGCCGAGCTCGCGGTGCTCGACGAACTGTTACTGCGAGGCCCGCAAACCCCGGGCGAGCTGCGTTCGCGTTGTGCGCGTATGTTTGCCTTCACCGAGGTGAGCGAGGTGGATGCTGTCCTCGAACAGCTGGCGACTAAGGGGCCGTTTGTGCAGCGTCTGGAGCGTGAGCCGGGCAAACGTGAATCGCGTTATGCGCAGCTATTTACGCCGTTACCCGAGTCGACGGCACCGGCGCAGCCAGTATTGGGCGCAGATCGGCTGGCCGAGCTGGAGGCCGAGAATGCCGCCTTGCGTGAAGAAGTGGCCACGCTGCGCGCCCAGCTGGCACAACGAGGGGTGTAACCGGGCACCTTATCCAACCATCAGCCGCAACCGTTTATAAATGAAACAGCACGCCGTGTGAGGCGTGCTGTGTTATCTCTGTACACATCTCAATTGACGCTCTCTTCCCATGCGGTGTGATTCCGCTCTCACGGCTTTGTCACTATGCCTAAAACAAACAACAATTCTGACTCTATGTTAGGGCAAATCCACATTCTTTGTTGTAGAGGCGGTGCCTAGAATGTGCACTGTCGGGTATAGCATTGCTTATCTTATTGGAAAAACCGGATGGCCGTCCGGCGGGATAGGATAGTCCTTGCTATTCCACATACCCTATAAAACTAATGACTCATCAAGGAATTTGGAATGCCTACTGTAGCTCCCTTAGCATGGTATGGCGCATTGTTCGGGTTATTCCTCGCCATTGCGTTAATACTTAAAAAATTCAATCCCGTCTATTCATTATTTCTCGGTGCCACTGTCGGGGCGATCGTCGGTGGTGCCGATCTCCCACAAGTTGTCGCCATGTTAACAACTGGCACTCAGAGTGTGATGGGTACGGTCATTCGCGTGCTGGCTGCGGGCATATTAGCCGGTGCCATGATGGAGTCCGGTGCAGCGGAAACCATTGCCGAAGCGATTGTGGATAAATTAGGCGAAGGCAAAGCCATTATCGCGCTGGCCTTGGCAACCATGATTATTACCTAGGTCGGGGTGTTTATTCCGGTTGCGGTATTGATTGTGGCACCGATTGCCCTGTCAGTGGGCAATAAGATGGGGATCTCCAAGATTGGTTTGTTGCTTGCTCTGTCTGGTGGTGGTAAGGCGGGAAATATTATTTCGCCGAACCCGAATGCTATCGCCGCAGCCAATGGTTTTCATGTCAGCCTGAGTGATGTGATGTTGGCAGGTTATTCCGCTGCCATCGTCGGGCTTATCGTGACCATTGTGATTGCCAGCATGATCAAGCATAAGGGGATTCAGGTCACCGATGAAGAGGTGGCGCAGTTAGGGGCGCGCGAAGTCAAAAAGGATCTGCCGCCGCTCAGTAAGGCCATTATTGCGCCGGCGGTGGCGATCATCCTGCTGATGATCAATCCGATTGGCGCTATGTTGCATATGCCGGCACTGGCCAAGATTAAACTCGATGCCATGTATGTGTTGCCGTTTGCCGGGGTGTTGGGGCTGTTGGCGATGGGGCAGAAACACAAGATCCTGGCCTACTCATCGATAGGTCTGGAGCGCATGACAGCCACCATCCTGATTCTGATTGGTGCCGGGGCGATTGCCGGTCTGATTGCAGCGTCCAATCTCTCGGCACAAGTGGTTCATCTGATTGAAGTGGCAGGGATCTCCGGCACCTTCCTGGCACCGATCTCGGGTGTCTTGATGGCGGCAGCAACCGCCTCGACCTCCACCGGGGTGATTCTGGCTACCGGTACCTTTGGCGCCGCTATCTCGCATGTCGGTATCCCGTCTATCTCTGCGGCGGTGATGGTACATACCGGCGCCACCGTGATTGACGCCCTGCCGCAAGGCAACTATTTCCATGTCACGGCAAACAGTATGAATATGTCGATCAAGCAGCGTATGTCCTTGCTACCTTATGAAGCGATGGTCGGTGGCGCGATGACAATTCTGTACGGCTTCATTCTTAAATAATTCGAGACGTTTCCTCATGCAAAAAGAAAAAGTATTCGTCCTGGCGCCCGACTCGTTTAAAGAGAGCATGACCGCCAAGCAGGTGTGTGTGGCCATGGAGGCCGGTCTGCGCAAGGTGTTTCCTGATGCCACCTATATTCATGTGCCGATGGCGGATGGGGGGGAGGGCACTGTGCAATCGCTGGTTGATGCCACGGGCGGACAGATCCGTACCCTGCGCGTAATGGGGCCTTTGGGCACGGACGTCGAAGCCAGTTACGGCATCATGGGTGGCGGCGAGATCGCGGTGATCGAGATGGCGGCGGCAAGTGGTATCCACCTGGTCAACGCCACGACCAAGAATCCGTTGCGAACGACCACCTTCGGCACCGGTCAGCTGATCAAGGACTGCCTGGATCAAGGTATCCGCAAGATCATTCTCGGTATCGGCGGGAGTGCGACCAATGATGGCGGCGCCGGGATGGCAATGGCCTTGGGGGTCAAATTCTTCGATGCGGCGGGCCAGTCCATCGGCTTCGGCGGTGGCGAATTGGGCCAGATCCAGGCGATTGATATGTCCGGTTTTGATCAACGCCTGAACGGGGTCGAGCTGGTGGTTGCCTGTGATGTGACCAACCCGTTGTGCGGGCCCCAGGGGGCGTCTGCGGTGTTTGGTCCGCAAAAGGGGGCGACGCCGGAGATGGTCAAACAACTGGATGCTAATCTGGCGCACTATGCCCGGGTGATTGCTCGTGAGTTGGATCGCCATGTTGCGGACTTGCCGGGGGCAGGCGCTGCGGGCGGAATGGGGGCGGGATTGATGGCGTTCACCCACTGCCAGTTGCAGCGCGGCATCGATATTGTGGTCGAATACACTGGTCTGCGGGACAAGCTGGCGAGCGCCGATCTCTGTTTTACCGGTGAGGGGCGCATCGACTTTCAGACTCAGTTTGGCAAAACCCCGTATGGGGTCGCGCAGGTGGCCAAGGCTCACCAGGTGCCGGTCATTGCGGTATCGGGCTGCATCGGTGAGGGGACTGAAGTGCTGCATGAGGTGGGGATCGATGCGATTTTCAATATTATCCCTAATGCGAGCAATATTGAGGAACTGTTGCAAAATGGTGCCGTCAATATGGAGCGCGCTTGCGAAAATATCGGGCGTCTATTGAAACTGGCCGCCTGCTAAAAGGTTTGGAGTTATTTGAGTCATATTTTATCTGTCCGTCGGTAAGCTATTCACCCGGCTTGTCGTGGGTTGTGAGCCCTATTTTGATGTGCTATTTTCGGTTTGGTCGCAAGGCCAAACCTTTTTCTTTGCTGAGGCGCTATGTCCACCTATTTGAATCCGACTCTCGCCAGAATGATTGTTGAAAAAACAATGAGCGTGATCAATTTCAACATCAATATTATGGATGAGTTCGGGATCATAATAGGCAGTGGCGATCTGGAGCGCATTGGCCAGATGCATGAAGGCGCATCATTGGTGCTGTCGCAAAAGCGGGTGGTGGTGATTGATGACCACGCGGTAAAGACCTTAAAAGGGGTCAAGCCGGGTATCAATATTCCGCTGCGAGTGAAAGACGATATTGTCGGCGTGTTAGGGTTGACCGGAGATCCGGATCAATTACAACAATATGGCGGGCTGGTGGCCAAAATTGCCGAGATGATTATCGAACAGTCAATCATGCAGCAATCCATCGA
>JAYROM010000170.1:0-15241 GCA_041911695.1 Aeromonadaceae bacterium
GGAATAACGCCTGAAATGGCGAAGAAACGGTCTAAATAGGCTGATTCAAGGCATTTACGGGAGAAAAAATCGGCTCAAACAGGAAAAATGAAATGACTGAGTCAGCCGAGAAGAATTTCCCCGCTTATTCGCACCTTCCCGAGCTCACGGGCGCGCGAACGATCAATGTGCAACTGCCAGGCCGGGGTCTGGGTGGTGTAATCCAGATCGCTGTTGATCACCTTTCCCGCCTGCTGCGCCGCCAGTTGCAATTGCTGCGCCCAGTGCTCCAGTTGTGCGTAATCCCGCCCCTGCAGCACATACTGCACCGGCGCCTGCGAACGGCCACGGAAACCCGGCTGGAACGGCCGTAGGCGGATATCCGGGATCCCGGTCAACAGACGCGGCAGGCTGGCGACAAACTGCTGCGCGGTCTGGCTACGCACCGCCCAGTCGGTCAACTGGACAATCACCACCCCGGTTTGGTCAGTACCGCGCCCAAAGGCAGGGGTACTGAAACTGACGGCCTTGACCACCCCCTGGCCAATCAGCGGCAGCAGACGGGCTTCCACCTGCTGCATATTGCGCTTCATGCGCTCGACGCTGGTGCCCTCGGCCCCGCGCACCAATACATAGACCACACCGCGATCCTCGGTCGGCGCCAGTTGCTGCGGCACCAATTGGTAGAGTCCGGCTGTCGCGGCCAGCACCAGCAGCATACACAGCGGCGCCAGCCAGCGATGACGCTGGAGGCCGCACAGCAGCGTTCGGTAATGTGTCTCCAACCAGCCCAACCCGGCATTGATGCCACGGTGCACCCCGCGCGGGGTCTCCGGATGCGCACGTAGCAGGCGGGCTGCCATCGCCGGCGACAGGGTCAATGCCACCAGGCTGGAGCAGAACACGGCCAGCGCCAGAAACACCGCAAACTCAGTAAACAGCCGGCCGACCATGCCCTGCATAAAGGCGATCGGCAGGAACACCATCATCAGCACCAGCGTGGTGGCAACAATCGCGAAGCCGACCTCGCGGCTACCGCGCCAGGCAGCCACCAGCGGCGGGCTACCACGCTGGATATGTACATGGATGTTCTCCACCATCACGATGGCATCATCGACCACCAGACCGATGGCCAGGATCAACGCCAACAGCGTGATGAGATTGATGGAGAACCCCAGGTACCAGGCGCCAATACAGGCGGCGATCAACGACACCGGCACTGTCACGGTCGGGATCAGCGTGGCACGCCACTGGCCGATAAACAGATACAACACCACCACCAGCGCGGCAGCAATGCCCAGCGTCAGATAGACCTCACGGATCGCCTCGCGGATGAAGTCGGTGCTGTTGTAGTCGACCTCCAGCGTCGCACCCGGCGGCAGGAAGCGGTTGAGACGCGCCACCTCCAGTGTTACCGCAGCGGCCATGGTCAGCGGATTGGCCGACACCTGCGGGATAATCGCCAGCCCGACGCTGACCTCGCCGTTACGCTGGTAGGCACTCTCCTCGTTGCGCGCGCCGATGCGGATATCGGCGACATCGCCGAGCGTTAATGTCTGCCCCGCAGCCAGGGTACGCAGACGCAGCTGGCGAAAATCAGCTTCGCTGCGGTACAGGCGTGGCAGCTGCACCGGGAACACCATCGCATCATTGCGGATCTCGCCGCCCGGCCACTCGACATTCTCCTGATCCAGCGCCGACTGCACATCGTTGACCGTCACCCCCAGCGCCTGCAGACGATCCGGATGCAGACGGATATACATCACCTTCTGCAGCGCCCCGGCCAGATTGACCGAGCTGACGCCATCCACCAGCCCGAGCGACTTGACCAGCACGCGGTTGGCATAATCGGTCAGCGCCACCCGATCCATCTGCTGACTGGTAAAGTTCAGCCAGATCGCCACTTCGCCATCGCCACTGTCCTTGGTGACCACCGGCTCCTTGGCATCATCCGGTAACAGGCGCCGCGCACGGGCTACCGCATCGCGGACATCACCACTGGCCGCCAGCATGTCTACCCCGGGCATAAACTCGATGCTGATACTGCTGCGCCCCTTACGGCTACTCGACTGCACCACGCGAATGCCACTGATACCGGAGAGCTGATCCTCAAGCGGCTTGGTGATCTGGCTTTCCACGATCTCTGGCGAGGCGCCGTCATAAGTGGTGTTGATGCTCATCGCCGGACTGTCGATCAACGGCAACTCGCGCACCGGCAGGCGATCAAACGCCACCAGACCAAAAATCACCAACAGCAAGCTGAGCACCAGCGCCGCCATCGGCCGCCGGATCGACCACTCAGACAAGGTCATGCCCGACCTCCGCGCACCGGCGATTCACCGTCCAGTCCCAGAGGGCGGACGCGTTGGCCATCTTGCAATCCTTGCCCCCCTTCCACCACCACCAACTCGCCGGCGCGTAACCCGGTCTGCACCACCACCTGGTTTGCAGCGCTGCTGCCGAGCACCACCTGACGACGTTGCACCTGACCGGATTGCGGATCAAATACATAGACGAAACGCTCCGTGCCCTGATAGGCAACGGCCTGCGGTGGGATCACCACCGCCGCCTGTTGCGCCACCGGCAGGGCAACCCGCATCAGCATGCCCGGCAACAACTGTTGCTGCGGGTTATCGAACTGCAGACGAACACGCACCGTCAGCGTGGCCTCATCGACCCGGCTATCACGTTGCAGCACCTGACCGGTAAACCGCTGCCCGGGCCAAGCCGCCACCTCGCCCTCAACCGTCTGGCCCGGTTGCAAGCTGGCCAACCAGATATCCGGCACCGCCAGATCGACCTGCACCCGAGCCAGATCGTCCAGCGTCAGCGCACCGCTTCCGGCCTGCAGCCACTGCCCCGGCGCTAGGTCATACAAACCAAGGCAACCGGCAAACGGGGCCAGCACCTGCATCCGTTGCTGATCGACCTCGGCGCGCGCCAGCCGTGCCGCGGCCTGGGCCACCGCCGCCTGCTGGTTATCCAGGTCATTGCGGCTGATCACCCCCTTGCCCGCCAGGCGCTGCATGTCGCCCAGTTTGCGCTGCTCGTTCTGCAGGAAGACACGCGCTTCGGCCAGCGCGGCACGGGTCGCGGCATCATCCAGTTGCAACAGCACCTGTCCCGCACGGACCGGTTGTCCAGCCACCGGCGGGCCGGATACCAGCCGACCACTGCTCTCGCTGGCCAGTTGCACTGATCGCTGCGCGCGCAGCTTGCCCTGTAGCGGCAATTGATGCGACCACTGCTGCAGGCTGGCCGCTTGCAAGCGCACCTGAGGCGTTGGCGTTTCTCGTCCGCGCCCGGCCGCTGTGGCTGGCCCGCCGCCGAGCGACGCCTGCGACCCGGCTTGGCCGGGGACGGTCGAACGCGACATGGAAGAGGGGACGTTATGGTCAGTTTTGCTGTGGCTCCCCAACGCATAACCGCTGAGTGAGCCCGCAGCCACCAGAGAGAAAATAAGAAGAGATCGGTATCGCATCGGCTGCCCAAGTTCAGAAACAAGGCGGGCAGTATAGCGTTACGACAAAAAAGGGATTTGTCCGGGGCTGTGTCAATCGGTAACAAAGTGTGTCAAACGACACTCCAAATCACACTTCTGGTGACCCACTAGCCGTTCAACAGGACCCCATACTCCAGCTCGCGTTCGCGCTGGCATTCCGCCAGATAGATCGCCGCCAATACCGTGGTCTGGCGATGGTAGTCATCCACCGCTTTAGGCACCATCAATTCAAGGGTGCGCAGTGTCTTGGCCTTGCGAAAACGGCGCAGCCAGTAATCCTTGCTTTCCAGTTCGTGCTGTTCAGGTTGTGCTTCAATTTCGTGTTGCTTGGACATAAGGCTCTCGATCAGGCCCGCCGTTACCGGCGGGCGGGTCAACAATAATTACAGCTTGGCGACGAAGCCCACCGCCTCATAGACGCGACGCAAGGTCGCCTCGGCTCGGCTCCGGGCCTTGGCCGCCCCATCCGCGAGAATCGACATCAGGTAGGCCTCGTCATTACGCAGCGCATGATAACGCTCTTGCAACGGGGTCAGCATGGCGACCACCGCATCGGCGGTTTCAGTCTTCAGATGACCATACATACGACCTTCGAAGTGGCGCTCCAGATCCGCGATGCTGGTGCCGGTCGCACCATGCATCAGCGTGAGCAGGTTGGAGACCCCCGCCTTGTTCTCAGTATCAAAACGCACCACCGGCGGCTCTTCAGAATCGGTCACCGCACGCTTGATCTTCTTGGCGATACTCTTGGTATCTTCCAGCAGCCCGATGATGTTGTTCTGGTTGTCATCCGACTTGGACATTTTACGGGTCGGATCCTGCAGGCTCATCACCCGCGCCCCCTGGGCCGGAATGAAGGGATCCGGCATGGTGAAGATATCGCCATACAGATTATTAAAACGATAGGCAATGTCACGGGTCAATTCCAGGTGCTGCTTCTGATCGTCGCCGACCGGCACCTGATTGGCCTGATACAGCAGAATATCTGCCGCCATCAGCACCGGATAATCGAACAGACCAGCGGTGACGTTATTTTCATAACGCTGTGACTTGTCCTTGAACTGGGTCATGCGCATCAGCTCACCCATCTGGGTGTAGCAGTTGAGGATCCAGCCCAGTTCAGCATGTTGCGGCACATGCGACTGCAAAAAGACGGTGCTCTTGGCCGGGTCAATGCCCACCGCCAGATACAGCGCCGCAGCATCCAACGATGCCTTGCGCAGTGCCAGCGGATCCTGACGTACGGTGATGGCATGCAGATCAACGATGCAGTACAGACAATCGTAATCATCCTGCATGCTGACCCACTGACGCAGCGCGCCCATATAGTTGCCAATGGTCAACTGACCGGAGGGCTGCGCGCCACTCAATACAATCGGTTTGCTCATTCTGATTTCAGGTCCTTTTCTGTGGCCAGCAGCAACGGGGTCAGCTGGCAGAACTGGTCGAATACCCAATCAGGCCGACAGGCGGCAATGGGTTCGCCATGGTTATATCCATACGTCAGGCCGACGCTGCGCATTCCGGCGGCCTGAGCCGCCAGAATGTCATTGCGCGAATCGCCCACCATCAGGCTCTGCGCCGGTGAAAAGCCCAACTGCTGGCAGACATGCAGCAGCGGCGCGGGATCCGGCTTGCGCTGCGGCAACACATCGCCGCCGAGCACCAGATCAAAACAGTCCGCCAGACCCGCTTGTTGCAGCAACGGGGCCACAAACGGATGCGGTTTATTGGTGACCACCGCCATCGCCAGCCCGGCAGCCCGTAACTGGCGCAAGGTTGTGATGACACCAGGGAACAGGCTGAAATCTTTATCCAGCCCAGCGTGATAGTGGCGATCAAACGCTTGGCGCAAACGCTGCGCCAACGCATCCGGCCAGGCCGGCGGGGTGGCACTACGTCCCCAGGCACGGCGCAACAGCATATCCGCACCATTACCAATCCAGGCACTGACCTGTGCCAACGTCACCAACGGCAACGCCAGCTCCTGCAGTGCACCATTCACCGCTTTGTACAGCTGAGGAACGGAATCGATCAGGGTGCCATCCAGGTCAAACAGCACCAGCCGTACCGGGCTGGCCAAGACCGCTTCAGACATGTGCCAGCTCCAGCTCAGCACGCATCTGATCGACGACCGTCTTGTAGTCCGGTTGGCCGAAGATCGCCGAGCCGGCAACAAACATATCGGCACCCGCCTCGGCGATGGCCCGGATGTTGTCCACCTTGACGCCGCCATCAATTTCCAGACGGATATCACGCCCGCTCTGATCAATACGCGCGCGGACCTGGCGCAGTTTATCCAACGTCTGCGGAATAAAGCTCTGGCCGCCGAACCCCGGATTGACTGACATCAGCAGGATCACATCCAGCTTGTCCATCACGTAATCCAGATAGTGCAGCGGCGTAGCCGGGTTCAGCACCAAGCCGGCCTGACAGCCGTGGTCACGGATCAACTGCAAGGTACGGTCGACATGTTCCGACGCTTCCGGATGGAAAGTAATGATCGAGGCGCCCGCCTTGGCAAAATCCGGGATCAACCGATCAACCGGACGCACCATCAGGTGCACATCGATCGGTGCCGTAATGCCGTAATGGCGCAGCGCCTGGCACACCATGGGGCCGATAGTCAGGTTCGGCACATAGTGGTTATCCATCACATCGAAATGCACCACGTCGGCGCCAGCGGCCAGCACCCGGCTGACATCCTCGCCCAGACGGGCAAAATCGGCGGACAGGATAGACGGGGCGATCAGATAGGGTTTCATACGCGGTTCAGCTCTCTCGGTTCAGCGGTCAGGGCCGGTCACAGATCAATAAAGTGCACAAATACTACCCGTTATGGACGGCAGACTCCATGTTGCTCAGCCGGATGGTCAGCAAACTCCATCCCCGGCAGGTAGAGCGCCAGCAACTCACCGACCTTGGTGCGGCCATTGGCACTCCGGCTGATGGTGCGCTTGACCTGGATTTCATCCAGTCGAGCGCCACGATACAGCTCATAGGTCAATGGCGTGGCATGGTTACTGATCAGTACCGGCACCTGCCGGGTGGTCACGGTATGCCGTGCCAACCGCGCCAGTATGGCCTGGTCATCCAGACTGAAACCATTGGCAGCATAGGTGGTGAAATTGGCCGAACTCGACAACGGGGCGTACGGCGGATCGCAATACACCACATGATCATCCTGCAGACGATTAAAGGTGTCGGCGTAGCTCTCGCACAGGAAGGTGGCCTTCTGCGCCTTGTCGGCAAATGCCCACAACTCCTCTTCGGGAAAGTAGGGTCGCTTGTACTTGCCAAACGGGACGTTAAATAGCCCCTTACGGTTATAACGACACAGACCGTTGTAACCATGGCGGTTCAGATACAGAAACAGGGCCGCCCGCTGACGCGGATCACGACAAGCATTAAAGACATCACGCAGCTCGAAATAGGCCTCGCGCTGATTGTAAGCTGGCGCAAACAACCGGCGTGCTTCTTCAATCAACCCTTCTGGCGCGGTCTTCAGCAGATTATAAAAATCGATCAGATCCGGATTGATATCGGCCAACAGATAGGCCTCAAACCGGGTATTCAGAAAGACTGAACCGGCCCCGACAAAGGGCTCGACCAACACCCGACCAGGCGGCAGGCGACGGGTAATATCTTCGACCAGGGCATACTTGCCACCGGCCCACTTCAGGAATGCGCGCGTCTTTTTCATCTTAGCCGGATTGTCAGCAAGCCTCAGGGGCAAAAGAGGAGGCCGCAGCCCCCTCTTTGCCGGAAACTCGAATGGGGTTAATTCATCTCTTTCTGGATCTGGGCAAACGACTTCGGCCAGGGACGGCCCGCCTGCAAAGCGGCAGGCAAGGCGCTGACCGCAGCCTTGGCCTGAGCGGAGGAGGCATAATCCCCCTGCACCAGCACAAACCAGGGCTTACCATCATGCGCAGTCTGATAGATCCAGTACCGGCTTGATGGTGAATGCTTCAGCGCATAAGACAATACGGCCGCCCGCTCGCTGCTGGCAGTCAACTGCAGGGCATAGCGTTGCCCAGCCTTGGACTTCAGCTCAGCCGGTTGCCCCTGACTACCCGCCGTGCTCACCGGTGCCGGTTGAATGACCGGCTTGGCGGCCGGCTTGGTCTTGGTCTCTGGCTTGGCTGGCAGCTTGGCTTGCGGTTTGTGCTTGGGCGCTTCGGTTTTAACCGCCTCGTGCTTGGATGCCTGGCTCTGATTGTTGGTCACCGCAGACACCGGCGCCGCCACTTGCGGTGTATTGGCACCGGTCATTTCAGCTGCCACAGGTGCCAACTGGGAGACCGAGGTCACCGCGCCGGAGACGGCCGGTACCTCGCTATCCGGCTGTGCCGTGGCGACAGCCGCACTGCCCCCCTGCTGCGAAGTCATGATGTCCCGCACCACCTGGTCGGCGATCACCACGCGACGCTTACCCTGATCCCCGGACGCGGCGGCGTCACCAGCGCCAGACACATCATGTGGTAAGGTGCCGGTATCAGCAGTTGCTGGTGAGGCAGAAGAAGCAGTTGGCGCCGGCGCCACCACGGTCCCCGTCGCGTCGGCCGCCGAGGCAGCTGGCGGGTTGGTGGTGGAGGCTCCGCCCTTGAACAACGGTGGCAGTACCCAGCTCAACAGGATGACCACCGCTGCGGCCACACCGATCGACGCCAACATCTTGTTACTCAACCAATCATTACTCTTGAGCATGCTTTTTCTGGTCATAATGTCCTCCGCCAGTGCCACGACCCGCCCGGGATTGCCTGCACAGTGACGCAGGCGCTCCGCCAGGGCTGCCGGATTGGGCATCAGAGCGTAATAATTTCCACGACGCAGACAAAACTCCAGCAAGCTGGTCTGTTCCGCCGTCGATAAAGGCTCCACATCCAGTTCAACCGGGGGCAAAGGATGCCCCGCCAGGGTACGGCAACCGGCCGCCACCCATTCCGGTGTGGCACAGAGTAACACAGACAGACGATGCGGTGCGGGCAGCGCCTCGTTAATGCAATACAATTCCCACAGTTCTTGCAACCAACCTTCTGGCGCCAGATCTGCGTCATCGACCACGATCAGCAACCGGCTCTGTTCGCTGAGCAAGCGCAGCACACTATCCACCAAGGGATCATCGGGATCAAAGATAGCGCCCGGTAACAGTGCAGAGATCAGTTGCTCGCGCAGTCGGGACAAAGACAGTCCCGCCTGGCAATTTACGACGACACAACGGCCAGCCGGACTGGCCGCCGCCAGCCACTGCTGGCAAAGCGTGGTGCGACCGCTACCCTGCTCTCCAGCGAGCAGGGCAAACGGTGCCGAAAGTTCGAACAGGTTTTGCAGTCGGGAGACCAGCTGTTGCTGGCTCTCCAGTAACGGCAGGTCCTGTGCGCTCACGCCGCACCACCACCAATGATGACCTGGTTCAGGATATCAATCGAGGTATCCGCTACCACCTCGGCATCGCCAATACCTAATGGCAACACCAAGCGCAAACGGCCCTCTTTGACCTTCTTATCGCGCAACATATGGCGCATAAAGGCATCAAAGCCCATGTCTTCTGGCACGCGCACCGGCAAATTGGCCTGTCGCAACAAAGTAATGATGCGTTGTACCGCCTCACCATTCATGCGCCCGGTCAACTGCGCGGTTTGCGCAGCCAACACCATCCCTGCCGCCACCGCTTCTCCGTGCAACCAGACGCCATACCCCTGCTCAGCCTCGATGGCATGACCAAAGGTGTGACCAAGGTTCAACAAGGCTCGCAGACCGGTTTCCGTCTCATCCTGCGCCACCACGTCGGCCTTGATAGCACAACAACAAGCAATCGCCCGGCTGATCACGGCAGTGTCCAGCGTCAGCAACGCCGAGATATTACGCTCCAGCCAATGGAAAAAGTCCGCATCACGGATGATGCCGTACTTGATCACCTCGGCCAGACCGGCGGATAACTCGCGAGCAGGCAAGGTTGTCAGACAATGGGTGTCAATCACCACAGCTTTGGGCTGATGAAAAGCCCCAATCATATTCTTGCCCAGCGGATGGTTGACGCCCGTCTTGCCCCCCACCGACGAGTCCACTTGCGATAACAAGGTGGTCGGGATCTGGATAAACGCCACGCCACGCTGGTAACTGGCCGCAGCAAAGCCGGTCAAATCGCCAATTACCCCACCACCCAGTGCAATCAGCGTGGTGTCGCGGCCATGACCTTTTTCCAGCAATGCGGTCATGATCAGGTTAAAACTGTCGAGTGTCTTGAACTGCTCGCCGTCCGGCAAAATGCAGACATCCTGCTGCCAGGGCTGCAGGGTCTCCTGCAATCGCGCCAGATAGAGCGGTGCAATGGTTTCATTGGTGACAATCATCACCCGGCGACCCGAAATCGCCTCTGCAAACAGTTCCCGATGGCCTAACACCCCATCCCCGATGGTAATCGGGTAGCTGCGCTCGGCCAGCGCGACATTTAACCTTTCCATGGCAGCCTCGCTCGGTAATTACAAGCCCAATAACTGGACGATCTGGTTCGCCACCAACTTGGCACTCTGTTCATCAGTACGTACCACATAATCGGCAATCTCACGATACAGTGGTTCACGTTCATCAGCCAGACGGGTCAGCACATCGCGCGGATCTTCCGGCGTCTGCAACAAGGGGCGACGCTTGTCACGCTGTGTGCGGGCCAACTGCTTTTCAATCGGCGTCTCCAGATAGACGACAAGGCCGCGAGCAGACAGGCGGTTGCGCGTCTGGGCACTCTTGATCGCACCACCACCGGTAGCCAGAACGATACCCTGTAGTTCAGTCAGATCACCGATGACCTGTTCTTCACGCTTACGGAAGCCCTCTTCGCCTTCCACATCGAAAACCCAGCTGATGTCGGCACCAGTACGGCGTTCAATTTCTGTATCGGAGTCGAAAAACTCCATATGCAGTTGTTCGGAGAGATACTTGCCAATGGTGCTTTTGCCGGCCCCCATGGGCCCAACGAGGAAGATGTTGCGTTTTTCAGCCATTTTATTCGTCAGAAGTAATAACAAACCTGCCCGCAATATGGCGGGTACCTGATAATGATCCCTGGATTTGAAACTGGACGGGGAATTATGCTGCAGGGCGCCCCTAAGCGCAACCTTGGCACCTACCTCCCCGGTTGAGCCCCATCCCTGTACGGGTCAACATCCAGAGCTCAGCGTGCCTGTGGCCGGCACATAGACGAACGTCGTTCATACGTGCCCCCTAGCCCCGCAACAGAGGTTGTTGTCGTCGGTCCCATCACGCTAGGACCCGCAGGTCCAAATACTCGAGCACTCGGAACGCCGAACAGCAAAACCTCCGTAGCTAAAAATAGCAGACCCCGAACCAAGTCGGGGTCTGTCTTCACGCAGTCGGTATTACAGGTTTTCGGTGACGATCTTCGGGGTGACAAAGATCAGCAACTCACGCTTGCTGTTCTTGGTAGAGGTGTTGCGGAACAACACGCCCAGCCCCGGAATATCGCCGAGAACCGGCACCTTGGTCACATCTTTCTTGATGGTTTGCTGGTAGATCCCCCCCAACACCAGGGTCTCACCATTGTCGACCAGCACCTGAGTACTGATCTGCTGGGTGTTGATGGCGGTACCGGTACCCGTCCCGGTCTGGACTTCCTGACCGAGGGTATCCTGCGTCACCATCAGGTCGAGAATCACGCGGTTGTCCGGGGTAATATGTGGCGTGACCTTGAGACTCAGCACCGCCTTTTTCCATTCCACCGTACTGGCACCACTCGACGACGACGAGTTGCTCGGGAACTCGGTCCCCTGCTCGATAATCGCCTCTTTCTGGTTGGCCGTGGTGACACGCGGGCTGGCAATCACCTCAGCCTTGTTTTCGGTCTCCAGTGCGCTCAACTCCAGATCCAGCAAGGTGCCATCCGCCAACTTGGCCACTTGGAAGGCAATGCTGCCTGCCGCGCCCGTTACTGGCAAATTGACATTCAGACGATCTGACACATCGGGCGTAGTCCCACTGGCAGCCGCATCATTCCCCTCAATGGTCCCGGAGATAGAGCCATTGTTCTTCGCTTTGGTGACGCCCCAGCGCACGCCGAGTTGTTCATCGACGCCATCGTCGATGGTGACCATTCGCGCCTCAATCGCTACCTGTTTGACTGGGACATCCAGCACCTGCAGCATCTTGCGAACATGGTCGATGACATCCGAAGTGTCCTTGACCAACAAGGTATTGGTGCGATCATCAACGCTGACCGCGCCTCGCGCCGACAGCAGACGGGTCTTATCCTTGGACAGCAGATCGGCAATTTCACCCGCCTTGGCATAGTTGATCTGGATATACTCCGTCATCAACGGCGCCAGCTCGGCTACTTGATTCTTGTTCTCCAGAGTCTGCTTTTCCCGCTCGGCAATCTCCTTGGCCGGCGCAACCAGCAGGATATTGCCCTCAAGACGCTTGTCCAACCCCTTGACCTTGAGCACCGTATCCAGAGCCTGCTCCCAAGGTACCCCGTCCAGACGCAGGGTGATGTTGCCCGCCACTGAGTCAGTGGTCACCAGGTTGAAACCATTAAAATCTGCGATCAATTGCAGAACAGTACGTACCGGCACGTCCTGGAAGTTGAGTGAAATCGGCTTGCCCTGATAACGCTTGGCCGCCACGGTATCGACCGCCTGACTCTTGCCTGCCGCCGGGGCTGCAGCACGGTGTGGTGCGACCTCCAGCATGAACAGATTTTGTGACTGGTCATAGCGATAATCAAAACCGCCGGATACTGACAGGTCCATGACCACGGTCTTGTCCTGACGGGAGATATCCACCTTGTTGACCGGGGTAGCAAAGTCGGTCACATCCATCAGCGCTATCAGATCGTCTGGCACATCGGTAGCATGGAACTTGGCCACCACATGGTTCCCACGAGTGGTGATATCCACTGCGGCAGCTGAGTTGTCCAGCCCGACCATCAGTTGCCCCTGGCCATCTTTACCGCGGCGGAAATCCAGGCTCTTGATACGGTTGATATTACCGGTAGGGACCTCTGACGACACCAGCTTGCTGGTCAGCGCGCCGCTGACCTTGCTGCCCTGTGCAGCGGCCGGTTGCACCGCCTTGGCCGGCAACAACGCCGTGGTACTGGTGCTGGTTGTCGAACTGGCGGTGTTCTGGCCCAGGGTGACCAGCAGGGAGTTACCACGCTGACTGATCTGGTAAGGCATCAACTGGTTCAGGGCTACCGCCACATCCAAATTAGCGCCAGCTGGCGCCACGCTGACCTGCTGTACCCCTTGTCGCTCAACAGGCATGGGGTTATTGAGCAGTGCGGACTCTGCATCATTAATCTGCAGAACCAGTTGATTGGGCTGGTATTTCAAGCGGTCTGCAAACGACTTGACCGGTTGATCAAATTGCAACTCCAGCTCCAGTTGACCGGCCAACAAGGGATTGACCTTAATCTGTTGAAGTTTGGTGGCCGCGTCCGCGGACATCGAAAGGCCTACCAATACCGCCAGCAGGGCGCAATGACCGATCCGTGATTTATCTTTATTCATATATCCATTCCGCCTGAGGTCTTAATCTGCCACAACAAGATTCAGCTTGGTTTCACGCTTGGTCCAGCACCCCTTGCCATCCGGTACTGTCTCCTCCACATCAAGGCCATCCGGACGAATCCGAACAATACGGCCATGATTCAGACCAAGGTACTGCCCCTCCGCTACCCGATATACCTCACCTTCAGCCGCAACCAGCGCCCACAGGTGACCACCAATACCCATCGTGCCGCGCATGGAGAGGTTATCCAGCGAAAACCGCTCAAGGGGCTGTTTTTCCCGCACTTCGGGCTGTAAGCAATCTTTCTTGGTTTCCTGCACACTCGCCGCCAGTTCAGGGACCGGCTTCACAAAGGGCGTGCGATCAGCCTGCGGCTGATAGTGCATCGCCTCAAACCGGCGAACGGTTGGCAAGGGTTCAATCGGCAAGGGCGGTCTCGCCTTTACCTGGGTGATGTAATCCTGCAGGTCGTCGCTACCCGAACAGGCCGCGAGCAGGCCACAGGAGAGCATGATGAGCAAGAGTCGTTGCATCATTTGCCTCCTTTGGCGTTATTGGCCGGCGTCACAGGCTTCTCATTGTAACGGTAGGTCTTGGCCAGCATGCTCATCGCCAACTGATCATTCTTTTCATCGCGCACAATGGTGAAACTATCCAAAATCACGATACGCGGCAGCGCGGCAATGTCTGCTGCAAACTTGCCCAACTGGCTGTAGTTCCCCGTTACCTCGATTTTCATCGGCAGTTCGGTAGAGAACTCATGAGTGACTTCGGGCTCCCAATTGATGCGCTGCAACTTGAGGCCGTTATCCATGGCGATAAAACTGATGTCATCCAGCAAGCCTGCAACCTCATTTTTATCAGGCAGTTGTCTTAACTGCGCCTGCAGCAGGCCTTGCAGTTCCACCATCTGTTTCTGATAGGCTTCAAGATTACTGGCCAGCGCGGCCTTCATCTCATATTGGGTTTTCAGCTCATTTTCCTTGGTGCGAATCTGTTCGAGTGCCGAAACAGAATCAGCGATCAGGTAAAAATAACCGCCGGCCCCAATGGCGATAGCCAGTACGGCCATCAACACAATCTTGGCCGGTGCCGGCCAACTGCCAATGTTCTCAAAGTCGAGTTCATTCAATTCTTGCAGGTTCATTTCTTCTGTGCCCCCTGCCCTTGAACTTTAGGATCACCGGCGTTGTCTTTTTGTATGACTCTAAACATCAAAGAAAACTCGCTAAGGGCCAAATTGGATGCCCGTTCGGAGTTTGCGGTCGCATAAATGGAGCTGATGGAGGTTTGCCCTAACCACTGACTGCGATCAATCAAGCGCATCATGGTGGCCACACGGCTATGCGCTTCCGTCTTCCCGACCACGCTGACCAGACCGTTGGTGAACGACAGAGAGTCCAGATAGATGCCAGACACCACCAACTCCGGCAGGTCATTAAACAGGTGTACCGCTTGGTTACGGCTCTGCTGCAGTTGATCGATCAGACGCATACGGTCAATCAACTCCTTGCGCCGCTGTTTGAGCTTGTTGATTTCACCAATCCGGGCGTCGAGAACCACAATTTCACTCTGCAGATATTGATTGCGCGCCTCCTGACGGGATATCGCTTGCTGGTAAAGAAAATTCACCACCAACACCAAACCGGCACTCACCAGAAAAACGCCACCCAGCATGCCCAAAAACATCTTCTTCTGACGCTGTTTGGCAACTTCACGCCAAGGCAGCAGATTTATATTTGACATGGTACGAAGCTCCGTAATGCCAGCCCAAGCGCTGTCATATATTTGGCGCCGTGTGTCACATACTCGCTCCGATGGCGCGGCGTGACATCAAACGGGTCCGGATGTTTGACCTCGATTTGTAATTCCATCGCCAACTGCTCAGCCAAGCCCGGGATCAGACTGCCCCCGCCGGACAACACCAGCATGTTCACCTCGCGGTAGCTGGACGAACTGCAAAACAACTGGATATTTCGACGCACCTGCTGCACCAGCAGGGTGATATACGGGGCCAGCACGTCCATATCGGCATCCGCCGGCAAACGGCTCTGCACCTTGGTGCGCTCCGCCTCGTCGTAAGGCAAGCGCGAATTCAACTTCGAAGTGCAACACCCGCCAAATCAGGCAACCTGTCGTAGTTCATCAAACACGATCTGGGGTTGCCTGAAATCCAAACATTTGCGCGGTCTGAGGTTGAGTCGCCGCTCGAAGGCCGACAACTCATCC
>JAYROM010000171.1:0-12510 GCA_041911695.1 Aeromonadaceae bacterium
CAGCGCTGCAGGCTGTCCGGCAATTTGTCGAACGGATCGATACGGGTAAGAAAATCGAGGATATTGGGCATCAGGGTCTGTGACATGAAGGTGCCTCGTGCGGGAGCCCCGGAATGGAACAGGAACGGCCAGAGGGCCGTTCCCGATAACGCGACAGCGCGCGGTGATGCAAGCGGCTGTGCGCCGGATGATCAGGCGGTCACCAGCCGTTCAGCCGGCAGATCGGCCAGATAGAGCGCCGGTTTGCCATCGACATCCGAGGTGAACAGCACCTGGCGGTTATCCGGGGTGAACGACGGATGCGGATGGGTGATCTGGCGGTTGCCCTCGAATACCTCCCACGAAGTGTTGTGGGCGCACAACTGGTAGTGCTCGCGCTTGGCCACATCGAAGACATACAGGAACGGATCGTTCTGGATGGTGTAACCCTCGGTATCCTTGACGTCGACCGGGGTGCCGGAGCCGTCACCAACCAGCAGGGTGCCGTCGAAGTTGCTCATCAGGTGCGAGCAGGCCGGCATGCCCATCAGCGGTTCGTTGATGCCGGTATCCGGATTGAAGCGGCAGATGGTGCGATCCTGCTCGCCCTTGGTGTAGGAGACATACATCAGGTAGGAACCGTCCGGCACCCAGAACTCGTGGGTGCAGCTTTCGCCGGGGGCATGTTCCTTGACCTTGCGCACCTTGCTGCCATCTTCGTTGACCAGCCACATGCGGGCATCGACCAGATCGTGCGGCCCTTCATGGCAGAAGGCAACGGTCTTATCATCAAACGGACGATAGATCGGGTGGCCCAGCCACTCCTTGCCCTCATGCACCACCTGGCTGGCGCCGGTCTGCAGGTCGACACGCAACAGGCGGCAGTGTGGATGGGTGTGGTAGAAGTCGTGGAACTTCTGCCAGTCGGTGAGCGGCACCCAGTCTTGCTTGGCGATTTCGATACCGACCAGCTTGGTGCAGTCACTGTTGGCGACCCAGGTGCCGTAACCGACCCACTCGTCCGGGACGCGGTAGATCAGGCGCTCTTCCAGCGTGGCCAGATCGACGGACAACAGGTCTCGTTCGTTCTTGACGTAGTACAGACAGTTGTCGGTTGGGCAGAGGAAGCCGCCGAAGGTGTTGTCACCGGCGCCTTCGGTGATCTGCATGGCTTCACCGGTGGCCAGCTCGAGCAGGTAATAGTTCCAGTGGCCGTCAAAGTCACCGGCAAACAGCAGATGGCGGCCACCATTGGTGAAGCACTTCTGGTAGAAATAGTTGCGATGGCAGGTCACGTCCGGCGGGGTCAGACGACAGACGTTTACGCCGGTGGCCGGATCCTGATAGTGGTGATAGTCGAGTTTAATTTGACGGCCCTTGCCCATAACGGTGTTACCTCGGTTCAGCACGGGACCGGAATGGCCCCGACATGGTGCCATTATAGAAACACTGTTTTATCTTTTTTTATGCTCAATATCACTTTCTCTGAATCTGAGAACGTTATCAGCGAAAAAGCGTGATTTAGTTCACAATTGAAACGCGGTTATATGTCAGTTTCATGTTACATATATGATCCGTATCTCTGTCAGTAAACGCACATTTCATCTACAATGAAACAACCTGTTAATTTTTGGAATGTGCCATGTCCCTACCCGATAACACTCCTGACTCCGTGTCGTCCGTGCTGAAGGTATTCGGTATTCTGCAAGCGTTGGGCGAGCAGAAAGTGATCGGTGTGACCGAGCTGTCGCAACGTATCATGATGTCAAAAAGTACCGTGTACCGCTTTCTGCAGACCATGAAAAGCCTGGGTTATGTGACCCAGGAAGGTGAGAACGACAAGTATGCATTGAGCCTGCGCTTGTTCGAGTTGGGGGCTAAAGCCCTGGAACACCAAGAGCTGATTGAGCTGGCCGATATCCAGATGCGCAAGCTGGGCAAGCAGACCAAGGAAACCTTGCACCTCGGCGCGCTGGACGAAGACAGCATCATCTATCTGCACAAGGTCGACTCCGAATACAACCTGCGTATGTACTCGCGCGTCGGCCGTCGCCGTCCGCTGTACAGCACCGGTCTCGGCAAGATTGCCCTGGCGTGGCTGGACGAGAGCGAAGTGCGCGAAATCATGGCGGATGTCGAGTTCGTGCCGTTTACCGAGCACACCATCACCACCATGGACGCCTTCCTCGCCGAACTGGCCAAGGTGCGTGAACTCGGTTACGCCGAAGATAACGAAGAGATGGAACATGGCCTGCGCTGCTTTGCGGTGCCGGTGTATGACCGTCTCGGCCATGTGATTGCCGGCCTGTCGCTCTCCCTGCCGCTGGTGCGCTTCCAGGAGGCGCAGCGCGAGGATCTGGTGACCCAGCTGCACGAGTCCGCCGCGACCATCTCGGCCCAGCTCGGCTACTACCAGTACCCGTTCGTGGCGAGCAAGCGTTAAGCGTTCACGCTACCAATTGTGATGACCAAAGCCGCCGTCGGGCGGCTTTGTTTTGCCTGCAAACATCTCAGCACCATTTGGTTACTTACGCCGATGGCACTTGCGCGGCCAACTGCTGCTGCCGGTAGAGGCGGAAAATCGTCACGCTGTTGGTGACGAGGAAGCTGCCCTCCAACAATGAGCCGCCAATCGAGCCCAGCCACAGGTTATGGGTAAACCAGATCACGGTGCCGCTCAGCATACATAACCGCAAGCGCAGCCCGTGCAGGGTAAACAGTCCCCAGGTGCCGACCGTGGTGCCGACCAGCGCCAGCGCCTGCATTGGGTGGTGCACCTGCGGCAGGCCAATCACCCAGACCATGACGATAAACAGCCACATCCAGCGCCGGCGCGGACTACGACCGGAGACCCAGGTGCGGATCGCGCTGATGATGCAGCTGGTGGAGGCGGCCGGGGCGCCCATCAGCCAGAAGTGGATGGCGATAAAGCCGCTATACAGGGTCAGACGGGTGCGGAACTGGTGATCCTGGCGCTGCAGGAAGGCCGAGATACCGACGAAGAAGGCGAACAGGCCGAGGCCCTGGGCAAATGAGAGACTGGAAGTGAGGTTGGACAGCATGACGGCGGCTCCAAAAGAGACGGTTTTTCCCGCGAGCAAAAACAGGCGGGGCGCCCGATTGGACGCCCCGTCAAACTTGCTTCAGCTTAGCGAGCCAGCCAGCCGCCGTCTACGGCCACGGTGTAACCGTTGATGTAGTCGGAAGCCGGAGAGGCCAGGAACACCACCGGGCCCATCAGATCTTCCGGGGTGCCCCAACGTGCGGCCGGGATACGGCCCAGAATCGCGTCGTTACGATCCTGATCGGCACGCAACTGTGCGGTGTTGTTGGTGGCCATGTAGCCCGGTGCGATGGCGTTGACGTTGATGCCGTTCTGCGCCCATTCGTTGGCCATCAGACGGGTGATGCCCATTACGCCGCTCTTGGAGGCGGTGTAGGACGGTACGCGGATGCCACCCTGGTAGGAGAGCATGGAGGCGATGTTGATGATCTTGCCACCCTTGCCCTGGGCCATAAACTGGCGGGCCACGGCCTGGGACATGAAGAACACGCTCTTCACGTTGATGTTCATGACGTCATCCCAGTCCTTCTCGCTGAACTTGATGGCGTCTTCACGACGGATGATACCGGCGTTGTTGACCAGGATATCGACGTGGCCGAAGTGGGAGACCGCCTGATCGACCAGACGCGGCAGCTCTTCGGTCTTGCTGACGTCTGCCTTCAGGCTCAGGAACTTGCGGCCCAGCGCTTCAATCTTGGCGATGGTGTCGGTCGGCTCGACAATGTTGATACCGACGATGTCGCAGCCGGCTTGCGCCAGGCCGACGGCCATGCCCTGGCCCAGGCCAGTGTCACAACCGGTTACGATGGCTACTTTGCCAGTCAAATCAAAGCTGTTCAGAATCATAGGTCACCTCGGGTTGCCACCTGTGGTGGCGCTCATGTCAGGAAAAGAGGGCGGGCAATCCGCCCTCGTCAGTGTTTACTTCAGGTCGCGGACTGCGACGTGGTCCATATCGGAGAACACCTGGTTCTCGCCGACCATGCCCCAGATAAAGGTGTAAGCCTGGGTACCGACGCCGGAGTGGATCGACCAGCTCGGGGAGATCACCGCCTGTTCGTTCTGTACCACCAGGTGGCGGGTTTCCTGCGGCTGGCCCATGAAGTGGAACACCGCCGCGTCTTGCTGCATGTTGAAGTAGAAGTAGACTTCCATGCGGCGCTCGTGGGTGTGGCACGGCATGGTGTTCCACAGGTTGCCCGGCTCCATCTTGGTCATCCCCATCAGCAACTGACAGGTCGGCAGGACGTCCGGCACGATGAACTTGTAGATGGTGCGACGGTTGCTGGTAACGTTGTCGCCCAGCGTGGTCGGTGCCGCCTCTTCCAGGGTGATCTTGCGGGTCGGGTAGTGGGTATGGGCCGGGGCGCTGTTGTAGTACAGCTTGGCCGGGGTGGCAGAGTCGACACTGCTGAAGCGCACGTCGCGGGCACCCATGCCGACATACAGGGCTTCTTCACGGTTCAGGTCAAAGCGCTGACCGTCCACTTCAATCACCGCCGGACCACCGATGTTGATCAGGCCCAGTTCGCGGCGCTGCAGGAAGAAATCAACACCGTAGGCCTTGCCCAGGTCATCGCCGAACGCCAGGGTCTGGGTGACCGGCTCGATACCGCCAAACACGATGCGATCGATGTGGCTGTAGGTCATGGAGATCTGATCGGCAACAAACACCTGCTCAACCAGGAATTCACGGCGCAGGCCGGCAGTATCAAGTTGACGGGCGTGGTCGCTATGAATGCTTTGACGAGTTTCCATTATTAACCTCTTTGTGGATGTTGAACCTGGCCGTCAGGGCGCAGGTCATTCGATAGAGAGACCTTAGCAAACGAGCCCCAATCACTCAAATAAAAAGAAACTGCGTTTCAATTTTTTGTGATGTCATTCTTAAAAATTTGTGTGCGGTGTTTTTTTAGCCGGCAAACGCCGGGCAGCCGTGGCCGGTAACCGCGCATCCAGGTGCGCCAGGAGCCCTGCGGATCGGCCTGGCTGGCCAGCAGGCGCAAGCCGACCCCGGCGGTGGCGACACTCAGGGCGATCGCCGCATGCAGACCGCGACCGGCCAGCGAGTGGTCCCACAGCAGCAGCGGGGTCAGCAGCAGGCCAAGGCTGAGCAACAGGGCGCCGAGCAGACGCGGTTGGGCCGGGTTGACCTCGGCAATCTCGTCCGCTGCCAGCGGGCGCTGCAGGTTGGCAAACAGTTGGCCAATCTGGGCGATACGCAGGGTCTGTTGTGGCGGGCGATACCACAGCCGGGTGAGCAGGAGCCAGCCGCCAGTGATCACCCCCTGCGCGGCCACCGTGATGGCAAAGGTCAGATCGCTCACTTCACGTGCCGACAGCGGGCGTTGCAGCCAGTCGGCCAGACGTAACGGCGTCAGCAGGGTGTGGAGGGACAGTGACAGCAGGCCGCCAACCAGCAGCGTGCTCCAGCCGGCCCAGTCGGGGGCGCGGCGCACCACAATCGCCAGCAGGGCAGGGATCGACATCGGCAGAATCAGCATCGAACCAATCATCATCACCAGCTCGAAGAACCCCAGGTTCTCCTGGCAGGCCATCCACCAACCGACCAGCGTCGCCAGCAGACCATTGCCCAGCGTGAACAGCTTACCGACCTGCAGCAGGTGACGGTCACTGTGCTGCGGGCGCTGGTAGACATTGCGCAGGAAGATACCGGCATTGCGGTTGAGGGCACTGCTCATCGGCGAGATGGTGGCAGCCAGCATGGCGGCGAGCGTGAGCCCGAGGGTGCCGGCTGGCATGGCGCGTTCGACAAACGACAGATAGGCGGCATTGAGCGCGCCATGGCCAAGGTGCGGGTAGAGCGCCTGCAGGTCGGTGCCCTGGCTGGCCGCCACCCAGGGCGGGATAAACCAGAACACCGGGCCAATCAGGAACAGGATGCCGGCCAGCCAGGCGGCCTTGCGCGCCTCGTCCTCGTTGCGGGTGACCAGGAAGCGGTAGCAGGTAATGGCATTGTTGGTCGACAGCGTCTGCTGCAGCAGCACCATGGCCACCCAGCACAGCAGCACATGCGGACCATGCAGGCCGCTGCCTTGCCAGAAGTCGACCGGGAAGTGCTGGACAATGTTGGCCGGGCCACCGCCTTGCCACAGCGCCCACAGCCCGGTGACCAGGGTAATCGCCAGGATCAGCACCAGCTGGATGACGTTGGTGGCGTTCACCGTCCAGGCGCCGCCGCTGGCCGAGATCAGGGTAATGACCGCGCCGGTGACCAGCAGGGTGGGGACCATGCCAAAGCCGGTCATCGCCGAGATGATCCAGGCCAGGCCATTTAGCCAGACCGCGGCGGTGATGGTGGAGAGCGGGAACTGCAGCCAGGTGAACAGCCGTTCGGTCGGCTGGCCAAAACGCAGGTGCAGGACCTGCATCGCGGTCTCGACCCGCAACTTGCGGTAACGGGCGGCAAAGAAGCGGCCGGCGACCAGAAATCCCAGCGCGTTGCCCCAGAACAGGATCAGGATAGGAAAGCCGTCGGTGAAGGCCTTGCCGGCGGCGCCGGTAAAGGTCCAGGCGGAGAACTGGGTCATAAAGGCGGTGGCACCGGCCATCCACCATTGCATGGAGGCGCCACCGTTGATGAATTGCCGGCTGTCGCTGGCAAAACGGCGGAAGCAACTGGCGGCCAACAGGATGAACAGGATATAGACGCCGAGCGCCGAGTAATCGAGAACTGTCATAGCATGGATCCGGACAACGGCCCGTACCGGGTGTCAGGCGGTACATTACCAACGCAATCTTTACGGGGCCTCAAAGCAAAAAACGGCGCCCCCTAAGGGGCACCGTGACGTGGTGGGTAACGCTTAACTTGCCTGGGTGGCCAACCGGCCTTCCGCTTCCCGCCGTTCATCGGCGAGGCGGGCACTGCGTTTAAGCAGGTAGCCGACGGTCAGCACGGCGATGGAACAGCCAGCGAACAGCAGGCGACCCCACAACTCGTTTGGCAACAGTACCATCAGCATCAGACCGGCACCCATGATCAGGGTGATGTGGCCCAGCTTGTTGCGCTGCAGGCGGTCGAACTCGTCCTGCTCGCTATCGGCAACCACCGGGGTCTCGATGTCTTGGAAGAACTGTTCGGTCTTGGCCTTCTCTTCTTCGGTGAACTTCTCTTCCTTGTAGAACAGGGAAGTCGCGATGAAGAAGCCGCCGGTCAGGAACAGGTGAGCCGCTACGGTGATGGTGGTGGTCAGTTCGGACAGTTCACGCTTGGTCAGGGTCACATCAAACAGCGAGGCGAACCAGGCAGCGGTGAACACGTTCATGATCAGCCAGGAGACCAGCATACCGAAGCAGACGGTGACCCACGGTGCCCACTTCGGGGTCTTGCGGATGAACATACCGAAGAACAACGGTACCAGCATCGGCGACTGCAGCAGGGTGGCAACACGCATCATCAGTTCGAACAGGCTCAGACCCTTCAGCTGGGCGAACAGCTGGGCGATCAGGATAACCAGGATACCGTTGACCAGGGTGACCAGCTGGCTGACACGCAGGGTCTTGGTTTCGCTCATCGGCTTGTTACGGCAGACCACCGGAGCCCAGAAGCTACGTACGAAGATACCGGCGTTACGGCACAGCGCGGAGTCCATCGAGGACATGGTGGCGGCGAACAGACCCGCTACCAGCAGACCGATGGTGCCCAGCGGCATGGCGCGTTCGGCGAAGACCAGGTACACGGCATCGCTTGCCTTGTTGCCCAGTTCGGCGTGGGAAGCGGCAGCATCCGGATACATGATGGCAGAGGCCCACGGCGGGATGAACCAAATGATGGTGCCGAAGATCATCAGGATCATGGCCAGCAGCGCAGCCTTACGGGCGTTGTTGGAGTCCTTGGCATTCAGGAAACGGTAGGAGTCCTGCATGTTGTTGATGCTCTGCATCTGCTTGACGATGAAGAACAGGAAGGAGCCGACCAGCAGGATACCGAAGTTCATGTTCGGACCCATGAAGAAGTCAGACGGGAACTTGGTGACGATTTCGCTCGGGCCGCCGACCTTGACCAGGGCTACGATGGCACAGGCCACGGACAGCACGGCAACCACCAGGGTCTGCACGAAGTCACTGGCAACCACGCCCCAGGCACCGGACAGCATGGAGATGGCAAGTACGGCCAGACCGGTCACCCAAATGGTGGTGGTCATGTCGTAACCGAAGACAGCACCGGCGAAGATCGCCAGACCGTTCAGCCATACACCGGCGTTCAGTACCGACAGCGGGATCAGCGTCCAGGTGAAGAACTGCTCGGAACCCTTGCCAAAGCGACGGTTCACCGCTTCGGTCGGGGTATCGACGCGCATCTGGCGGAAGCGATGGCTGAACCACCAGTAGGAGAGGATGTAGGCCACGATGTTACCGAGGAACACCCCGACCACCGCAAAACCGTTGTTGTAGGCCATCCCGGCTGCACCGGTAAAGGTCCAGGCTGAGAACTGGGTCATAAAGGCAGTTGAACCGACCATCCACCACAGCATGCGTCCACCGCCGCGGAAGTAGTCACTGGCGGATTTACTCGCCATCTTTTTGAAGGCCAGACTGATGAACACCATCAGCAGGAAGTAGCCTCCGAGAACCAGAATATCAATATTCATATCTTGTACTCACATAAAGGGCCGTAGGGTTAGTCCCATCTGCACTATGGCCTCACACGGTGCCAAACGGGTGTCGCTCAACGGGTTGGTACCCGATGCTGCAATTTTAGAAACATCGTTCCAAATTAACGTGATGGGGCTCCAAAACGGCCTCTCTTGGCGCTGCGGTGTAATAAATTTGAGATCTGGATATCGTTTTCATTGAAACGTCGGTTCGATTTTTCATCTAATGCGGCATCTTGAGTGTCGTTCGAGGCTGGTTGCGGTGGTGTCATGCGGTGCTATGGCGCCCTCAGCACGGGCGTCAGACGATATTTGATGCGGCGTGATGGCCGGTTCGCTGGCCATCACGCCGGCGCTTTCCGCCTGACATAAGCGTCAGCGGATCACAAGAAACAGGCAGGAGTGCGGGAATGTTTGCCGATTTACAAGGGCGCAGGGTGCTGGTCACCGGCGCCAGTCGCGGGATTGGTCTGGCGGTGGCAGCGGCGTTGCTACAACACGGCGCCAAGGTGGTGGTCAGTGCCCGCCAGGATGAAAACAGCATGCTCGGCAGTCTGGTTGATCTGGGCGCCAGCATCCGGCGCTGCCATGCGTTGTCAGCTGACTTGACCGTCGCGGGCGCGGCGGCGCAACTGGTCGACGATGCTGCCAACTGGCTGGGTGGGCTGGATGTAGTGGTTAACAATGCCGGCGGACTGGTGGCGCGGCGCGGACTGGCCGAACAGGATGGTGACTTTAGCGAGCAGGTGATGGCGCTGAATGGCCATTCGGCGCTGCATGTCACCCGTGCTGCATTGCCGCATCTGCTGGCCAGCGTGCAGGAGACCGGGCTCAGTGCCAGCGTGATCGGCACCGGCTCGATTGCCGGCTGGAACGGCGGCGGGCCGGGCGCCGGCCTGTATGCCGCAGCCAAGGCTTGGCTCCATGCGGTGCAGCGCAGCTGGGTCAAGGAGTACAGCCCGCAGGGCATCCGCTTCAATACCATTGCCCCCGGCACCATCGAGACCGAATTCCATGCCGATAAGGATGACGCCTGGCGTCAGTCGGTGGCCGCGGGCATTCCGTTACGCCGTCTGGGGCAGTGCGCCGATCTGGTGCCGGCCTATCTGTTTTTATCCTCGCACCGCTGTAGCGGCTACATCACCGGCCATGTGCTGGATGTCAATGGCGGGCAGTGGCTGTCGTGAGGTGAGCCGGGCCGTGTTGCCCGTCGGGCACGGTTCTGTCGGGTACTGTTCCGCGAGGTACTGGCCACGGCGCGCTGTCCCTCGGGGCTGAAAACGGTGATATGCGATGGCTCACAAAAATATGAAATGACGTTTTAAATCTTTTGACTGTTTTGTTCCTTTTCTTAGAATGAGCAGGAAAGGAGAACGCAGGAGACCTTATGACTAGCAAGATTGCCATTATTGGCGAGTGTATGATCGAGCTGTCGGAGAGTACGTCCGGTATCCAGCGCCACTTCGGTGGCGATACCCTGAATACCGCCGTGTATCTGGCACGCGCCAATCGTCACCTGGATGTGCATTATGTGACCGCCCTGGGGACGGACGGATTTAGCCAGCAGATGCTGGCCCACTGGCAGCGTGAAGGGGTGCAGACGGACTTGGTGCAACAACTGGCCACTAAACTCCCTGGCCTGTATGTCATCGAGACCGATGCCCACGGTGAACGGACTTTCCATTACTGGAGAAATGACGCGGCGGCCCGCTATTGGCTGCAGGGCCCGGATAGCGCTCGCGTCATCCAGCAATTACAGCAGTTTGATTATCTCTACCTGAGTGGCATCACGCTGGCCATCCTGCCTCCGGCTGATCGCGAACGTCTGCTGACCCTGCTGGCAGACTGTCGTGGCCAGGGTGCCAAGATCATCTTTGATAACAATTACCGTCCACGCCTGTGGCAGGGCGGTGCTGACGAAGCCCGTGCCGCTTACGCTGCCATGCTGGATCTGACCGATCTGGCCTTCCTGACCCTGGAAGATGACGAGGTCCTGTGGGGGGACGTCAATGTGGAAGCGTGTCTGGCGCGCACGACGGCGCATGGCGTCAGCGAGATTGTGATCAAGCGCGGTGCAGAGCCGTGTCTGGTGGTGGCGGGCGGTCAACGTCATACCATCCCGGCACAGCGTCTGCGTCCGGAAGAGGTGATCGATACCACGGCAGCCGGTGACTCCTTTAGTGCCGGCTATCTGGCGGTCCGACTGGCTGGCGGGGATGAAACCCGCTCGGCACAGTTTGCCCACCAGCTAGCGGGCACCGTTATTCGTCATCGTGGCGCCATTATTCCGCTGACGGCCATGCCGGCCGTTGGTGCAACCACTGAGGTTCATCATGTCTGTACTGCTTGAAAAACTGGCCGCACTCAAGGTCATTCCGGTGATTGCCATCAAGAACGCCGACCACGCCGTCGCGTTGGGTAAGGTGTTGGTGGAAAACGGGATGCCGAGCGCGGAGATCACCTTCCGCACCCCGGCGGCCGCGCAGGCGATCCGTAATCTGCGCGCGGCGTTCCCGGAGATGATCATCGGTGCCGGTACCGTGTTGACCCCGGCACAGGTGGATGAAGCGATTGATGCTGGTGTCGATTTCATCGTCAGCCCGGGCTTCAATCCGACCACGGTGCGTTATTGCCAGCAGCGCGGCATGCCGATTATCCCGGGCGTCAATAACCCGAGTCTGGTCGAGCAGGCGATGGAGATGGGGCTGACCACGCTGAAGTTTTTCCCGGCTGAGCCGTCGGGCGGTCTGAACATGCTCAAGGCGCTGACTGCCGTCTATCCGGTCAAATTTATGCCGACCGGTGGTGTAAGCCCGGCCAACGTCAAGGATTACCTGGCACTGAAGTCGGTGTTTGCCTGTGGTGGCACCTGGATGGTGCCGAGCGATCTGGTCGATAACCAGCAGTGGGATGAGATTGGCCGTCTGGTGCGTTATGCGGTCGCCGCGTTGCAGTAATCGAGGAGTGTCTGATGTTTGTTTTTAATGAATCGGTGGCCCTGGAAGATCTGGGCAACGGCGTTCAGCGCAAGATCCTGGCGCACGGCGGCACCATGATGGGGGTCGAGGTGCGTTTCGAGACCGGCGCTATCGGCCCGCTGCACAGCCACCCGCACGAGCAGTTGACCTATGTACTGTCCGGCTGCTTCGAGTTTACCATCGGTGATGAGACCCACCTGGTGCGTGCCGGCGATACGCTGTACAAACAACCGAATATTGTTCACGGCTGCGTATGCCGTGAAGCAGGGGTATTGCTGGATACCTTTACCCCGCAGCGAGAAGATTTCCTTCGTCCTTGAGGGCAGGCCCGTTATTCACCTACCAACGTTTAGCCTGTTTGCCAGCCTGTTTAGGCTGGCTTTTTTATTGGTTAATTCCCTATCGGCTGGCATTGATTATGGTGCTGTATTGCCGTGTAGTTATTTTTTACGTTTTTCGGCGCGCTAATTTATGTAGGCGCGAGCAACAGCGCGCGAACAGGCGGTAGGTTACCGTGATTCCGTTATCACAAAATAGCTAGAATGTTATATGTCAAAAATAATGATTGCACATTTCATTTTGAAGTGGATCACCATTCTTTGTTTTTTGATATGACGTTTCAGTTTAGTGTGTTCGAGATCGAGGAAATGGGTTTCATCCGGGCATAACATCACCTCCGTAAACAACAAACAAAACAAAAAAGGTGACATGCAATGAACGTAAAACGACTCTCTCTGCTTAGCCTGGTTGCAGTAGCTGTACTGGGTTCCATCGGTGCGGCCCAGGCGGCCACTATGAACTATCGTCATGAGTTCGTGCCGGAGAGCGGCCAGCACAAGGATCGTGTCGCATTCAGCCATCGTCTGAAGAACGG
>JAYROM010000172.1:0-16047 GCA_041911695.1 Aeromonadaceae bacterium
ATTGCCAGCTTGATGCGGGTTTGCGGCCCTTGCAACTCGATGGCCGTTGGCAATAGCCACAGACGGGTGCGGGCATAGTCCTGATAGGTCAGTGCCCAGTTATCCTGCTTCAGACGGTTGACGCGACCGTCACCACCCAGCTCAAAACTGGCCTTGCCCGGTAGACCTTTAATCCAGGTCGGCAGATCGCGCATCGGGATTGGCCAGCCGGTCAGTTGGTAGACCAGGGCTTCACTGTCCTGACTCTGGTAATGGCGGCCATCTCGATCCACTACCTCGACACGGCCATTCAGTTGATGCACCTCGAGCAGGGTACCACCGAGGACGTTGGTCAGTACCAGATCATAGTCATCACCGCGTTGCTGCCAGTTAAGACGTGCCGACCCCTTTTCCTTGGCAGTGAGGATGGCCAACTTGCCGCGCAGTTGCCAGTGGGTCAGTTTTTCCAACGATTCACGCTGGCCGCGCCAGACGGCATCGTTATAGCGGTTTTCGGCGGTTTGTTGGCTACAACCGGCCAGCAAGGCAAACAGGCACCATAACGGGAGATGTAACCATCTCATCACGGCGCGTGGTTTTACGGAGAATCGTTCTACGGACAGTGTGTTCACGGGCAATCTCTTCACGAGCAATGACTGCATGATGGGTGATGTGCATAGCAGGATGGCGATGGCCAAGTATAGGCTGCGGCGGCTTGCTTTCAAAGACTTGCAGTTTTTGAGTAAAATAAGGGCCCCTTGGTCGGAGGTCTTCGTTACCATGCCGCTATTTATTCTCGGTCTCAACCATCGCACCGCGCCGGTGTCATTGCGCGAGCGTGTCAGCTTCGGGCCCGAGATTGTGCGCACCGCCGTGGATGAGTTGCGTCAGCAACCCGGCATCCAGGAGGCCTGTATTCTGTCGACCTGTAACCGTACCGAGTTGTACTGTGCTGTCGAGGACGGTGCGCAGGGGCGATTGCGCGACTGGTTGCAGGCCCATCGTCATCTGCAGGCCAACGAGTTGGCCGGACGTCTGTATCAACATCAGGATGATGAGGCCGTCCGCCATCTGATGCGTGTCGCCAGCGGGTTGGACTCGCTGGTATTGGGTGAGCCACAGATCCTTGGCCAGTTGAAGCAGGCGGTGGAGCTGGGTCGCGAGCAGGGCAGTATCAAGTCCCTGCTCGGGCGGTTGTTTGATCGCGGTTTCTCGGTGGCCAAGCGCGTACGCACCGAAACCGGCATCGGCGCCAGCGGCGTCTCAGTGGCCTATGTGGCAGTGTCGCTGGCCCGCCAGATCTTCGCTGATTTGTCGCAAATTCGCGTGCTGTTGATTGGTGCCGGGGAGACCATCGAGCTGGCTGGGCGCCACCTGCATGGTCAGGGGGTGCAGCACATGACGGTGGCCAACCGCACCCTGCAACGGGCACAGGGGTTGGCCGGTGAGTGGGGGGCAGATGTGGTCACTCTCGACGAGATACCGCAAGTGCTGCCCAATGTGGATATTGTGGTCAGCTCGACCGCCAGCCCGTTGCCGTTACTGGGCAAAGGGCTGATGGAGCGCGTACTGCGTCAGCGTCGCTATCGGCCGATGTTGCTGATCGATCTGGCGGTGCCGCGCGATATTGAGGCTGAGGTCGGTGAACTGGCGGATGCGTTTCTCTACACGGTCGATGACCTGCAGGATATCGTCGCCGAAAATCAGTCCTCGCGCGAACAGGCGGCGCGCCAAGCCGAACTGCTGATTGGCGAGGAGTGCCAACAGTTTATGCGCTGGTATCAGGCCTTGCCGACCCAGGAGAGTATCCGCAGTTATCGGCAACAGGCAGAGCAGTGGCAGCAGGAGGCGCTGCAACGCGCCCATCAGCAATTGGCGCAGGGGGCCGGTGTCGAGCAGGTGCTGGACGAACTGGCGCATCGCCTGACCAATAAATTAACTCATGCTCCGACCGAGGCATTGCGCCAGGCCGGAGAGTCCGGAGACCGCGAGACGTTGGCGCTGTTACAGCGCAGTCTTGGCCTGGCGCTCCGCTAATGCCGTCGTGACGGCGGTATGAATTTGGATCCGACATGAAAGAATCAGTGATCAGGAAGCTGGAAGGCCTGCAGGAACGCTATGAAGAGGTGCAGGCACTGCTTGGTGAGCCGACCGTGGTCAACGATCAGGAGCGCTTCCGTAACCTGACCCGTGAATATGCCCAGTTGGGCGAGGTGGTCGCCGGCTTCCAGCGTTATCAGCAAGTGGTCGCGGATCTGCAGGCTGTGCTGGAGATGCTTGAGGGCGACGATGCCGAGATGAAGGCGATGGCGCAGGAAGAGCTGGCCGATGCCAAGGCGGCGGTCGAGGAGATCGAACAGGCGCTGCAGATCCTGCTGTTGCCCAAGGATCCCAAGGACGACAACAACTGCTTTATTGAAGTACGCGCCGGGACCGGGGGGGATGAAGCGGCGATTTTCGCCGGTGACCTGTTCCGCCTCTATTCGCGCTTTGCCGAACGTCGCGGCTGGCGGGTGGAGATAGTCAACGCAAACGAGGGCGAGCACGGTGGCTTCAAGGAGGTGATTGCCAAGTTCGAAGGCGAGCGGGTGTATGGCCAGCTCAAATTTGAATCAGGTGGTCATCGTGTGCAGCGCGTACCGGAAACCGAGTCGCAGGGCCGTATTCATACCTCGGCCTGTACTGTGATGGTGCTGCCGGAGGTGCCGGAGTCGCAGGCGCCGGAGATCAATCCGGTTGATCTGCGTATTGATACCTTCCGTGCCTCAGGGGCGGGTGGTCAACACGTGAACAAGACTGACTCGGCGATTCGTATTACCCACTTGCCGACCGGGCTGGTGGTCGAGTGTCAGGACGAGCGCTCGCAGCACAAGAACCGTGCCCGCGCCATGTCGGTGCTGGCCGCGCGCCTGGCGCAACTGGAAGAGGACAAGCGCCGAGCGGAAGAGGCGAATACCCGTCGCAGTCTGCTCAGTACCGGTGACCGCTCGGACCGTATCCGTACCTACAATTACCCGCAAGGCCGGGTGACGGATCATCGTATCAATCTGACGTTGTACCGCTTGAATGAAGTGATGGAGGGCGATCTGGATACCCTGATCCAGCCTATCATTCAGGAATATCAGGCTGACCAGTTGGCGGCACTGGCGGATAACGGCTAATCCGGTGTGGCCGTAGCGCCACATCGCATCATGACCCTACGGATAATTTGAAATCATGCGGATTGATGAAGCCCGCGGTTGGCTGGAACAGGCATTGGCCAGTAGCGAGTCGCCGCGCGCCGATGCGGAAGTACTGCTCTGTCATGTGCTCGGCGTCAGCCGAACTTGGTTACGGACCTGGCCAGAGCGTCTGTTGTCTGACGAGGCCCAGGCCACGTTGCAGACTCTGCTGGCTCGACGGCAGCGCGGTGAGCCGGTGGCGCACCTGGTCGGCACCCGCGAGTTCTGGTCGTTACCATTACAGGTGAATGCCAGTACGCTGATCCCGCGCCCCGATACCGAGGTGCTGGTCGAAGAGGCGTTGGCACTGATTCCTGAACAGGCGCCGTCCGGTCACCCTTGGTGTGTTGCGGATTTGGGAACCGGGACCGGCGCGATCGCGTTGGCGCTCAAGCAGGAACGCCCCTGGTTGCAGGTCCTCGCCGTCGAGCAGTCGGCGGAGGCGTGTGCCTTGGCTCGGGCGAATGCCACCCACTTGGCACTGGATATCGAGGTGCGACAGGGCAGTTGGTTGACGCCATTGGCCGGGGTGTGCTGCGACTTGTTACTCTCTAATCCGCCCTACATTGATGCGGCGGATCCGCACCTGCAACAGGGCGATGTGCGTTTTGAGCCGTTGTCGGCCCTGGTGGCCGATGAGGCGGGACTGGCCGATCTGCGCCATCTGATTGCTACGGCGCCGACCATACTGCGCACCGGGGGCTGGCTGTTGCTCGAGCATGGCTGGCAACAAGGGGCTGCGGTGCGTGAACTGCTGCAACAACAAGGCTATCAAGCGGTGCGGACTCGTCGCGACTATGGTGATCAGGAGCGGGTGACGCTGGGGCAATGGCCAGGAGGGCAGCATGAATCTGACGCCTGAACTGGATCTCGAACAGTTAGACATTGCCTTGCTGGCACTGATGATGGCCGAAGATATACAGGCCGAACAGTCGTTGCTGCAGGGATTGCAGCGGCTGCGCCAGTTACGCACTGAGGTTTTACCACGTGTGCCCGGTGGGCCAGAGACCTGGCAGGTCGCGCAACTGACGGCTGCGGTCTACGGTGAGCTGGGGTTTGCGGCCAATTTGGCGCGCTTTCACGCCCCGGAAAACTGCCTGCTGGGGACGGTGATGGCCACCCGTCGCGGGGTGCCGGTGTCGTTGGGGATCCTGTTGATGCATCTGGCGCAGGCGCTGGGAATACCGGCTGCTGGGGTCTGTTTCCCTGGCCATTTTCTGGTGCAACTGGGTGAAGAGAGCCCGGTGATCATCGACCCGTTGACCGGCCAGCCCCAATCCGCGCATGATCTGGATGTCCGTTTGCGAGCCTGCGAAGGGAATCTGGCCCGTTTGACCTCCGCGCACTTGCGCCCGGCCAGCCATAAGGCCATCCTGCAGCGCCTGTTGCAGGTTGCCAAGGGGGCATTTCTGCAAGCCGGGGATGCCGCCACCGCGCTGCGTTGCAGTGAGACCTTGTTGGTGCTGAGCCCGGATAACCCTTATGAACGTCGAGACCGGGGGCTGGTATTACAGCAACTGGCGTGTCCACAACTGGCCGCCGCCGATCTGGATTATTTTATTGAGCAGTGCCCGGCCGATCCCATGGCCGGCCTGTTGAAGCAACAGGTCCGTCAGCTGTCACAGCAGGCGCCTGTCACCCTACACTAGTCGGAGTGTGAGAATGCAGAAAGTCGTGCAAGTAAATGACCTGCAGGTGGCCAACGATCGGCCATTTGTCCTGTTTGGTGGCATGAATGTCCTTGAGTCACGCGATCTGGCCATGTCGATCTGTGAGTCCTATGTCAAGGTGACGCAGAAGCTGGGCATTCCGCTGGTGTTCAAGGCCAGCTGGGACAAGGCCAACCGCTCCTCTATCCACTCCTATCGGGGGCCAGGTTTGGAAGAGGGGCTGAAGATTTTCCAGGAGATCAAGCAGACCTTTGGCGTCAGCCTGATCACCGATGTGCATGAACCTTGGCAGGCCAAACCGGTTGCAGAGGTGGTGGATGTGCTGCAGTTGCCGGCGTTCCTCGCGCGCCAGACCGATCTGGTTGAGGCGCTGGCACGGACTGGCAACGTGGTTAATGTGAAAAAACCACAATTCCTGAGCCCGGGCCAGGTGAAGAACATTGTTGAGAAGTTCGCCGAGTGCGGAAACGAGCGCGTCATCCTGTGTGAGCGCGGGGTCAACTTCGGTTACGACAACTTGGTGGTCGACATGCTTGGCTTCGGTGTGATGAAGCAGGCAAGCCAAGGCGCGCCAGTGATTTTTGACGTCACCCATGCCTTGCAGTGTCGTGATCCGCTGGGGGCTGCCTCGGGAGGGCGCCGTGAGCAGGTGGTTGAACTGGCGCGTGCCGGGATGGCGGTTGGCCTGGCGGGTCTGTTTATCGAGTCTCATCCTGATCCGGATTCGGCGCGCTGTGATGGCCCGAGCGCCCTGCCATTGGCCAAGTTGGAGCCGTTCCTGCAGCAGATGAAGGCGATCGATGATCTGATCAAGGGGTTTACCCCGCTTGATACCCGCGCCTGATAACCTTGCAAGTCCCCGAAGGGGCTGAACGCAGAGACAAGAAAGCCCCGGTTTGCCGGGGCTTTTGCTTGCTCAAGGTCTATCCGGTTTTTGGGATTATTATTGGGAGGGACCTCCCTAGGCATCCACTGGTGTGGATGAAAGGGAGGATTAGCGTTCGTAGCGGAAGAAGTACTGACGGGTAGCGGGCGTGGAGTAACGCTCGTCATAACCTTTATTCAGCAGTCGATCGCTAACAGTCTTCAGTAAGAATTTCATGATGTCTCTCCTATGCTGTGAAAACGTGAGCCGGCAACTTTGTGACTTGGCTCACAATTGATGCTAGGGATTCGCAAACCGGCTGGCAAGTTATTTTTTCGTTAAACTCGTTGTTTTTATTATGAATTCGTTTTCAAAAGGCTGTAACCGTCTTCATTTTTATCGTGACGTGCATCACAAAACGAAAATGTGGATCCTGGAGGCTACATTTAGATATTCATGCGCGCCAGATGCCTGTCGTTGCGAATTTACTGGAGCGCAGACGGTACGATCCCTATAATTCCGCCATTAGAAAAAATCATGCATTGTTGCCATGTCCCGTCGTTTGCCGCCACTGAATGCACTGAAAGCGTTTGAAGCGGCTGCCCGCCATCTGAGCTTTACCCGGGCGGCCGAAGAGTTGTTTGTCACCCAGGCGGCCGTCAGTCATCAGATCAAGGCGCTGGAAGAGTTTCTCGGTATCAAGCTGTTCCGGCGGCGTAATCGCGCCTTGCTGCTGACCGAAGAGGGCCAGAGCTACTTTCTGGATATCAAGGATATTTTCTCGGCGATCATGGATGCCACCGACAAGCTGGTGGCGCGTAGTGCCAAGGGCTCGTTGACCGTGACGCTGCAGCCAAGTTTTGCCATCCAGTGGCTGGTGCCGCGTCTGGTGCGTTTTAGCGAGCGCCATCCGGAGATCGACGTGCGGATTAAAGCCGTGGATATGGATGAGGGCTCGCTGAGCGATGATGTGGACGTGGCCATCTACTATGGCCGTGGTCACTGGCCGGGGTTGCGCAGTTACAAATTGCATACCGAGTATCTGATGCCGGTCTGCTCACCGCTGTTGCTGGCCTCGGGCCGCCCCTTGCGAACGCCGCAGGATCTGGCTTGGCATACCTTGCTGCATGATGGCTCGCGGCGTGACTGGCACAACTGGCTCAAGCTGGTCGGGGTCGAGCTGCCCAACGTCAATCAGGGGCCGATCTTCAGCCACTCAAGCATGGTGATCCAGGCGGCGGTGCATGGTCAGGGGGTGGCGCTCGGGCACAGTGTGCTCAGTCAGCCAGAAATCGAAGCCGGGCGCCTGGTTTGTCCGTTTGAGCAGGTGCTGGTCAGCAACAATGCCTATTATCTGGTATGCCAGGAGTCGCAGGCCGAACTCGGCAAGATCACGGCATTCCGTGACTGGATGCTGGAGCTGGTGGAACAAGAAGAGACTGAACGTCTGTCCCGCCGTCTCTGACCGGATTGGCCGCGCAAGCATAATGAGCAATCGCACCTGCGGTTGCGGAGGAAGTGAATGAAACATCTGTTGTTATATTGCCGCCCAGGCTTCGAGCGTGAAGTGGCGGCCGAGATCCAGGATCGGGCCATTGGCTACGATTGCTTTGGTTTTTCCCGCGTGCAGGAACACAGCGGCTATGTCCGTTTTGAATGCTATGGCGAAGAGGATGCCGACAAGCTGGCGCGTCTGTTGCCGTTCTGGTCGCTGATTTTCTGCCGGCAGATGCTGGTGGTCACTGACGAGTTGCAGGGGATGGATCTGGCTGATCGCATCACGCCGCTGGTCGAGGCCACGGCAGATTACGCCCAATGTGGTGAGCTGCGCGTCGAGACCCCGGACACCAACGAAGGCAAGGAGCTCAGTACCTTCTGCCGCAAGTTCAGTGTGCCGCTGCGCCAGGCGCTGCGGCAGGCTGGCCGGTTGACGGCAGAGGAGAGCGATCGCCGTCCGGTCATGCATGTGTTGTTTCTCGCCAATGACCACGCCATGGTCGGTTACTCCTACAGCAACAACAATTCACCGTTCCCGCTCGGCATCCCGCGTCTGCGTTTTCCATCGGATGCGCCGAGCCGTTCGACCCTCAAGCTGGAAGAGGCATTCCATGTCTTCGTACCGGCTGACCAGTGGGATGTGCGTTTGACCTCGGGGTTGAATGCGGTGGATCTGGGCGCCAGCCCTGGCGGTTGGACCTATCAGCTGGTACGTCGCGGCATGATGGTTACTGCGGTCGATAATGGTCCGATGGATCCGGCGCTGATGGAGACCGGTCAGGTCAAACATATGCGCGATGATGGTTTCCGTTATCGCCCATCGCGTAAGAACACCTACTGGTTGGTGTGCGACATGGTGGAAAAGCCGGCGCGCATTACCCATCTGGTGGCCAGCTGGTTCCGTGAAGGCTTGTGCTGTGAGGCGATCTTCAACCTCAAGCTGCCGATGAAGCGCCGCTATCAGGAGGTAGAACACAACCTGGATATGCTGCGTGAGTGGTTGAGTGAGCTGGATGGTCAGTATCTGATCCAGGCTCGCCAGCTGTACCATGATCGTGAAGAGATCACTGTGCATGTCTGCAACCAGCGTCAGTTGGCATTGCGCATGATCGGGGCGATCCAGTAAGCCCTGCGTACGCGCAATAAAATAAAACAGGCAGGGTGTTTTCATCCTGCCTGTTTTGTTTCCGGCGACCGGCTCTCGTGACCGGTTAGCGCGCTGCGCTTACCAGGGCAAGGGGTGGCCGCGATAATCAACAAAGCAACCGCTGTCGATGGGCTGTTGTGCCAGCATTTCCAGCAGGGTGGCGGCACAATCCCGTGCCTCGAGCGGGGCTTCGCTGCCGCCCATATCGGTTTTTACCCACCCCGGATGGACAGCCAGCACGCGAATGCCATCGCCCGCCAGATCGCAGGCCAGCGATTTGACCACGGCGTTCAGCGCCGCTTTGGATGAACGATAGAGGTAGTCGCCGCCACGATCATTCAACGTGATCGAGCCCCAGACGCTACTGATGCACACTAGGGTGCGGCTGCCACTGTCTTTCAAGTTATCAAAGAAGGTCTCGGCCAGACGCAGTGGCGCCATGGTATTCACCGCCATCACCTCCTGCCAGCGGTGGTAGTCAGTGTGACCGAAGGCCTGATCGGAGGGACCATACAACCCAGCATTGGCAAATACCCAGTCCAGCGGTTGTTCACCGATCGCGGCTTTCAGGCTGACATACTCCTCTTCGCGACTGACATCCAACTGATGCAACTGCAGGGTATCCGGGTAGACCTCAGTCAACTGCTGCAGGGCATGGGCGTGGTAGGGATCGCGACAGCAGGCAATCACCTGCTCATCACGGCGCAGACATTGATGGGCCAGCGCGAGACCAATCCCGCGATTGGCACCGGTAATCAGTACAGTCCGAGGCATGGTCATCTCCTTGGCAGTCAGTGAATCCGCCGTCACATCGGGACGGCAGGAATATAACGGATATCCTTTAGATTAAAGCCTAGCGGAATATCATCACGCAAGCGCACCAATCGTTGGGCCAACAGCGCGTCATCGGCACTGGCTTGTACTTTTGCGAGCAGTGGGTCTGGCGCTTGTCCGCTGACTGTATCCGGCTGCGCCGGATCTTGCGCCAGCACCTGCGCCAGGCTGCCATAGCGCTGTAACAGACGGCCAGCACCTTTGGGCCCGACCCCGCTGACACCAGGAATATGGCTGCCACTGATCCCGGCCAGGGCCCAGAAGTCGACCAGTTGTGACGGTGCAACACCATACTGCTGTTCAACAAAGGCCGCATCCAGCCAGCGGCGATTGAAATAGTCGCGGATCTGCAGGCCGGTCGGCAACAACTGACAGAACCCCTTGTCGGTGGAGATCAGGGTCACCGGCTGGGCGCGGCGGGTCAGGTGGCCGGCCAGAGTGGCGATCAGGTCATCGGCCTCATCTTCGGCACTGAGCAGCGAATCGACACCGCACTGGCGTAACACTTGTTGCAGCATGGGCATGCCGCTAGACAGCGCCTGTGGCATCGGGTTCCGCCCCTGCTTGTAGGCGGGATAGCAGGCGTGGCGCCAGCCGGGTTGCTCGGCATCAAACACCGCCAGCACATGTGAAGGCTTGGCTTCACGCAGCAGGATGTTGACCGTCCCCTCCAGCCGTTTGGCCGTTGATTGCAGGGCGGCGGTCGGATCGATCGGTTGACCTGGCGCGGCATGCAGGCGCCGGATCAGATTCAGGGCATCAATTATTAACAGATGGGTCATGATCAACACGGGGCCGCCACCGGGGCCCCGCTAACTCCTTAGCGCACGATGTCGTAACAGGGGGTGTAGACGCTGCCAGGCAACTTCATACGGCCTTGTTGTACGAAGCGCTGTAGCAGTTGGTCCATCTGCTGCATCAACACCTTGTCGCCTTGCAGCTGGAATGGACCATGGCGCTCAATCGCGCGGATCCCGGCCTCTTTGACGTTACCGGCCACGATGCCGGAAAACGCGCGCCGCAGATGGGCCGCCAGCTGTGCGGGCGGTTGTTGGCGATGCAGATCGAGTTGCGCCATATTGTGATGATCCGGGATAAACGGCAGCTGGAACTCTGGCTCGATTTTCAATGACCAATTGAACGAATAGGCATCCCCGGTGGCGCGTCGATGTTCACGTACCAGCGGCATCGCCTGTTTCATCACCCGGCCAACTTCCACCGGATCATCAATAATGATGCGGTAATGTTGCGCAGCTTCATCACCCAGTGCCTCGCGGACAAACTGATCCAGACTGGCAAAGTAGTCGGCGCTCTCCCGTGGGCCGGTCAGGATTAACGGCATCGGATGATGGCTGTTCGCCGGGTTCATGCGGATGCCAAGGATATAGAGCAGCTCCTCTGCAGTCCCAACGCCGCCCGGGAAGATGATGATGCCGTGTGCCAGCCGGACAAACGCTTCCAGCCGTTTTTCAATATCCGGCAGGATCACCAGTTCGTTGACTATCGGGTTCGGCGGCTCGGCGGCAATGATCGACGGCTCGGTCAGCCCGAGGAAACGCCCGCCATGATAGCGTTGCTTGGCGTGGCCAACGGCGGCCCCCTTCATCGGCCCCTCCATGGCGCCCGGGCCACAACCGGTACAGATATTCAGCTCGCGCAGCCCCAACTGATTGCCGACGTCGCGGGTATATTGATACTCCACCGGATTAATGGAGTGGCCGCCCCAGCAGACCACCATGTTCGGCTCCTCACCGGCGCGTAGTACGCGGGCATTGCGCAGGATGGAGAAGATCCAGTTGGTGACATGGGCACCGCTGGTCAGATTCAGCGTGCAGTCGGCCTCCATCTGGTTGCTGACATACAGGATATCGCGCAGGACTGAAAACAGATGTTCCTGGATGCCACGGATCAGCTCACCATCGACAAAGGCGCGCTCCGGTGGGTTGAACAATTCCAGTTTTACCCCGCGTTCACGGCGGATGATATTGATGTTGAAACTGCGGTGTTTTTCCAGAATCTCTTTTGAGCTGTCGGTCTGGCTACCACTATTGAGCACGGCCAGCGAACAGTTGCGAAACAGCTGATAGGTGGCGCCGGCGGCGGCGTCTTTAAGTTGATCGACTTCCAATTGGCTGAGCAGCTCCAGGCTGCCGGCCGGATTGACATAGGTAATCATGCACTTCCCCTTATTACCGCTCGGGATGAAGCGTTGCGTGTTGGTCATAGGGTGAGGTCGACGCTCACCACCACACAGGCAACGGCTGATCCGCTGCACACGTGATCGCGGGCAGCGGGGGATAGCTCATAGTGCGATGTTGGCGTGGTGAAGTCGAGCCGACCACGCTGATAGCGTGGTCGGCGCACGATCAGACCGCAACAATTCGGTCGCGACCGCCGTGTTTGGCATCGTACAGGGCGCGGTCGGCCCGTTCGAACGCATCGGTGGCCGATTCGCCGGTACGCACCAAGGTGGCACCAATCGAGACGGTGATTTCGACCTTGTCTTCCTTGAAACGGAAGGGGATGGCGCGGACTACCTGACGCAGCTTTTCCAATGGCAGCAGCATGCTCTCGTCATCGACGCCGGGCAGCAGTACCACGAACTCCTCGCCACCGTAGCGGGCGATAAAGTCGGTTTCGCGCAGTGCGCGGCTCATGGCGCGGGCGATCACTTTCAGTGCCTTGTCGCCGGCCAGATGACCGAAGCGATCATTGATCGACTTGAAGAAGTCCACATCCACCACCGCCATGCACAACTTGTGCTGATGGCGGCTGGCGCGTTTGATTTCCAGCATGACCCGCTCATCGAACGCCGCGCGGTTGAACACCTGGGTCAGGCTGTCAATCAGCATACGGTTGTTCTGTTGCGCCAAGCGCTTACGGTATTCGCTGGTCTCTTCTTGCAACAGGTTGAGTCGGGTCTCGATCGCCCCCATGGCTTCCAGCAACTGGCTTTCTCGTTGTAGCCATTGGCTGCGGGCATCGAGCAGGGGTTGCATGCTGAGCAGATGCTGCTTGACGCTTTCGCGCAGGGTTTCCAGCGAAGTTGCATTGTTCAATTGCTGGTTCAGTTGCTGGATCTGGTCGCCTGCCGAGGCGTGTTGCCGGTGATGCAGAACATGCAGCTCCTGGCCTTGATCCCTGGACGCGGTGACCTTCATCTGCAGGCCGACCAGGCTGTCATTGATGCCGGACAGAAACAGATGCGACTCGTGACGTTCATGGCGTGCGCCTTCAATCACCAGCTCGATCATGCGTAGACAGAGTTCCGGCAGCTCCATCAAGGGCACACCGGAGAGCAGACGGCTGCGGATCTCCGCCAGCTCATCACCAATGGTGCCGGTAAAGTCCAGCTCGGTGATCAGGCGCTGCAGCTCGTCGCACAGCCGGTCACACAGCTCATTGTCACACAATGGATTGTTGCGACCATTCGGCGCTGGGGTCGGCGAGGTCGCTGGCTTGACCAGTGGCGAAGCCTGTAACAGTGACGCCCGAATCGCCTGCTGGTAAATCTCCAGCAATTTACCGACCTGGCGGTGATGTTCGGCAAAGCCGTAGGGCTCTTCCTGGGTCAGGAACAGGCGTGCTTCCCGGCGGACCTTTTCCGGCATGTCCCGCGAATGGCCCAAATAACGGGCGCCCTCTTCAATGACGCGTCGGGCGACTCGGAATGACTCCTCCATGGCGTTGGCGTGCTGTTGCAGCAGCTTCTCCACGCTCAGCAGATCGTCTCCGAGTTCCGTCAACGGGATCTGGTCATCAAGTCGCTGGCGCAGGCGGCCAAGACGATTATCCAGTTCGCGATCATGGCCGCGACAAGCCTGAGACAAACGTACAATCAGTTGTACTGCGGTCATCCGTTCGGTGGCCGAGTCAGCTAATAGGGTCTCTAATTCGGTTTCCCTACGCTCAAGTTTTTCGCGCAGGCTGGTCAATTGGCCGCTGAGGGCAGTCAAATCATTCATCTTGTCGTTATTCTCGCGATGTGCGCATCCCTGCACAACCATGCTATAAGCGCGGTTATTCCACGCTGGACCAGTCTATCAGGTTTTTATTATGCAAAGCATTGACCTTTACCAGCCCTTTATCGATGGCCAGTAATGCCTGAGACCTAAAAACGCCATTGAAGAATGCGGCTTGCTGACAGTCAATAGCGGAAAGCTCAACCCATGAGGAGCGATGGGTTTTTTCCACGATTTGTCCGGCTGCGGCAAGGGCGATCAAACTCAGCTCGACCACATGAGGCCCAGTCACGGCCTCCGGGCAACGAGACAGAAATGGATAGCTGACGACCCCCATCAGCACGCAGGGCAGCAGTTGCAGGTCGGCGAGCAGGGTCTCCAGGCGGTCCAGCCAGACGGTGGCTTGGCCAGACGCACTGTGGGGCGGGTCGGCCTCACCGGGTAGCACCAGCAAGAGCCGGCTTTCATCGAGTTGATAGATACGGGTATCGCCGTCCATATACTGCGCCAGTTGCTGGCTGAATTCGCGTTGCAGACGCTCTGCCCCCTCTTGGCCCAATCGTTCACACAACCGACGCAAAGCGGGCAGGCTGACATGCAACATATTGAGTTGCAGTTCGGCCGGCAGGTCTTCATCGGCGTGGATCACAGCGGCTAGCTGGTCATCCAGTTGGTCGAGTGACAAGGCCAATTGGTGCTGATTGGGCAGATTGCTGAGTGGCGAGCGGCTCAGGCGTTGTTCCAGTTGTTCAACATGTTGATGCGCCAGACGTTGGCGGCGTTGTAGGCGCCACATCCACAGCGCGGCACTGAACAGTAATAAGGCCGCACTGCCAATGGCGGATTGGTAATAGATCTGTTCGTTGGCCACCATGTCCTTTTGCTGGCGTAATTCGTCGCGGGTACGCTCCAGCGTGGCCTGGTCCAGTTTCTCTCGGAATTGGACCTCGCCCTGCTGGCGATTTTGTTGGTTCTGCTCCCGGCTGGCGTCGGCGAACGCCTTGAGATAGTCGAAGGCGGTGCGGTAATCCCCCTTGCTCTCGTAGGCTTGGGATAACAGCAGAAACAACTCGGGGGTAACCTGTTGCGCCGGGAGATCCCGACGGGTGTTCTCCAGCAGGGCGATGGTCAGGCCGGGCGATTTTTGTTGCAGGTAGAGTTCGCCGAGCGCGCGTACCGCCGACAACTCACCACTCTTGTTATGGTTAAGCAGATAGCTGTTGCGGGCCGCTACCAGATAACTGCGGGCGGCATTCAGGTTATGCATCTGCATATAGGTCATGCCCACTTGCAGATTCAGGTCAGCCAGCGCCTCAGGTCGATTGATATTGCGGAAGATATCCAGCGCGTTAAACAGCAGGGAGAGCGCCATGTTGGCGTCCCCGGTCTGCCGGTACAGCCCGGCCAGACGAGTCAGACCGCGTGCCAGCCATTCACTATTGCCGAGTTGCTGGTACTGGTCACAAGCCTGTTCGCTGTAACGCAAGGATTGCAGCAGATCTCCCTGATGTTCAAACAGTCGACTGATGGTATCGGCCAGTTGCGCCTGCGGCCAGGGTTGCTGGCTACGGTGTGCCAGCGCGAGGGCATCGGAATACAGCGAGAGCGCCATGTCATCCTGACCGCGCTGATGATAGAAGTCGGCCTGCAAACTGAGCAGGGCAATCTGCACGTCGGGGGGCGCACTCTCTGGTGTGGCATGTTGTAAGGCTTGCAGGGCCTGTAACGCAGCCTGATTGTCGCCATTGTTGATGGCCCAGGCGGTGCGCAGCAGTTGAACATAAAGCGGCAGCAGGCTGTCGGCCAGTTGTCGTTGGTCGAGCAACTGTTGCAGAGCGGGAAGATAGTTATCACGGGCGGTCGGCTGCAGCGCCGATAGCAGCACCAATCGCTGTAGCTGGTAGAGCGCACTGGCCTCCTGGACCGGCAGGTGCTGCTTGCGCGCCTGGGTGATCACCTGCTGCAGCAGGGTCATCGCCTCATCACTCTGGTTGAGCATGCTCAGACAGTTGGCTTCGATCAGCTGGGCCTCCAGGCTCTGCTGACGATTGCGGTAACGCTCGCCATTATCGCGATAGTTGACCTGCACCCCTGACAGGGCGGGCTGGGCGGCATCGGGCGGATTGCGCAACAGGTAGGCATTGGCCATCTGCCGGCATTGTTCTGGCTGCGACCAGGTGAGGGCGCGGGCCTGCATTAACTGATCGGGCAGGGCCGTGCTCTCCATCGGGATGGGCGGCAGCGAAAAACTGGACAGCAGCAAGGCGAGCGAAAACACGAACAGGCAGTCTCCAGAACCAGCGGATAAATTCAGGCAATTATTGTCTGATCAGCCGCTGATTGTCAGGTGTCGCGTAACAGTTACTGCGATACGGGTTGATATCCAGACCACCGCGACGGGTATAGCGCGCATAAACGGTCAGTTGTTCAGGGCGAGCGTACTGCATCAGGTCACAGAAGATACGTTCGACACACTGTTCATGAAACTCGTTGTGTTCACGAAAACCAATCAGATAACGCAGCAGCGCCTCGCGGTCAATGGCCGGGCCACGATAGCTGATCAGCACACTGCCCCAATCCGGTTGGCCGGTGACCAGGCAATTTGACTTGAGTAGATGGGAATGTAACTGCTCGGTCACCACTGCGCCAGCCGGGTCGACACAGCCCTCCAGCCAGTCAGTGTGGAAGGTGTAATCATCAATTGTCAGTGGCAGGTCGTCGAGAGTCTCACCAGGGAGTGCGCAAATTTGCTGTTGTGGCGCCGCAGACAAGCGGTAAAGCGCCACCTCGACCTGACCATCAGCACAAGCCGCCAGATCGTGACGCAAGGTCTCTTCGACCACTGACCAGTTAGCAAAGCGGGTCTGGTTCA
>JAYROM010000173.1:0-42118 GCA_041911695.1 Aeromonadaceae bacterium
ATGGCTATGTAGCTCAGCTGGTTAGAGCATCGCACTCATAATGCGGGGGTCACAGGTTCGAATCCCGTCATAGCCACCATTTCCGCCTTCTTTATCATCCTGTTCGTCATCTCACGCCTTCCTTCTAGTTATCAGCTTATCTCCCGTTTTCTATCGGTCTGATTCACACTGATTATCCCTCTGTTGCCCTATACACTGGGCGATGCCGGTGTAGAGAGATCGGTATCGCCAGGTCATTAAGCGCGGGCCCGCCCCTCCCTGCATCCGCTGCGGCATACTACGTATTACGCTTGCGGTTCTAGCCCCAACGCATAACGCAGCGCCTGGCGCTTGAGTGGCCCGGCGCGCTGCGCCACCCCCAACCCGAGATTACGCAGCAGGCGCAGTGGCGGTAGGTCATTGCTGAAGGTCGCGCAGAACAGATCCATCGCGCTTTGCATCAGCAGGTTGTCACGCCGGCGTTGACGCTGATAGCGGGAGAGCTGCGCCAGCCACGGTTCGTCATCGCTGGCGGCAGCCGGCACCAGCAGATCAACCAGCGTGGCGACGTCGCGGAATCCGAGGTTCACCCCCTGCCCGGCCAGTGGATGGATGGTATGCGCGGCATCGCCCAGCAGTACCACCCGCCCGGCGACATAGCGCTGCGCATGCCGACGGGTCAGTGCAAAGCTATCCGCACCGGTCACCTTGAAACCGGGCAGACACTCGGGGAACGCCTGACGGATCGCAGCTTCGAGTTGCGGCAGCGGCAGCTGTTGCAGCGCGCGAATGCGGGCCGGACTGTCGTACCAAACCAGCGAGGCGTGGGCGCCGGGCAAAGGGAGGAAGGCGCGTGGGCCAGTGGGATAGAACTGCTGCCAGGTAATGTCCTGCTGCGCCACCTCGGTATCGACATTGATTAGCATACAGCGCTGCGGATAGTCCCACTCGGTGACGCCGATCCCGGCCTGCTGGCGCATCGCTGAGTGCGCGCCGTCTGCCGCGAGCAGCAGGTCGCCTGACCAGGCCCGGCCATCGGCCACACTGACGCTGACCGACTGCTCACTGTTCACCAGCTGTAACGCGCCGGCATCGCTAACCAGGGTGACGTTGTCCATCGCCGTCAGTTGTTGCCAGAGCGCCAGCTGGATGACGCGGTTCTCAACGATAAATCCCAGCTCGGCGAGGCCCAGTTCATCAGCATGGAACCGGGTAGCAAAGCGCGGTGACTCCCAGGTCTCCAGCCGCTTGTACGGGCAGGCGCGCATCGCCAGGACCGCCTCCCACGCCTGGCAACGCTGCAACAAAGCCACCGCCGCCGGGCTGATCGCCGAGACACGGCGATCCAGCGCTTGCGCCGGGTCAAATGCGGCCGGCACCTGCGGTTCAAACAGGGTAATGCGCAGGCCAGCGCGTGCCAGCAGACAGGCCACCGCCGCCCCCACCATACCGCCCCCGACCACCAACAGGTGCCGGGGGGACGCTACCGAAGTTGAGGTCCGGGTCATGGTGTACTCCTTTTAACATCAGTCAGGAACAGGGGGATTACCGCAGGTCGCCCATTCTAGCCACAACCCCTCCCGCCGGCACCCTCTTGCCGCGCAAATCAGCCGTTTGGGTCGGCTAAATCCCTGATTTTTTCAGGGTCGGATAGAATCTGGTCAGTCTCGGGGGAAGGGGGTAGAATACGCGCTTTCCGGGGCCCTGCGCCCCGCTTCCCCGTGTTATCAGCAAGGCACCGAACTACTCGCCATGAGCCAGAAAAAACTGCATATCAAGACCTGGGGCTGTCAGATGAACGAGTATGACTCGTCGAAGATGGCCGATCTGCTGGGCGCTGCCCAGGGTTATGCCACCACGGAGGTCGCCGAAGAGGCCGATGTCCTGGTGCTCAACACCTGTTCAATTCGTGAAAAGGCTCAGGAAAAACTGTTCCACCAATTGGGGCGCTGGCGCGAGCTGAAACAGCAGCGTCCGGAGTTGGTGATCGCGGTCGGCGGCTGTGTCGCCTCGCAGGAGGGTGACGCCATTCGTCGCCGCGCGCCGCAGGTCGACATCGTGTTCGGCCCGCAGACCCTGCACCGCCTGCCGGAGATGATCCGTCAGGTGCAACAGGGCCACGGCGCCCAGGTCGACGTCTCCTTCCCCGAGATTGAAAAGTTCGATGCCCTGCCCGAGCCGCGTGCCGAGGGGCCGACCGCCTACGTCTCGATCATGGAAGGTTGCTCCAAGTACTGTACCTACTGCGTGGTGCCCTACACCCGCGGTGAAGAGGCCAGCCGCCCGTTGGACGATGTGCTGTTTGAAATTGCCCAACTGGCCGAACAGGGGGTGCGTGAAGTCAACCTGCTTGGGCAGAACGTCAACGCCTATCGCGGCCCGACCCATGATGGCGAGATCTGCTCGTTTGCCCAGTTGCTGCGTCTGGTTGCCGCCATCGACGGCATCGACCGCATCCGCTACACCACCAGCCATCCGATCGAGTTCACCGATGACATCATCGAGGTCTATCAGGACACCCCGGAGCTGGTCAACTTCCTGCACCTGCCGGTACAGAGCGGTTCGGATCGCATCCTGACCATGATGAAGCGCCCGCACACCGCACTGGAGTACAAGTCCAAGCTGCGTAAGCTGCGCGCTGTCCGTCCTGGGATCAGCATCAGCTCCGACTTTATTGTCGGCTTCCCGGGCGAGACCGATGACGACTTCGAGCGCACCATGCAGCTGATTGAAGAGATGAAGTTCGACATGAGCTTCAGCTTTATCTTCAGTCCGCGCCCGGGCACCCCGGCCGCCGACATGCCGGATGACACCCCGCAAGAGGTCAAGAAGCAGCGCCTTTATCGCCTGCAACAGGTCAACAACAACCAGGCGATGCAGTACAGCCGCGAGATGTTCGACAGCGTACAGCGTATTCTGGTCGAAGGGCCGTCACGGCAGGATCTGCTGCAACTGCGCGGCCGTACCGAAAACAACCGTGTGGTCAACTTCACCGGCGATGCCCGACTGATTGGCCAGTTTGTCGACGTGCGCATCACCGAAGTGTTGCCACACTCGCTGCGTGGCGAGCTGGTACGCACCGAAGCGGAGATGGACCTGCGCCGTAACGTGCGCCCGGCCGAGATCCTGGCCCGCCGTCCGGATGGCGTTGCCGATGACCTCGGCGTGGCGACCTTCCGCCCGTAAGTCGCCATCGCGCCACTTTGACTATTATCTAGATCGCGGGCCGGCCACGGCCCGCCCTGAGAGGATACCTTGAGTCGACATCTGATCACGCTGGACCTCCACCTCGAACCCGCCGACAGTCAGCGACTGGCCAGTTTGTGTGGTCCGTTTGACGATAACATCAAGCAGATCGAGCGCCGCCTGGGCGTCGAGATCAACTACCGCAACAACCACTTCCAGATCGTCGGCAACCCGGTGCAGGCCAGCGCGGTGCGTGACCTGCTCGGCCAGCTGTATATCGACACTCAGCCGCTGCGTGGCAGCAAGGCGGTGGATCTGACCCCGGATCAGGTGCATCTGGCCATTGCCAGCTGCCACACGCTGGAGCAGGAGAGCGAAGAAGAGCACGCCGCCCCCTACCCGGTGACCCGTGGCAAGGAGGTCAATATCAAGACCAAGCGCGGCATGGTCAAACCGCGCACCCCGAACCAGGCACAGTACATCGCCAACGTGGTCAGCCATGACATCACCTTCGGTATCGGCCCGGCCGGTACCGGCAAGACCTATCTGGCGGTCGCCGCTGCGGTGGACGCGCTGGAGCGTCAGGAAGTGCGTCGCATCCTGCTCACCCGCCCGGCGGTCGAAGCGGGTGAGAAGCTCGGCTTCCTGCCCGGCGATCTGACCCAGAAGGTCGACCCTTACCTGCGTCCGCTGTATGACGCCCTGTTCGAAATGCTCGGTTTTGAACGCGTCGAAAAGCTGATTGAACGCCAGGTGATTGAGATCGCCCCGCTGGCCTATATGCGCGGCCGCACGCTGAACGATGCGTTCATCATTCTCGATGAAGGGCAGAACACCACGGTGGAACAGATGAAGATGTTCCTGACCCGTATCGGTTTCAACTCCAAGGCGGTGATCACCGGCGATATCACCCAGATCGACCTGCCGCGCAACCAGAAATCCGGGCTGCGCCATGCCATCGAGGTGCTGGGCCAGGTCGAGGGGATCTCGTTCAACTTCTTCCAGGCCGCCGACGTGGTCCGCCACCCGGTGGTCGCCCGCATCGTCCAGGCCTATGAGGCCTACGAAGAACAACAGCGCCACAGCCAGGCTGCCCAACAGGCGGCCCGCAAATTCTCTGGTAATGAGGAGCCCTCTGTATGAGCGTGATGCTTGATCTGCAACTGGCCAGCGAACTGACCAGCGGCCTGCCGGCGGAAGCCGACTTCCAGCGCTGGCTGGATGCCGCTGTGCTGCCATTCCAGGAAGAGGCCGAAGTGACCATCCGCATCGTTGACGAGGCGGAAAGTAACCAGCTCAACCTGACCTATCGCGGCAAGGACAAGCCGACCAATGTGCTCTCCTTCCCGTTCGAGTGCCCCCCCGGCGTCGAACTGCCGCTGCTCGGTGATTTGATCATCTGCCGTCAGGTGGTAGAGCGCGAAGCCGAGGAGCAAGGCAAGCCCTTATTGGCCCACTGGGCGCATATGGTTGTGCATGGCAGCCTGCATTTGTTAGGGTATGACCATATTGAGGATGAAGAAGCCGAGGAGATGGAGGCCCTGGAGATTGAATTTATGGCCGCCCTCGGGTTCGACAATCCGTATCAGGATGATGAGATCTGAGGACAGCACACACCATCATGAGTGACGAACAAAGTCAGACCGCCAATCCCCGCAAAAACTGGTTGGAGCGACTTGGCCACCTGTTCCAGGGTGAACCCAAGGATCGCCACCAGCTGGCCGAGGTGATCCAGGATGCCGAAGAGCGCGACGTGATCGATGAAGACACCCGCGAGATGATCGACGGCGTGCTGGAAATTGCCGAACTGCGGGTGCGTGACATCATGATCCCGCGCTCACAAATGGTCACCATTCGCCGCAACCAACCGGTTGACGTCTTCCTGCCGATCATCATCGAGTCTGCCCACTCGCGCTTTCCGGTGATCAACGAGGACAAGGACCACGTCGAGGGGATATTGCTGGCCAAGGATCTGCTGCCTTACGGCTTCGGCCAACACGACGAGGCGTTCAACTTTGACCGGGTACTGCGGCCTGCCGTCGTGGTGCCGGAGAGCAAGCGCGTCGATCGCCTGCTCAAGGAGTTCCAGCAGCAGCGCTATCATATGGCGATTGTGGTCGACGAGTTTGGTGGCGTCTCCGGACTGGTCACTATCGAGGATATCCTCGAGCTTATCGTCGGCGAGATCGAGGATGAATATGATGCTGGCGAAGAGGAGGTCGAACAGATCCGTCGCGTCAGCAAGAGCGTGTTTGCCATCCACGGCCTGACTCCGATCGAAGAGTTCAATGAGTTCTTCGATACCGACTTTAGCGATGAAGAGGTCGACACCGTCGGCGGTCTGGTGATGCACGCCTTTGGCCATCTGCCCAAGCGTGGCGAGACCGTCACCCTCAAAGAGTTTGTATTCAAGGTGATCCATGCCGATCGCCGCCGCCTGCTGCAACTGCAGGTGCGCATTCCGCATACCCATGAAGCCGAAGGCGATGCCCCGGCTGATGAAGAATAACTGCTGACCAACGGCGCCGGAGAGCCGGCGCCGAGGATGTATTCATGCCCGCTCTCTCTTCCCTGAAATCCGGCTGGTCCGGTGCCCTGCTGGCGCTGCTCGGTGGTGCCCTGACTGTCCCCGCCTTCGCCCCATGGAACATCTGGCCGCTGGTGCTGCCCGGCCTGTTGATCCTGTTCTGGCTGCTGGAAAGCGCCACCCCGCGTCGCGCCGCCCTGCTCGGCTTCCTGTATGCCTTTGGCATGAACCTACCTGGTCTGTGGTGGATCCATGTCAGCATGACGGTGTTCGGCGGCATCAACCTGCCGGTCGCCTTCCTGCTGATGGCCGGGCTGTCCGCCTATCTGGCGATCTATCCGATGCTGGCCTGTGGCCTGCTGGTGCGTTTCTGGCCGCAGGCCACCGCGCTGCGTCAGTGCCTGGCGCTGCCGGCCCTGTGGCTGCTCTCCGACTGGGCGCTCGGCCATCTGCTCACCGGCTTCCCCTGGCTGTGGCTCGGTTACAGCCAAATCGATACCCCGCTGGTTGGCTATGCGCCCCTGCTCGGCGTACAGGGGGTGACCCTCGCCCTGCTGCTATCGGTCAGCGGTCTGTGGCTGGCGCTACGTCAGCGCCGCGTTGCCTTCCTGCTGCTGCCGGTCGCGTTATATGGCGGCGGGTTCCTGCTCCATCCGCAGCAGTGGACCACACCGGGCAAGGCGCTGGATTTTGCGCTGGTGCAGGGCAACATCGCCCAGGCCACCAAATGGGATCCGAACAACATCAAGCCGACACTGCAGAAGTATCTGGCCCTGAGCAAGGATCACCAGAACGCCGATGTATTGGTGTGGCCGGAGTCGGCGGTACCGGCGCTGGAAAACGAGATGAGCGAGTTCCTGGCCAACATGGATGACACCCTGCGCGCCAACAAGGTCGGCTTCATCACCGGGATCCAGTACTTCGACACCGCCGGGCAACACTTCTATAACGGCGTGATCGGGATGGGCCAAATGGACGATGCCGGCCACGATGTCTATCAGTTCGGCACCGGTAACCGCTACTACAAACGCCATCTGGTGCCGATTGGTGAGTTCGTGCCGTTCGGCAACCTGCTGCGGCCGTTGGCACCATTCTTCAATCTGCCGATGTCATCGTTCAGCGAGGGCAGTACGATTCAGCCCAACCTGCTGGTGCACGGTCAGCATTTCGCCACCTCGATCTGCTACGAGATGGCGTTTTCCGATGAGTTGCGCCAGAACGTCAATGCGGACACCGATTATATCCTGACCGTGAGTAACGACTCCTGGTTCGGCGGCTCGCACGGCCCATGGCAGCACATGGCGATCACCCGTATGCGCGCCATCGAATATGGCAAGCCGGTGATCCGCGCCACCAACAGCGGCGTCACCGTGGCCTTTGATGGCCAGGGCCATGAGTTGGCCCGCCTGCCGCAGTTCCAGGCTGAGGTGCTGCGCGTCAAGGTGGCCGGCGCCAAGGGCGAAACCCCGTACAACCGCGTCGGTAGCTGGCCGCTGATCATCTGGGTCGCCGTGGCCCTCGGCATGGCCTTCGCATTGCGCCGCCCGCAGCGTCGTCCGCTGTAATCTGACCCGCCACACCGCTCGCGAGCACGAAACAAATGGCCACCCTTGAGGTGGCCATGCCAGTGGTTAGCGCTGGAGAGATAGCCTATTGCGCCAACCGTTGGCGGCAGGGGTGCCGCCATCGAGCCCCCATGGAAGGGTTGATGGCGCGTTGGCGAAAGAGGTTGTCTCTGCGGTGTGCCTGACTGATCAGCATGCTGGCTCAGGTCGCCAGGACCACCCGGTTACGCCCTTCACCCTTGGCGCGATACAGCGCCTTATCAGCACGGTTCATCACCAGGCTGGCCTCGTTGTCGTGATACTCGGCTGCACCGGCACTCAGGGTGACACTGAAGTGCACACCATTGACCTCAAACTGCATCGCCGCCACCGCCTCGCGGATCTTGTTACCGATGGCGGCACAGGCCAGTCCGTCACAGTCGGCCAGCACGGCGACAAACTCCTCGCCGCCCCAGCGACAGAGAATATCCGACGCACGCAGGGTGATGCTGATCTCCTGCGCCACCCGGCGTAGCACCATGTCACCGACCTCATGGCCAAACTGATCGTTCACCTGTTTGAAATGGTCGATATCCATCAACAACAGCGAGGTGACCTGCTGCTGGCGCCGCGCTTGCAGCAGCGCATGGTCAAAGGTCACCTGAAACACCTGGCGACTCAGGGTACCGGTCAGCTTGTCGGTGGTCGCCATCTGCTCCAGCCGTCGCTGATACCGCCCCAACGTCAGATTGGCCACCACCAGGATGGCCAGCGTGACCACGCCGCTGATCAGCAGGTTGCCGAGCAGCGTGGCCTGCAGGGTCGACTCCGACTCATGCTCGGTCTGCTCAACCATCAGGTACCACTTGAACTCCGGCACCAACCGGCTGTTCAGATAGACATCATGGCCATTGCGCTCGTACTGGAACGAGCCGCTCGGCGAGGTCAGAATACGGGTAGCAAACGGTGACAAAACCGGATCATGATGCAAGTTGTCAGTGCCATGGAACTGACTGCCATGCAGCGTCACCTCGCCATTATTGTCGACAAAATAGACGGTGCGGTTGTAGCGCTGCTGGTACTTCTCGATCAGCTGTTTGACCTTATCGACACCAAGTCCGACCCCGGTCACCCCAATCAAGCCCTTATCAAAGTCATAGACCCGGTAATTAACGAATACATTGGTCTTGGTGCGATCCGCCGTATCAGTATCAATGTTGATTTCATACTCTTCGCCGGGCGTCAGATCGCGCACGCGAAAATACCAGGCATCGGCGGGGTCACGTTGGCTCACCGTCTTGAGTACACCGCTGGAGTGGTAATAACGTCCGGTCTTGTCCGAGACATAAAAGCTGGTGATGGTGCCGAAGCGATCCTGGATCTCTTTCAGATAGCGGGTCATCGGCGCCGGATTTTGCTCATCCGACAACGCCCAGTCACGCACGAAGGTGTCATGCGCCATCAACGAAGAGATAAAAATCGGTCGCAGCAGGTCCTGCTGGATTTCGGAATAGATATTGTCGCTGGTCAACGGCAGGGTGTTGGTCTCGATCTGCTCGCGCAACGAGTTATGCGCCACCCGATAACTGCTCCAGCTGATCAGAAAGAACGCCGATAACAGCAGTAGACTGAGGACCCAGACCAGCTTGCGTTTGTCGGTCCATAACCGGTGCGGCATATACACTCCCTTGGCATCTGACAGCTTGTCCTCTCCCGGACAACGGGCGCCAGCGTAACGGAGAATTATCGAACAATGCAACCGGTAGCAGGTTAAAAAACCGATATAATGCAACACGGCAGCCAAAGCTGCCGTGTTGTCAGGACGGAGTGAGGGCGCCGGTTATTGGGCGGCGGTCATCACCGGGTTCAGACGGGTCGGTACGCCGGTACGCTGTTCCAACACCTGCTTGAGCAGGGAGGAGTCGGTATCCGGGTGGGCGATGAACTTGGTCACCGCAGCACTCATCGGCAACGGCGCATTAGCGCTGGAGTTCATCTCCTCTTCCGAGGTCGACAGCGGCTGGTGCACTTCAATATAACGTGCGCCATCCGGCTCGACAGCCACCTTGACCGGCTGGTTGACGAACTGCACGCGAGTACCGACCGGTACCTGCTTGAACAGGTAGGCGATGTCGTCATTACGCAGACGCACGCAGCCATGGCTCACACGCAGACCGATACCGAAGTTGGCATTGGTGCCGTGGATGGCGTACAGATTGCCTATATACATGGCAAACAGACCCATCGGGTTATCTTTACCCGCCGGGACCACGGCAGGCAGGTACTCGCCACGCGCCGCATATTCGGCGTGCACCTTGGCGGTCGGCGTCCAGGTCGGGTTCGGACGCTTGCTCTGGATCTTGGTGACCCAGTTTTCCGGCGTATCCTTGCCCAGCTGACCGATACCGATCGGCAGCACTTCGACCACGTTCTTGCCCTTCGGATAATAGAACAGGCGCATTTCAGCCACGTTGATAACGATGCCTTCACGCGGTGCATCCGGCAGGATCAGCTGATGCGGGATCAACAGGGTACTGCCCGGCTTCGGCAGATACGGATCAACACCCGGGTTGGCCTCCATCACGTTGGTCAGGCCGAGCTGGACCTGGGCGGCGATTGCCTCCAACGGCAGATTGCCTTCCGGCACCTGGAACTGCTGGTTTTCACCAATCAGACGGCTATTGGCAGCAGGGAGCGTGTATTCAAGTGCAGAAGCCGGCAGGCTGTGCAGGAGCATGGCACCCAACAGCACACTGACGGCGTGGCGGAACTTATTCATTAGCATTCCTGTCATCGTTATTCACACGGGCTAGACCCCGGTCCGCATGGCAGACGGCGAAGCACCAGAGTGCATCCACCTCGTTACCAGACGAGAGGGTGATCGGAGCCGCATTTTTCCTGTCTGCGGGCAAAAATTCAACTTCGATCGACCGTTGAATCACGATTTCAGGTAAAAAAAGTGTCAGCGCCCGGTCATCTTGATCGGGCAAGCTGCGCATCGAGCGTCAAATAAACCATATCCCGACGGCGGGATTGGGCTATTTTCCTATCAAGCGTCCCCTTTGCAGACAGTTATCCGCTCAGGGCGCCAGCGGCTCACGACGAAAATGGGTCCCGCCGCACTGGATGCAGGGCAGGATGCGCTCGGGATGCAGGACGGTGTGGGTCTGCCCGCACTGCTCGCACACCAGTTGACCGAACGCGACCCGCTCGCCAGCCTGATACACCCCCTTGCGCGCCAGCTCATCAGTGGTGGCCAGCCATTCGATACGGGTGCGGTCGCACAACTCGAGCAATCCCGCCCAAATGGAATGTTGCAGCGCCTGGAAAAAGGCTGAATCGCGATATCCGCCCGGCGCATCGAGAAACGCCTGCAGATCATGGTGGACATACTCGCGGATCAGCGCCAATTCATCCTTGGTCAACTCGCCAGCAGCCTCCAGATAGGCACTGGTTCGTTCGACCAACTCGGGCAACGTGGCCTGTTCCGCTTCGCGCCACTCCTGCTGCAACCGGCGGATAAAGGCTTCATAACCTTGCAGTTGTCTGGGCATGACACACCTCCTGTCAGTGGGCGCGCCCCTTACCAGCCGGCACGTGGCTGTTCCGTGCTTGTTGGCAGCGGCGTTAGTCAGTATTCTATGGCGATTTTCCAACAGGATAGCCTATCCATCTCACACATACCGGATATCACCGATGTCAGCCATGCAAGAGCTCTACAATCCCCAGGAACTGGAATCCAACGTCCAGCAGCATTGGGCCAAGAACTTGACGTTCAAGGCCGTGGAAAAGGTCGACAAGGAGAAGTTCTACTGCCTCTCCATGTTCCCGTATCCGTCTGGTCGTCTACACATGGGGCATGTGCGCAACTACACCATCGGTGACGTGATCTCCCGCTACCAGCGCCTGAACGGCAAGAACGTCATGCAGCCGATCGGCTGGGACGCCTTCGGTCTGCCGGCAGAAAACGCCGCCATCAAGAACAACTCGGCCCCGGCCAAGTGGACCTACGAGAACATCGAATACATGAAGGGCCAGCTGAAGATGCTGGGCCTCGGTTACGACTGGGATCGTGAAGTCGCCACCTGCACCCCGGACTACTACCGCTGGGAACAGTGGTTCTTCACCGAACTGTTCAAGAAAGGGCTGGTCTACAAGACGACCTCCTCGGTCAACTGGTGCCCGAACGACCAGACCGTGCTCGCCAACGAACAGGTGCAGGATGGCTGCTGCTGGCGTTGCGACACCCCGGTGGAGCAAAAAGAGATCCCGCAGTGGTTCATCAAGATCACCGCTTACGCCGAAGAGCTGCTCACCGATCTGGACAAGCTGGATGGCTGGCCGGAGATGGTCAAGACCATGCAGCGCAACTGGATTGGCCGCTCCGAAGGGCTGACCATGACCTTCGCGGTCGACGGTAGCACCGAGACCTTCGATATCTACACCACCCGTCCGGATACCCTGATGGGCGTGACCTATGTGGCGATTGCCGCCGGTCACCCGCTGGCCAAGCAGGCCGCTGAACACAACGCTGATCTCGCCGCCTTCCTCGAAGAGTGCAAGAACACCAAGGTTGCTGAAGCCGAACTCGCCACCATGGAGAAAAAGGGTATGGCCACCGGCCTGTATGCCCTTCATCCGCTGGATGGCCGTCGCGTCCCGGTGATGGTCGCCAACTTCGTGCTGATGGACTACGGCACCGGCGCCGTGATGGCGGTTCCGGCCCACGACCAGCGCGACTTTGAATTCGCACAGAAGTATGGCCTCGACATCCGTGCCGTGATCCGTCCGGCCGATGGCAGCGAACTGGATATCTCCGCTGCCGCCTACACCGACAAGGGTGTGCTGTTCAACTCCGGCGAATTCGACGGACTGGACTTCGCCGCCGCCTTCACCGCGATCAGCGACAAGCTGATGGCGCTCGGCAAGGGCGAGAAGACCGTCAACTATCGCCTGCGTGACTGGGGCGTCTCCCGCCAGCGTTACTGGGGTGCGCCAATCCCGATGCTGAATCTGGAAGATGGCACCGTGGTCCCGGCACCGGCCGACCAACTGCCGGTGATCCTGCCGGAAGAGGTCGTGATGGATGGCGTGCAGAGTCCGATCAAGGCCGATGCCAACTGGGCCAAGACCACCTATCACGGCCAGCCAGCCCTGCGCGAAACCGACACCTTCGACACCTTCATGGAGTCCTCCTGGTACTACGCGCGCTACTGCTGCCCGGACTATCAGGAAGGCATGCTCGATCCGGCCAAGGCCAACCACTGGTTGCCGGTCGATCAATACATCGGCGGTATCGAACACGCCTGTATGCACCTGCTGTATGCGCGCTTCTTCCACAAGCTGCTGCGTGATGCCGGCATGGTGCAGAGTGACGAGCCGTTCACCCGCCTGCTGTGTCAGGGCATGGTGCTGGCCGATGCCTTCTACTACACCGACAACGGCGCCCGTGTCTGGGTCAGCCCGGTCGATGTCAAGGTTGAGCGAGACGAGAAGGGTCGCATCACCAAGGCAGTCGACAACGAAGGTCGTGAAGTGGTGCATGCCGGCATGACCAAGATGTCCAAGTCGAAGAACAACGGTATCGACCCGCAGCTGATGGTCGAGCGTTACGGTGCCGACACCGTGCGTCTGTTCATGATGTTCGCCTCTCCGGCTGACCTGACCCTCGAATGGCAGGAGTCCGGTGTCGAAGGTGCGCAGCGTTTCCTGCGTCGTCTGTGGAAGGCGGTGGCCGAACACGTCGCGCGGGGTGACGTCGCCGCGCTGGATGTCGCCAGCCTGACTAACGAGCAGAAGACCCTGCGTCGCGAACTGCATAAGACCATCGCCAAGGTGTCCGATGACATCGGCCGCCGTCAGACCTTCAACACCGCGATCGCTGCGATCATGGAGCTGATGAACCGTCTGGCCAAGGCCCCGCAGGAGAGCGCGCAGGATCGTGCCCTGACCCAGGAAGTGCTGAGCAATGTGGTACTGATGCTCTACCCCATCGTGCCGCATATCGGCTTCGCGCTGTGGCAGGCACTGGGGGGTAGCGGTGATGTCGACCACGCGGCCTGGCCGCAGGCTGACAATACCGCGCTGGTCGAGGACGAGAAGCTGGTCGTGGTGCAGGTCAATGGTAAGGTACGTGGCAAGATCACCGTGGCGGCAAACGCCAGCGAGGATCAGGTCAAGGATCTGGCGCTGACCGATGCCACCGTCATCAAGTTCATTGATGGCAAGGCGCTGCGCAAGGTGATCTATGTACCGGGCAAGCTGCTGAACCTGGTGGTGGGCTAAGTTGCCCGCCACCCCGTTCCTAACGTTCGTGCGAGGAGGCTGGATGCGCGCGCTGCTCACTCTATTGCTGCTGAGCCTGGGGCTCAGTGGTTGTGGTTTTCATATGCGTGGCGAAGAGTCCATCCCCTCCTTTCGCAAGGTCACCTTGGTAGGCGATGACCGTGACGATCTGTATCGTCAGGTCGCCACCAATCTGCGCCATGTCGGGGTCGAGCTGGTGCCACCGAGTGACGGGATCCCCTCCTTGAAACTCGGCGAAATGCAGGTCAAAAACCAGGTGGCCTCGGTGGATAGCCGGGCGCAAAACGTCGAATACCTGATGCTGTTCAATACCGAGTACACCTTGCATGTGCCTGGGCATCCGGATCAACGTTTTAACGCCAGCTTTAACCGCAGTTTCCTGAACAAGAGCTCCGAAGCGCTGGCCTCCAGCCGGGAGCAGGAGCAGTTACGCGACGAGATGCGTAAGCAGACCGCCGCGCTGATCCTGATCCAGCTCAGCCGCGTGAAGTTCTGATGCGGCTGTTTCCCGAACAGCTGGCCGACCACCTGAAAGCAGGGCTCAAGCCCTGCTATCTGGTCTGTGGCGATGAGCCACTGCTACGGCTGGAAGCCTGCGATGCCATCCGGCATACCGCCGCCAGCCAAGGCTTTACCGAACGTCATCTGTTTACGCTGGACGAACAGCCCGACTGGGCCGAGATCATCGCCAGCGCCCAATCCTTAAGCCTGTTTGCCAGCCGGCAAATACTGGAAATCGAACTCGGCGAGAAACTGCCCCGCGAATGGCCGGAGCGGGTGCAGACCTTGCTCAACTTGTTACATCCGGATTTGCTGTTGCTGATCACCGGCCCACGCCCGTCGTTGGCGCAGAGCAAGGCCAAATGGTTTGACGCCCTGTCGCGGACCGGCGTCTATATCCCGGTCAATTTCCCGGACAGCCGGTTTTTCCCGCGCTGGATGGAGCAACGCGCCCGCCAACATAACTTGCGCCTACACCCTGATGCAGTGCGCTTCCTGTGCCATGCCTTCGAGGGCAACCTGCTTGGCGCCGCCCAAGCGATGGAGAAACTGGCCCTGCTCGGCCTGCCCGCGCCGATCAGCCTGGCACAGGTACAGGACAACATCACCCGGCAGAACCACTTCACGCCGTTCCAGTTGCTCGATACCTTGCTTGAAGGCAAGGTCAATCGTGGCCAGCGCATGCTGCTGCAACTGCGCGATGAAGGGGTAGAGGCCGGCATGTTGGCCTGGACACTCGGCCGCGAAGTTGAACTGCTCACTCGACTGCGCCTGGCAATCGATGGCGGCCAACCGATGGGCATGGCGCTGGAACAGGCCAAGGTGTGGCAGAGCCGTCAACCGCTCTACCAGCAAGCCCTGCAACGGCTTGACAGTGCTCAGTTGCAGCAGATGCTGGCGGTGATGGCACAACTGGATATCACCATCCGCCGTCTGGATCAGGAGCAGGCCTGGCTGCTGTTGCAGAGTCTGTGTCTGGGCTTTCGTCATCGCGCCGCCCTGCAACTGGTGGTCGGCGCATGACCGCAGCGATCGGCATTCTCGGTGGCACCTTTGATCCGATCCACAATGGCCACCTGCGTCCGGCGCAGGAGATCATGCACCAGCTCGGGCTGGCCCAGATCCGGCTGATGCCCAACCATATCCCGCCGCATCGCCCCCAACCGGTGGCCAGCAGTGCGCAGCGATTGGCGATGGTTGAACTGGCCGCCGCAGCCTACCCCGGCTTTGTCGCTGATGACCGCGAACTCCGCCGCAGCCTGCCCTCCTACACTTTTGATACCCTGCAGGCGATGCGGAATGAATGGCCCAACACGCCGATCTGTTTTTTGATGGGCATGGACTCCCTACTCTCATTGCCAACCTGGTACCGCTGGCAGGAGCTGACCACGCTGGCCCATCTGGTGGTCAGTGTGCGCCCGGGCTGGGACAGCCTGTTTCCCCCGGATCTGGCGCGCTGGATCCACCAGCATGAGATGCAAGATCCCAGCGAACTGCATCAGGCATCGCATGGCAAACTGGCGTTGGTCTGTAACCGGCCGATCGACATTTCCGCCACGGCGGTGCGCACCCTGCTCGCCCACGATCAGCTGCCACCTGGCCTGCTGCCGCAAAAGGTTGCGGAATATATCCGCGAACAGGGGATCTACCGCCCGCTCGTGGTATAATCCGCCCCCATTTCCTGATTAACCCGATTTACCGCTGACGGAGGCGCTCTTGCAAGGTCCCGCACTGCACGCATTCATTGCCGACAAAATTGATGATCTGAAAGGCCGTGACATTGTCACCCTGGATGTTCGTGGTCACTCCAGCATTACCGACTGCATGATTATCTGCAGCGGCAACTCCAACCGCCATGTGCGCTCGATTGCCGATCATGTCGCCGAAGAACTGCGCCATGCCGGCTTGATGCCGCTCGGCATCGAAGGGGAAGACGTGGGCGAATGGGTACTGGTCGACATGGGTGATGTGATCATCCATGTGATGCAGGACGAAACACGCGATCTGTATCAGCTGGAAAAGCTGTGGCGCGTTCATCCTGAAGATCTGGCTGCCCGTGCATGAAAATCCAGCTGATTGCGGTAGGTACCCGCATGCCCGACTGGGTCACCACCGGGTTCGAGGAGTACCAGCGCCGCTTCCCGCGTGATCTACCGCTCGAGCTGGTCGAAATCCCGGCCGGCAAACGCGGCAAGAATGCCGATATCGCGCGCATCCTGCAAAAGGAAGGCGAACTGACCCTGGCCGCCTGTGCCAAGGGGGCGCGTATCGTCACGCTGGATATCCCGGGTAAGCCGTGGACCACACCGCAATTGGCACAACAACTGGAAGCCTGGAAGCAGGATGGCCGCGATGTCGCCCTGCTGATCGGCGGCCCGGAAGGGCTGGCACCGGAGTGCAAGGCGCTGGCTGAGCAGAGTTGGTCGCTCTCGCCGCTGACCATGCCACATCCTCTGGTGCGCATCGTGGTGGCTGAAAGCCTGTATCGGGCCTGGAGCCTGACCACCAATCACCCCTATCACCGGGAGTAACGCATGCCGGAACAGAAGATCTCCATCCGGGATAACCATGCCGAGGGTGCCCTGTTTCGCCGCCGCGCCTATGTCGCCATGGTTGGCGTCTGTGTGCTCACCCTGATGCTGCTCGGTAACCTGTATGTGTTACAGGTGATCCACCATGACGACTATCAGACCCGCTCCAATGACAATCGCATCAAGGTGGTGCCGGTGGCGCCACCACGCGGTCTGATCTACGATCGCAATGGCATCCTGCTGGCCGAGAACCGTCCGGTGTTCAGTCTGGAAATCATTCCGGAGCAGATGGATGATCTGCCAGCCAAGGTCGATGAGCTGGCCAAGTTGCTGGGCCTGGAAGAGGACGACAAGACCCGATTCCTCAAAGAGGTCAAACGCCATCGTCGCTTTATGCCGGTCATCCTGGCTGACAAGCTGAGCGAGGAGCAGGTCGCCGCCTTCTCGGTCAACCAGTACCGCTTTCCGGGCGCCAGCATTGAAGCCTACCTGACCCGTTTCTATCCGTTTGGTGACACCCTGACCCATGCGCTGGGCTATGTGGCACGCATTAACACCACAGACCTGAAAAAGCTCGATGAGCAGGGCAAGCTGACCAACTACGCCGCCAGCCGCGATATCGGCAAGCTCGGGATCGAAAAGTATTACGAAGACCTGCTGCATGGCCAATCCGGCTATCAGGAGGTCGAAGTCAATAACCGCGGCCGCGTGATCCGCACCCTCAAGTACCAACCGCCGGTGGCCGGTAAAGACCTGACCCTGACCATTGATGTGCACCTGCAACAGAAAGTACAGGAGTTGCTGCGCGGTTATCGTGCCGGGTTGGTACTCCTCGATCCACGCAGCGGTGCCGTACTCTCGCTGGTCTCGTCGCCAAGCTATGACCCGAACCTGTTTGTGCGCGGCATCCGTGGTCCAGAATATGCGGCGCTGCTCAATGACCCATCACGCCCACTGATCAACCGCGTCACTCAGGGCGGCTACGCCCCGGCTTCGACGGTGAAACCGCTGCTGGCCGTCATGGGGTTGAACGAAGGGGCGATCACCCCCTATAGCAAGTTCTTCGGCGGCCCCTTCTTCCAGTTACCGGGCTCGACGCATAAGTTCCGCGACTGGAAAAAGTGGGGCCACGGTTGGCTCGACGTTTACCGCGCCATTGAAGTATCAGCGGATACCTTCTTCTATGACCTGGCCTACCGCACCGGTATCGACACCATGCACAAGTACATGACCACCTTCGGCTTTGGTCAGTTCTCTGGTCTGGATCTGTATGAAGAGACCAAGGGGGTGATGCCGTCACGTGACTGGAAACGTGCCCGCCGTCACCAGATGTGGTTCCTCGGCGACACCATTTCGGTCGGTATCGGTCAGGGTTACTGGACCGCCACGCCGATCCAGTTGGCCCGCGCGCACAGCATCCTGACCCAGCATGGCCATAACGTCATCCCGCACATGCTCAAGTCGACCAAAGAGGGCGACGGCCATATCGAACCCTATCGTGAACCGACCGACAAGGTGTTGACCGTCAAGGATGACAACTACTGGAAGGTGGCGATGGAAGGGATGTTCCGCGTCATCAACGGTCACGAGGGGACCGGGCGCAAGGCGTTTGCCAACACCCCCTATAAGGCCGCGGGCAAATCCGGGACCGCTCAGGTTATCGGCATGAAACAGGACCAGAAATACGATGCCAAGCGCCTGAAGGAGGAGCACCGGGATAACGCGCTGTTCGTCGCCTTCGCCCCCTATGAGGCGCCCAAGGCGGTGATCTCGCTGATTCTGGAAAACGCCGGTGGCGGCAGTACCAATGCGGCCCCGGTGGCCCGTCAGGTGCTGGATGCCTACCTGCTGGATCCGAAGGCCAGTGCCGCAACACCGACCGATCTTGGCAAAGATAACGCCACCGATACCGGCGATGGCAATAATCCGGACAACAGCAGCGAAGATACGCCAGATCCGGCGACTCTGGCCCCGGATCTGGGTACTGACGATGCGCCAGTCAACCCGATCCCGGAAGACAGCAACGGGGATAGCCCAGCCGACCCGACAGCCCCCCAGCCCACCGCCGTGGAGGATAACTGATGAACGCTCCCCATCGCTCTATCTGGCAGCGATTCCATATTGACCCGCCGCTGATGCTGGGTCTGCTGGCGCTGCTGTGCGTCTCGCTGGTGGTGCTCTACTCCGCCTCGGGGCAACATCCTGACATGCTGGTGCGGCAGTTGCTGCGTACCGGGATGGCGTTCGTGCTGATGATCTTCATGGCGCAATTGCCCCCGGCTTTCTATGCCCGCTGGGCACCCCCTGCCTTTGCCTTGTGTATCTTTCTGCTGCTGTGCGTGATGGTATTCGGTCATATCGGCAAAGGGGCGCAACGCTGGCTGGACCTCGGTTTCGTCAAATTCCAGCCCTCGGAATTTCTCAAGATCATCATGCCGATGACCATTGCCGGTTTCATGTGCCGCCATCCATTGCCAGCCAACTGGAAGCAGGTCGGCATCGCCCTGGTGTTGGTGCTGATACCGACGTTGCAGATTGCCGAACAGCCGGATCTGGGCACCGCCATTCTGGTGGCGGTCTCCGGCTTCTTTGTGATCTTCCTCGCCGGGATGAACTGGTATCTGATCCTGACCGCCGTGGCACTGGGTTGCGCCTTCCTGCCGGTGCTGTGGTTCTTCCTGATGCATGACTACCAGCGTCAGCGCGTGCTCACCTTCCTCAATCCGGACACTGATCCGCTGGGCACCGGCTACCACATCATCCAGTCGAAGATCGCCATCGGCTCGGGCGGCGTATTTGGTAAGGGCTGGCTCAACGGTACCCAGTCTCAGCTGGAGTTTCTGCCCGAACGCCATACCGACTTTATCTTCGCCGTACTGAGTGAAGAGTTCGGCCTGATGGGCTTCCTGCTGGTAATGAGCCTGTATCTCTACGTCATCCTGCGCTGCATGAATATCTGCCTGCAGGCACAAGGCTCATTCGAGCGTCTGCTTGGTGGCTCACTGACCCTGACCTTCTTCTTCTACGTATTCGTCAATATCGGCATGGTCAGTGGCCTGCTGCCGGTGGTCGGCGTGCCATTGCCGCTGATCAGCTATGGGGGCACCTCGATGGTCACCCTGGCGGCTGGCTTCGGCATCCTGATGTCGATCCACACCCATCGCCGGTTGCTGGCCTGATGCGACACGGCTGGCGGTTCGGTCTATACGCTTTTCTCGGTCTGTGGCTGGCCATGCCCGCCATGGCCGCGCCCCTGCGCGCCGAGGATCAAGCCCGTCTGCAGGCGCTCTCTGCCAGTCTGCAGATCCCGCTCGATCAATTGATCGATGCCGTCGACCAGGCGCAACCGCTCCAGCCGGTGCTTGATGCCATCAACCGTCCGTGGGAAGCCAAGCCCTGGTATCAATATCGCGCCCTGTTCCTCACCCCGGAGCGCATCCAGACCGGCGCGCGTTTCTGGCGCGACCATGCTGACTGGCTGGCGTTTGCCCAGCGCCGACTGCATGTTCCCGCCGAGGTGATCCTGGCCATCATGGGGGTGGAGACCTTCTACGGTACACGGATGGGCAACTATCCGGTGCTCGATGCGCTGTATACGCTCGGCTTTCTCTACCCGCCACGCGCCGACTATTTCAGCCGTGAATTTGCGCGCTATGTCCGCCTGGCGCAACAGCAGGGCTGGGATCTGCGCTCGCCTAAAGGCTCCTACGCCGGGGCCATGGGGATGGGCCAGTTTATGCCGACCAGCTATTTGACCTGGGCGCAGGACTTTGATGGCGATGGTCACAAGGATCTGTTCAGTAACGCCGCAGATGCCATTGGCAGTGTCGGCTTCTATCTGGCTGACCATGGTTGGCAAGAAAATAGCCCGGTTGCCCTACCCGCGCGCATTGATGACCCGGCAGGTGTCGCCTCCCTGATTGACGACAAACCGGATCTGACCCAGACCTGGCAGCAACTGCAGGTCGCTGGCGTACACCTGAGCCAGACGCTGCCCGCCAACACACCTGTGAAGTTGCTCCGCTTTCAGCAAGCGGAAGGTGAGGAATACTGGGTGGCGTGCCAGAATTTTTATGTGATTACCCGCTATAATCGCAGCCCGCTGTATGCGATGGCGGTCTTTCAGTTAAGTCAGGAGCTTTACCGAGCCTATCATGCGCTACTTCGTTAATCGTCTTCCCGTGCTCGGCCTGCTGTTGCTGGCCGCTTGTAGTACCACCCATCGCACCGCCACCCCGGCACGCGATAACACCCCGCCGACAGCCAGCAGCTACCATATGCCCGATCTGCAAGGGGTCGACGGAGTCAAGCCGGTGTTTGAACCGCAAAGTCGTATCGGCAACGTAGACTATCAGGTGTTCGGTCAGAACTACAAGGTGTGGAACAACCTGGACAACTACGTCGAGGAGGGCACCGCCTCCTGGTATGGACCGGGCTTTCACGGCATGTATACCTCGAACGGCGAAGTCTACGATCAGGAGTCGATTTCGGCCGCCCACAAGCATCTGCCGCTGCCCTCCTATCTCAAGGTCACCAATCTGGATAATGGCAAGGCGGTCGTGGTGCGCGTGAACGATCGCGGGCCATTCCATGGCGACCGCATTCTCGATCTGTCGCATGGCGCCGCCAAGCATCTGGGGATGGTCGGCCCAGGCACAGCCCATGTGCGCGTTGAATTGATCAAGGTACCGCGCCCCGCCAATGCCGACGAAATCATTGCCCGCTATGAGGCGCGCACCATCCAGTTGATGGCCAGCAACTCGGTCGACAAGGTTAACGAAGCCGCCAACGCCTTGCGCCGGCAGTATGGCAGTGCGGTGCGCATCGTCAGTGCCGATGCCTTCTATCGCCTGCAGGTCGGGCCGTTTAACAAGGACGAAGCCGAGCAAACCTTGCGCCAACTACGCCAGTCTGGCTATCGTGAAGCGTTTTTTGTGCGCTAACTGAGCAAATTTGCATCAATGACGCCTGTCAGTCGATACATTGTGCGGGGGTTTACTTGACCCCCTGCATAATGTCGCCGACACTGTCCCGCCGTAGTTGTCTGTTAATTGACCAGAAGGTCCTGTTTAGTCCAGCGCGCGAGCTGGCATACCCGTTGGAAACGCACCATGAATGGAATCATCGAACGACTGTTACTACTACTGCTGCTGGCCGGTTTGTCTGGCTGCGTCACGGAAGTCCAGGAAGTGCGTGCACGCAACAACGGGGTGACCCGCATCTCGGTCGAACCGCCCCCCACTGACAGCTTCAATTTCCGCACCGTGGCCTCCCCTTTGCCTCAGCAAACCGGCAATGATGGCTTCTTACGCAGCAATAGCAATGCCCGCAGCAACACCACCCCGCCAGATCCCAGTCTGGTTTATATGGGGGGGGTGCAGCCGCAATTTGAAACCTACAGCAAGATTGGCAACAGCGACTACGAAGTCTTCGGCAAGAACTACAAGGTCTGGCGCGATATCGAACAATACAGCGAAGAGGGTACCGCCTCCTGGTATGGCCCGGGCTTCCATGGCCGCTTTACCTCCAATGGCGAAGTGTATGACCAGTACGCCATCTCGGCTGCGCACAAGAATTTGCCAATCCCCTGCTATGTGCGGGTCACCAATCTGGAAAATAACCGCACGCTGGTAGTCCGCATCAATGATCGCGGCCCATTCCATGACAAGCGCATTCTCGACTTGTCATTTGGTGCCGCCCAGCGCCTCGGTATCGTCGGTCAGGGGGTTGCCAAGGTGCGCCTGGATCTGATCCACGCACCGCGCCCGGCCAATGCTGGTGAGTTGATTGCCCGCAGCCAGGCCAAGACCATCCAGTTGCTGGCCACCAACAATGCACAGAATGCCCATGATCAGGCCGAGCGACTGAGCCGCAAGTTTGGCACGCCGATCCAGATCGTCGCCGCCAAGCAGGTATTCCGTCTGCATATGGGGCCACTACCGCCCGCGCAGGCTGACGCCATGCTGGCCTTTGTTCGCGACCGTGGCCTGCCCCAGGCCTACTTCGTCAACTAATGTCGTCACCTTCGCCGAGCAGCTTGTTCCCGCCCGGCGAACCCAGTTGTGACCCGGTCACCCCGCGCAGCTGACACAACTTGCCACATCCTTGCTACAAGCCGAAACAGCCCGTTGACCTCTCCGGCGGGTGCGCGATGCGCAGCACTTTGCTATAGTGGCCGCCTCGCAAAATGGGTCCAGCCTAGCCCTGGACCGTCACTGAGGATCTAGACGTTGAAACTGGCAAAATCTCTTCTTATCTGTAGCGCCATTGGCTTTGCGGTTGCTGCAGTCGCGGCCGACGTAACCCCTGCACCGACGCCGGTGCCGAATACTCCTACGCCGAATGCCATGCCCAAACCCGATCCTGTGCCCGCTGCGGCACCGGCGCCGATTGCCATTCCGGCTGCGCCGCAGATTGCGGCCAAGGCCTACCTGCTGATGGACTACCACACCGGTCACATCCTGGTCAGTGCCAATGAACATGAACGTCTGCCGCCGGCTAGCCTGACCAAGATGATGACCTCTTATGTCGTCGGTCAGGAGATCAAGTCCGGTCGCCTGAAGCCGACCGATATGGTCACCATCAGCCGTAACGCCTGGGCCAAGAACTACTCCGACTCGTCAAAGATGTTTATCGAAGTCGGCAAGCAGGTCAGCGTACAGGACCTGAACATGGGGATCATCATCCAGTCCGGTAACGATGCCTGTATCGCCATGGCCGAGCACATCGCCGGCTCCGAAGACTCGTTCGCCAGCCTGATGAACCAGTGGGCGCAGCGTATCGGCATGAAGGAGACCCACTTCGTCAATGCTCACGGCCTGTATGACCCGAACCACTACTCCACGGCTTATGACATGGGGATGCTGGGTCGCGCACTGATCCACGATCTGCCGACCGAATACGAAATCTATTCGCACAAGGATTTCACCTTCAACGGCATCGTCCAGCACAACCGTAACCGTCTGCTGTGGGACAAGAGCCTGAACGTCGACGGTATCAAGACCGGCCACGTCAGTGAAGTCGGCTTCAACCTGGTAGCCTCCGCTACTGGTCCGGAGAACATGCGTCTGATCTCCGTGGTCATCGGCTCCGGCAGCGAAGCACAGCGTGCCGAAGAGAGCAAGAAGCTGCTGACCTACGGTTTCCGCTTCTTCCAGAACGTGACCCCGTACAAGGCCGGTAGCGAACTGACCAAGCAGCGGATCTGGATGGGTGACAAGAGTGAAGTCAGCCTGGGTACCGCTGAAGACATCAGCTTGGTGGTTGGCCGTAACTCCGCCGGTAACCTGAAGGCCGACTTCAAGGTGAATGGCGACCTGAACGCACCGCTGAAGAAAGGGGATGCTGTCGGGGTTATCAGCCTGAAGCAGGATGACAAGGAGATCGCCACCTATCCGCTGGTCGCACTGGAAGATGTCGACCAGGGCGGGCTGTTCAGCCGCTTGTGGGACTACCTGGTGCTGCTGTTCCATCGCCTGTTGAACTAAACAAGCTGCACACTTTCTGTCTATAATCAGGCCCTGCTTTAGTCAGGGCCTGTTTATTGGCACTTTTTGCCGGCCCGGAGGTCTAACGACTACCGGCCGGAATGATATTGATCTGTTGTACTGTTATTTGTGGAGCGACTTATGGCCCTCAACACCAAATTTGATGAATTGCTGGAGTTCCCGTGCCAGTTCCCGTTCAAAGTCCTGGGCCTGTCCCATCCAGATCTCACCACCCAGGTGGTGGCCGTTCTGCAGCAGCATGCGCCGGGTGACTATGCCCCGACCAGCAAGCCGAGCGCCAAGGGCAACTATGTGTCGCTGACCGTCACGGTCACTGCACACAGCAAGGAGCACCTGGAGACCATGTACGAAGCCCTCGGAAAGCTCGAACTGGTACGCGTGGTGCTCTAATTTCCCCGACTGGCTTTCAGCTGTTGCCTGCGTATAATGGTTCACCGTGTTAACAAAAGGGAAACAATGGTGCAACCGGCACAGCTGATCGTCCGTCATTTAGGGACCCGTCCCTACCTGCAGACCTGGCAGGCGATGCAGGACTTCACCAACCAGCGTCAGGCCGATACGCCGGATGAAATCTGGTTGTTACAACACGACCCCGTCTTTACCCAGGGCCAGGCTGGCAAACCCGAACATCTGCTGCATCAGACCACCATTCCGGTGGTGCAGTCGGATCGGGGTGGCCAGATCACCTACCACGGCCCGGGCCAGCTAATTGTCTACCTGCTGCTTGATCTGCGTCGCCTCAACCTTGGGGTGCGTGATCTGGTCTCCGCCATGGAGCAGTCGGTGGTCGATTTGCTGGCCGGGGACGGCATTACCGCGGCCTCCCGAGCGGATGCCCCGGGTGTCTATGTCGACGGCGCCAAGATCGCCTCGCTGGGATTGCGTGTCCGCCACGGCTGCACCTTTCACGGCCTGGCGCTCAACGTCAACATGGACCTTACGCCCTTCCTGACCATCAACCCCTGCGGCTATGCTGGCCTGGCCATGACCCAGACCAGCCTGCTCGGCAGCCTCAACACCCCGGCACAAGCGGGTGAGCGGTTGCTGCAGCACTTGTGCCGCCGTCTGGGCATCACCGCCTGGACGACCGTTACCGAGAGCGACGTATGACCAAACCAGTACAACATGAAGCCGGCGTCAAACTGCGTGACGCTGACAAGATGGCCCTGATCCCGGTGAAATTTATGCCGGATGCCGACGAGGCACCGCTACCCAAGCCGGACTGGATGCGCATCCGTCTGCCGGCCACCGGCGAGAAGATCCAGGCCGTCAAGAACATCATGCGCAAGAACAAGCTGCATTCGGTGTGCGAGGAGGCCTCCTGCCCGAACCTGGCCGAGTGCTTCAACCACGGTACGGCAACCTTCATGATTCTGGGGGCTATCTGTACCCGCCGCTGCCCGTTCTGCGATGTGGCCCATGGCCGCCCGCTGGCACCGGACGCGGAGGAGCCGACCAAACTGGCACAGACCATCGCCGAGATGAAGCTCAAGTATGTGGTGATCACTTCGGTCGACCGAGACGACCTGCGTGACGGCGGTGCCCAGCATTTTGCCGACAGTATCGCCGCCATCCGCGCCGCATCGCCACAGACCCGCATCGAGACCCTGACCCCGGACTTCCGTGGTCGCATGGACACCGCGCTGGAGATCTTCAAGGACAATCCGCCGGATGTGTTCAACCACAACCTGGAAACCGCCCCACGCCTGTACCGCATCGCCCGCCCGGGCGCTGACTACAAATGGTCGCTGGAGCTGCTGCGCCGCATGGGTGAACTGCACCCGAACGTGCCGACCAAGTCCGGTCTGATGATGGGCCTCGGTGAGACCAATGAAGAGATCGTCGAGGTGCTCAAGGATCTGCGCGCCCATGGCGTCACCATGCTGACCCTCGGCCAGTACCTGCAACCGAGCCGCCACCATCTGCCGGTCAAGCGCTATGTGCCACCGCACGAGTTTGACGAGCTCAAGCAGATCGCGCTGGATCTCGGCTTCACCCACGCCGCGTGCGGCCCGTTCGTGCGTTCCTCCTACCACGCCGACATGCAGGCGCAGGGCAAGGAAGTCCGCTAATCCCTCACGGCGCGTCGCTCTGGCGCGCCGTTCATATTTCCAGCAAACCCGCCACGACCTGCCACAGTGTGCGCCAGTATGGTTTACCCATGGCCGCGAGGACGGTAACCTGTTGCCGTTATTCTCTGGACCCTGCAGGACCCTTATCACGTGTTATCGCTACCGCCATGGCCCGAACGTCTACGCCCCGTCTTGCGCGGAGTGGGCTGGGTGCTGGCCGGTCTATTGCTTGGTTGCCTGATCCTGGTGCTGGTCTCTGACCTGATGGTCGAGGATCAACGCCAGTACACCTATGACGATGTCAGCCTGATCCCTTACAACAAGGTGGCGGTGATCCTCGGCACCTCGCGCTTCCTGGCGGATGGTTCACGCAACGAATACTTCTGGCACCGCATTGATGCCGCTGCTGCGCTGTATCAACAGGGTAAGGCCTCCTTCTTTCTGGTCTCCGGCGACAACGCCCATGTCAGTTACAACGAACCACGCGAGATGCGTCGGGCGCTGGTCAAGGCCGGGATCCCCGCCGAGCGGATCTATAGTGACTACGCAGGCTTTCGCACCCTGGACTCAGTGGTGCGCGCTCGCGAGGTGTTCGGCCAGGAGAGCTACACCGTGGTCTCGCAGCAGTTTCACAACGAGCGCGCCATCTTTCTCGCCCGCCACTTTGGCATTCGCGCCATCGGTCTGAATGCCGGCGACGAGACCGGCTACAGCAATGTGCGCACCTGGCTGCGCGAACGCCTGGCGCGCGTACTGTGCCTGATTGATGTCTATCTGCTGAACAAGCAACCGCGTTTTCTCGGCAAGCCGGAGCAGATCGGCTAATCCCCTTCGCTTATCGCCTCTCACCTCCCGCTTCTCGCCTCTCGCTTCTCGCTGCTCGCCTCCCGCATCTCGCCTCCCGCCTCTCGCTGCTCGCCTCCGCTTCTCGCTTCTCACCTCTCGCCTCTCACATCCCGCCTCTCGCATCTCGCCTCCCGCCTCCCGCCTCTCACATCCCGCTTTCTCAAATAGTCAGCCCAGCGCAGATTGGCTAACATAGCCGCTTCATACACCTTCACTGGATCTCTCATGCCCATCTCCCCGCCGCTTCGCGATCAGGCCTGGCTACAGATTGCTGTGGGCCTCTCCACCTCGATGCCAGGGGAGTTGCAGTATCGCCGGTTAGTGGAGGCGATCTGTAGCGTACTGCCGTGTGACGCGGTCAGCCTGCTCAAGCTACAGGAGGGGGAACTGATCCCGGTGGCACTGCATGGTTTGGCTCCCGAGTTGATGGGGCAGCGCTTCCGGCCCGCCGAACAGCCACGACTGGCGCGCATTCTCGCCAGCCGAGAACCAGTGCGCTTTGCCGATGATGCCGGCCTGCCGGATCCGTTCGATGGCTGGTTGGCGATTGATGCCGAACGCCAGGCCGATGTGCATGCCTGCATGGGTTGCAGCCTGTATGTCGATCAACAATTGGTCGGTGCGCTGACGCTGGATGCCCTGCAACCGGGCGCGTTCGATGATATTGATGACATGACCATCGCCGCCTTCGCCGCATTGGCGGCGGCCACCCTGCGCAACGTTGCACTGATCCGCGCCCTCGAGCGCAGCAGCGAACAGCAGCGCGCGCTGGCACGTGAATTGGTGCAAGAGGCGCGTCATCGGGAAGGCGAGCTGGTCGGCGACAGCCCGATCCTGCACAAGTTGCGTGAGGAGATCCGTCTGGTCGCCGCCACCGATCTGGCGGTACTGATCACCGGTGAGACCGGCACCGGCAAGGAGTTGGCCGCCCGCACCCTGCATGCTGGCTCGCGCCGTGCCGACCAAGTGCTGGTCCACGTCAATTGCGCCGCCCTCCCCGAGGCTATCGCCGAAAGCGAGCTGTTCGGTCATGTCAAAGGTGCCTTCACTGGCGCGACGCAAGAGCGCGCCGGCAAGTTCGAATTGGCCGATGGCGGCACCCTGTTCCTGGATGAAATCGGCGAGCTGGCGCTACCACTGCAGGCCAAATTGCTGCGCGCCCTGCAACAGGGGGAAATCCAGCGCGTCGGTGCCGATCGTCCATTGCGGGTCAACGTGCGGCTGATCGCCGCCACCAACCGTGATCTGCAAGCTGAAGTCGCCGCCGGACGCTTTCGTGCCGACCTCTATCATCGTCTCAAGGTCTATCCGCTGGTGATCCCGCCACTGCGTGAACATATGGGTGATCTCGACGAGTTGTGCGGCTACTTCCTGCAGGCCGCCAGCACCCGTCTCGGCCTGCAACGCATCGGTCTGCACCCGCAGGCGCTGGCCCTGCTGCACAGCTATGACTGGCCGGGGAATGTGCGCGAGCTCGAGCACCTGCTGATGCGCGCCAGTCTCAAAGCCTCGCGCGAAACACCGGAACGACCGCTGATCCTGCCAGGACATCTCGATCTGCAACCACAGACCGGACCAGAGACCGCCCTTCCGTCCTCCGCCGCGCCAGCGCACGCCGCCACTGAGGCCCCCCTGTCACTGCGCGATGGCGTGGACAACTACCAGCGCCAGCTGATCGCGGCCACGCTGGCGCAACAGGATGGCAACTGGAGTGCCACGGCACGCATTCTGCAACTCGATCGCGCCAACCTGAACCGCTTGGCCAAGCGACTCGGTCTGCAGTAAGACAGTGATTGCTGCGTCTGACGCAGCAATCTACTGCGCCAGGCTCCCTGTTTTCGTCATCCAACTGTCGGCAGAATAGCTCCATTGCCGATTCTGGTTCACATACGGAGCCCACCATGTCTACTGATTGCCTGTTCTCCCCGCTGCGGCTTGGCCGCTTCCAGCTTGCCAACCGCATTGTCCTGCCGCCGATGACCCGCTCGCGCGCCAGCCAGCCGGGTGATGTGGCCAATGCCATGATGGCCGACTATTACGCCCAGCGCAGCAGCGCCGGGCTGATGGTAAGTGAAGGCACGCAAATCTCGCCGCTCGGTAAAGGCTATGCCTGGACCCCGGGGATCTATTCCGCCGAGCAGGTCGCCGGCTGGCGCCTGGTCACTGATGCGGTGCATGCCAAGGGTGGCCTGATCTTCGCGCAGTTGTGGCATGTCGGTCGCGTCACCCATCCGGACAATATCGGTGGTGAGCAGCCGATCTCCTCCTCTGCGCTGCGCGCCGAAGGGGTGCGCGTGTTTGTCGATAATGGCAGCAGTGCACCGGGCTTTGTCGAGACCGTCACCCCGCGCGCCATGACGCTGGCTGATATTGCCACCGTGATCACTGAGTTCCGCACGGCGGCGCGCCATGCGGTCGAGGCCGGTTTTGATGGCATCGAGTTGCATGCCGCCAATGGTTATCTCATCAACCAATTTATCGACTCCGAAGCCAACCAGCGCACCGATGGCTACGGCGGTTCACTGGAAAACCGCCTGCGTTTCCTGGATGAGGTGGTTGCGGCGGTCAGTGACGAGATCGGCGCAGACCGCGTTGGCGTCCGCCTGGCACCGCTGACCACGCTGAATGGCACGGTCGATGCCAAGCCGGAAGAGACCTACACCGCCGCAGCGCGCGTGCTGGCCAAGCATGATGTCGCCTATCTGCATATTGCCGAAGCCGACTGGGATGATGCCCCGATGATGCGGGTCGAGTTCAAGCAGGCGCTACGCGATGCCTTCCCGAATGTGATCATCTATGCCGGCAAGTACGACGGCGAGCGCGCCCGTGCGGCGATTGCCGCCGGCTGGGCCGACATGATTGGTTTTGGCCGGCCGTTTATCGCCAACCCGGATCTGCCACGCCGGTTGCGCGAGCACCTGCCGTTGACCGCGCACGATCCGGCCACCCTGTTTGGCGGCGACGCGCGCGGTTATACCGACTATCCGTTTGCGGATTAACCGTCCCGTTTACGAACTGGCGGCCCAGAATGACCAAGCCGGCGACAGGCCGGCTTGGTGTTATCTGCGATAAGGGGATGGTGCAGGCTAGATCTGCAGCAGATGCCAAGCCAGCTTGCCGCGATCCTTGGCGTGGTACATCGCCCGATCCGCCACCTCCAGCACATGGTTGAAGCCCATGCCCGGGGTATGCCATAGCGCGATGCCGATACTCATCCCCACCCGCAAGGCACTGTCCGGCTCCGGCACATACTCGACCACCCGCGCCAGCAATGACTGCGCCAGGGTCGCCATACGCGCCGGGGTGACCTCCTCATCCAGATAGACGATAAACTCGTCACCGCCATAGCGACCGCACAACGCCGAGGCCGGTACCATGCTGCGCAGCCAGTCAGCCATGCGCTGCAACACCCGGTCGCCACAGGCGTGACCGAGCTGGTCATTGATCACTTTGAAATCGTCGAGATCGATAAACATCAGCGCGGCCGGGGTACGGAACGCATTGATATCGAACGCCTGACAGAACCCCTGCCGATTAAGCAGCCCGGTCAGCGCATCGGTATTGGCCTGTTGTGCCAACCGCCGCTCATACTCCTTGCGCTGGGTAATATCGATATGCGCGCCCATGATGCGTAGCGGTCGCCCCTGCTCATCCCACTCGATGATGCGGCCCCGATCCCACAGCCAGGTCACCTGCCCTTGCGGGTTGATAGTCCGGTATTCCGCCTCATAAAACGGCACCTTACCGGCCAGATGACCAAAATAGCTCTCTTGAGCACGAATGCTGTCTTCCGGGTGCAGCTTGGCCCGCCATTCATCAAAATGCGGCGCCATGTCCCCTTCGCGGAAGTTTTGCAAATTGAAGACGCGCAACTCGCCCGTGCGGATCATGCCTTGCCACAGACAAATCCCCGTACCGTCGAGCGCGGCATTAATCTTCTCTAGCAACAGACGGTTGTCCTGTTGCAAAAAAGCATTGTCCTGCTGCAGACGCGCCACTTCAGCGCGCAACGCATCCAACTCCTGCAGCATGGCTTGCTGCCGAGTGAGCGACGTTGTCGGTGCCGAATCCTCTGCGGAACAGTGGCACGCACTGTCCGGGACTGGCAATTCATCTGCCGGGTTGATGTACTTGCCCGTCAATCCCTATCCCCCTGAAGTCCTCTGCGGTGGCCACTCTAATTTGTGATACACGATGGCTCTGGACATTTGTCCATTCTGGATGATAGGCAGACAGTTGTCAGCGTGGGAAGCGGAAATTTACGCGCTATTAACTGCTTAATCACAAAAAAATCGAACCCACCCGGTAGCAACAGACTCACTCCGGTTCGCAACCATTTGCCTCCAACTTCAAACAGTTGCACGATTCAGCACTGAGATAGCAGCGCCAATATGGCCATGTACACCTGTCATATCGAACAGGAAGTGTGGATTCCGTCGCGCCTACGGCAGATCGCGCCGTGGTTGTTGATTGCGCCGCGGGGCGCACATCACTGCCGCGACTGGGTTTTATTGCTTAAAAGCGCTATAAACGAAGCTCACCATCGCAGCAGGAGCAATAATGCGTACGCAACCGGATGATCTGGCGCTGTTCGTCGCCGTGGTCAAGGCAGGCAGCTTTCGCCAGGCCGCCGATAACCTCGGCGTCGACAACTCGGTGGTCAGTCGTGGCGTCAAACGGCTGGAGCAGAAGCTCTCTACCGAATTACTGACCCGTACCACCCGTCAGGTGCGTCTGACCGAAGAGGGGGAATGGTTCTATCAGCGCGCTCACCGCATCCTGGATGATCTGGCCGATGCCGAGAACAACCTGCTGGCCCGCCGCCAGCAACCGCAAGGCATCTTGCGCGTCGATGCCGCAGCGCCGTTTATCCTGCATATGCTGGTGCCGATCGTCAGTGAATTCCGCCAGCGCTTTCCGCAGATTGAATTGCAGCTAGAGAGCTCAGACGGCTTTATCAACCTGCTTGAGCGTCGGGTGGATGTGGCGATCCGTATCGGTGAGTTGGCGGACTCGTCGCTGCATGCCATGCCGCTCGGACGTTCGCGCCTGCGCATTCTGGCCGCCCCCGCCTATCTGGCGCGCCACGGCACCCCACATCTGCCGGAGGATCTGGTCAACCATCAGTTATTGGGCTTCAGTACCAGTGAGAACCTCAATCTGTGGCCGCTACTCACCGAGCAGGGCGACCGGTTGGCGGTACGCCCGCAACTGCGGGCCAGCAGCGGTGAAACATTGCGGCATCTGGCGCTGCGCGGTGAAGGATTGGTCTGTCTGTCCGACTTTATGACCCAAGAGGATCGCGAGCGCGGCCAGCTGGTCGAGGTGCTGGCGCGCTGTAACAGTGGCGCCTCGCGGCCAATCAATGCCGTGTTCTATGCCGACAGCCAGCGCACCCCGCGCCTGCGGGTCTGGCTGGACTTCTTGCGCGAGAAGATTGGTGACGGCGGTATGCTCTGAAGCGGTTGACCTCGGTGGCTCGCCTCGACGATCCGGCGAGTCATTCTGACTCCCTGAGTCATATTAACCACACGCAGCCTTGGGTTAATCTGACTCAGTTTCATCGCAATTCAAGATTATCTCATTGATAAAAAACAAATAATTTTTCTGGCACGCCCCTTGATATAGACAAACCACACCCCGGGTCCGCCGGACCCGATATTCCGTCTATCAGGGAGAACCTTATGTTTTGCGTCCAGTGCGAACACACCATCCGTACCCCGGTGGCTACCGGCTGCAGCTACACCATGGGCATGTGCGGCAAGACCAGTGAAGTCTCCGATCTGCAAGACGTACTGATTTATCTGCTGCAGGGCGTCAGTGCCTATGCGGTGGAAGCGCGCCGCTTTGCTATTGTCGACCGCGCCATCGACGCCTGGGTGTGCCAGGCCTTCTTCGCCACCCTGACCAACGTCAACTTCGATAGCGATCGCATCCTGACCTTTATCGCCGAAGCCCAGCAGGCACGCGCCAGCCTGAAAGAACGCTATGAAGCCGCCTGTCTGGCCAAGGGCGAAGCCCCGGCCGCGCTGCAGGGCCCGGCCAGCGTCGAACTGACCGCAGACAAGGCCGCCCTGCTGGCCTGGGCGCCGACTGCTGCGGTCAACCGTGGCGGTGCTGAGGTCGGTGCCGACATCCTCGGCCTGCGCCTGCTCTGCCTGTACGGCCTGAAGGGCGCCGCCGCCTATATGGAACACGCCCGCGTACTCGGCGAGCAGGATGATGCCATCGGCGCCGAATTCCACGACATCATGGCTTGGCTGGGCACCGATCCGGCGGAACTGGGCGCGCTGGTCGCCTGCGCGATGCGCATCGGCCAGATGAACTTCAAGGTGATGGCGATGCTGGATAAGGGCGAGACCGAGACGTTCGGCCACCCGACCCCGGTGCAGGTCAACGTCAAGGCGGTCAAGGGTAAGGCGATCCTGGTCTCCGGCCACGACTTGCACGATCTGCAGAAGATCCTCGAGCAGACCCAGGGCACCGGCATCAACGTCTACACCCACGGCGAAATGCTGCCAGCCCACGCCTATCCGGAACTGAAGAAATACCCGAACCTGGTCGGCAACTACGGCACCGCTTGGCAGAACCAGCAGAAAGAGTTCGCTGCCTTCCCAGGCGCCATCGTGATGACCTCCCACTGCATCATCAACCCGGATGTCGGCCAGTATAAGGATCGCATCTACACCCGCAGCATCGTCGGCTGGCCGGGCGCGACCCACATTCTGGGTGACGACTTCGCCGAAGTGATTGCCAAGGCGCAGTCGCTGGCCGGTTTCCCGCATGATGAAATCCCGGCGTACACCAGCACCGGCTTCGCCCGTAATGCGCTGATGGCTGCGGCCCCGGCAGTGATCGATCAGGTCAAGGCCGGCAACATCAAGCACTTCTTCCTGATCGGCGGTTGTGATGGTGATAAGGCCGAGCGCAGCTACTACACCGATATGGCACGTGCCGTGCCGGATGACTGCGTGATCCTGACCCTGGCGTGCGGCAAGTTCCGCTTCAACACCTTTGAATACGGCGACATCAACGGCATCCCGCGCTTCCTGGATGTCGGCCAGTGTAATGATGCCTACTCCGCCATCCAGCTGGCCATCGCGCTGGCCGATGCGTTCGGCTGTGGCGTCAACGAGCTGCCGCTCTCCTTGGTGCTCTCCTGGTTCGAGCAGAAGGCGATTGTCATCCTGCTGACCCTGCTCTCGCTGGGCATCAAGGGCATCCGCGTCGGGCCGACCGTACCGGGCTTCCTGACCCCGAACCTGGTGCAGTACCTGCAAGACAACTTCGATCTGAAGCTGATCGGCAGCGTCGAGCAGGACTTGGCCGACATGCTGGCCGCCTGATCGGAGACAGCTGTTGCTCAGTGGGGCGCTGCATGGCGGCGCCCCAACTTCTGTTCCCGCTGTATCCGACGAGGCCCAAGATGACCGATCTCGCTCCACTGCTCCAGGCCCCGTTCTGGACCCAGGGCGAACGCGTACTGACCTGTACCGCGCGCCATGACGAAACCTTTGACGGTGACACCGTCACCGCGACCACCTTTACCTTCCAGACCCTGCCGCAGGCCAGTCGATTCTATTATCTACCTGGCCAATTCGTGCTGCTGGCGGTCGACATTGACGGCCACCTGCATCACCGCGCCTATTCGCTAAGCTCGACCCCGACCCGCCCGCACCAGCTGGCGGTGACCATCAAGCGCGTGGCGGGCGGCGTGGTCTCCAATTATCTGCTCGACTGCTTGCAACCCGGCATGACGCTGCGCAGCACGCCGCCGCAAGGCCAGTTCCACCTGCCGGCCCGTCTACCGGCCGATCTGGTACTGCTCAGTGCGGGTAGCGGCATCACGCCGATGATCTCCATCAGCCAAGCACTGCAGGATCTCGGCATGCCCTGCCGCATCCATTTCGTACACAGCGCCCGGCATGCCGGAGATGTGATTGCCCTGCCGGCCCTGCAGGCACTGGCCGCCCAGCCAAATTTCCGCCTGACCCTGCTGTTGGAATCGCCAAGCAACCAGCTGCCCTGCCTGCCCGGTCGGCTGGACAGCGAGCGGCTGGCGGCGGTCACCGCCGGGCTCACCGATTATCAATTCCTGCTCTGTGGCCCGGCTGGTTACCTCGACGCCGTACACCAGCTGCTGCAGGCGCCACGCTATGCCGGGGTGCCGCTGGCCGAAGAGCAGTTCACCGCGTCGACCACGACGACGGGCGAGACCGCCAGTGCTAACGAATCCGCCGCCAGCGGCTTTGCCCTGCGCGTACCGGCGTTCGGCACCGACAGCCAGATCTCGGCTGACGAGACCCTGCTCGATGCGCTGGAGCGTGAAGGATTGCCGATCATCGGTGCCTGCCGTGCCGGGGTGTGCGGTAGCTGCAAATGCAAGGTGGAACAGGGCGAGGTCGAGAGCAGCAGCCAGCTGGCGCTGACCCCGGATCAGATTGCTGACGGCTATGTGCTGGCCTGCTCCAGCAAGGCGCGCAGCGATGTGCAAGTGAGCCTTGGTTAATCCCTTCGCTGCCGAGCGGGGGTGTGGCCACTCACCGCCCGGCGTCGTACTACCGGCCTGCGGCCGGTCTAAAGGAGACTTGAATGCAAGACAAGCGTAAACAGCGACTGGTGGTGATCGGCAACGGTATGGTCGGCCACCGCTATCTGGAAGAGTTGTGCGACCGCACCGATGCCAGCGCCTTCGACATCACCGTATTCTGTGCCGAGCCGCGTCTGGCCTATGACCGCGTGCACCTCTCCTCCTATTTTTCACACCACACCAGTGAGGAGCTCTCGCTGGTCAAGCCCGGTTTCTATGAACGCCACGGCATCCGCGTGCTGATCGGCGAAGCGGTCAAACAGATCGACCGTGCCGCCCGCCAGGTGCACTCCAACAAGGGCACTACCGTCGATTACGACGTGCTGGTACTGGCCACCGGCTCCTATCCGTGGGTGCCGCCGATCCAGGGGGCGCAGCACCACGAGTGCTATGTCTACCGCACCATCGAGGATTTGAAGGCAATTCGCGCCGCCGCCAAGCAGGGCAAGTCCGGCGTGGTGATCGGCGGTGGCCTGCTGGGTCTGGAGGCGGCCGGTGCGCTCAAGGCGCTCGGCCTGCAGACCCATGTGGTCGAATTCGCCCCGGTGCTGATGGCCGAACAGCTTGATCGCCTCGGCGGCGAGATGCTGCGTCGCAAGATCGAGTCGATGGGCGTGCAGGTTCACACCAGCAAGCAGACCAAAGAGATCCATATGCACGGCGGCAAAACCGCCGCCCACCGTCTGGAGTTTGCCGACGGCAGCGAGCTGGAGGTCGATGTGGTGGTGTTCTCTACCGGCATCCGCCCGCAGGACACGCTAGGCCGGTACAGCGATCTGGCCATTGCCGAGCGCGGCGGCATCTTGGTCGATGATCACTGCCTGACCGCGGATCCGGCGATCTATGCCATCGGCGAATGTGCCGCCTGGCATGGCCGCTTCTTCGGTCTGGTCGCCCCGGGGTACAAGATGGCGCAGGTCGCCGTCGACCACCTGCTCGGCGGCGACAACCTCTTTGCCGGCGCCGACATGAGCGCCAAGCTGAAATTGCTCGGTGTCTCGGTCGGCTCGATTGGTGATGCGCATGGCCGCACGCCGGGCAGCCGCAGCTACCTGTTCCAGGACGAGCAGGCCGGCATCTACAAGAAGATTGTGGTCGATGAGGCGGGTACCACCCTGATCGGGGCCGTGCTGGTCGGTGATGTGGAGGACTACGGCAACCTGCTGCAGATGGCGCTCAACGGCATGCCATTGCCGGCCCATCCGGACAGCCTGATCCTGCCGGCCTATGCCGGGGCCAAACCAACGCTTGGCGTCGATGCCCTGCCGGAGAGCGCGCAGATCTGCTCCTGCTTTGATGTCACCAAGGGCCGTATCGCCCAGGCGGTGGCCGATGGCCATCACACCCTGGCGGCGATCAAGGCCGAGACCAAGGCCGGTACCGGCTGCGGCGGCTGCGTGCCATTGATCACCCAGGTGCTGAACAGCGAGCTGGCCAAACAGGGCATCGCGGTGAACAACCACCTGTGCGCCCACTTCCCCTATTCGCGCCAGGAGCTGTTCCATCTGGTGCGGGTCGGCGAGCTGAAGAGTTTTGCTGACGTGCTGGCCAAGCATGGCCACGGTTATGGCTGTGAAGTGTGCAAGCCGACGGTCGGCTCGATCCTAGCCTCGTGCTGGAACGACTACATCCTCAAGCCGGCACTGACCGGCCTGCAGGACACCAATGACAACTTCCTCGGCAACATGCAGAAAGACGGCACCTACTCGGTGATCCCGCGCATGGCCGGTGGCGAAGTCACCCCGCAGGGGTTGCTGGCGGTGGCCGAAGTGGCACGCGACTATAAGCTCTATACCAAGATCACCGGCGCGCAGCGTATCGGCCTGTTCGGTGCGCAGAAAGATGATCTGCCGGCGATCTGGGCCCGGCTGATCGATGCCGGTTTCGAGACCGGCCAGGCCTACGCCAAGGCGCTACGCATGGTCAAGACCTGTGTTGGCAGCACCTGGTGCCGTTATGGCGTGCAGGACAGCGTCGGCTTCGGCGTCGAACTCGAACACCGCTACAAGGGCATCCGCTCGCCGCACAAGATGAAGTTCGGCGTCTCCGGTTGTACCCGCGAATGTGCCGAAGCACAGGGCAAGGATGTCGGCATCATCGCCACTGACAAGGGCTGGAACCTGTATGTCGGCGGCAACGGCGGCATGAAGCCGCGCCATGCCGATCTGCTGGCCAGCGATCTGGATAAGGAGACCCTGCTGCGCTACGTCGACCGCTTCCTGATGTTCTATGTGCGCACCGCCGACAAACTGCAGCGTACCGCCAGCTGGCTGGACAACCTGGAAGGCGGCATCGACTACCTGCGCAGTGTGGTGGTCGACGACAAGCTTGGCATCGCCGCCGAACTGGAAGCGGAAATCACCCGTCTGCGCGACGCCTATGCCTGCGAGTGGAAAAAGACGGTGGACGATGTGCAGCAGCACGCCCGCTTTGCCCACTTTATCAACAGCCCACAGCGCGATCCGAATGTGCAGTTTGTCGCCGAGCGCGCCCAGCATCGCCCGGCCACCCCGGCCGAGCGCATTCCGGTCTACACCCTCAGCCTGGAGGACAACGTATGAATTCGACCGTCTGGTACCACGTCTGCGATCTGGATGCGATTGTGCCCGGCACCGGGGTCTGCGCCCTGATTGCTGGCCAGCAGATAGCGCTGTTCCGTCCGGCGGACGACGCAACCCTGTATGCCCTCGACAATATCGATCCGTTTGCCCAGTCCAGCGTGCTGTCGCGCGGGTTAATTGGCGAACACGAGGGTGAACTGTGGGTCGCCAGCCCGCTAAAGAAACAGCACTTCCGCCTCAAGGATGGCCACTGCATGGAGAACGCTGACTTCTCGGTGAGCGCCTATCCGGTGCGCGTCGCGCAAGGGCGGGTAGAAGTCGCGATGGCCTGAAGATACGGGGCTCGCCGGACAAGCCCCCGACATCCGCGAACGCTGACACGCCATTAACCCGTCCATGGGGGCTCGCCTGCGGCATCCCTGCCGCAGACGGTCGGCTTATCGCGGCTACCGGGGGCTTCGCGCATCAACAGCCCCCCCTCGACACCTTTTTTAACCTAAGGAGCAAGCAGATGTTTACGGATACCCTGACCAAATGTGCCGCTAACGCCGAACGCATCGTCCGCCTCGACCGCGACAATCCGTTTGGCTTCTGGGTGGCCGCCGCCATGGCCGGTGCCTATGTCGGCCTCGGCATCATCCTGATCTTCACCCTCGGTAACCTGCTCGACCCGGCGCTGCGTCCGCTGGTGATGGGCGCCACCTTCGGCATCGCGCTGACACTGGTGATCATCGCCGGTGCCGAGCTGTTTACCGGCCATACGATGTTCCTGACCCTGGGCGTCAAGACCGGCCGCATCAGCCTGCCGGCCGCCCTGCGTGCCGGGGCGCAGAGCTGGGGCGGCAACCTGCTCGGCTCCATTTTTGTCGCCTGGCTGTTCTGGCAAGCCGGTGGTGGCAAGCTGCTGCCGGATGGCGCCAGCCTGCTGCATAGCGCGGCCCTGGCCAAGACCCAGCTGCCGGTCGGTGTGCTGATCGCCAAGGGGATGCTGTGTAACTGGCTGGTGTGTCTGGCGATCTGGATGTGCCAGCGCACGGAAGGGGCCGGTAAATTTATCGCCATCTGGTGGTGCCTGCTGGCCTTTATCGCCTCCGGCTACGAGCACTCGATTGCCAACATGACGGTGTTTGCCCTCTCCTGGTTTGGCGCGCATAGCCCGGACTTCACCCTGTCCGGCATCGGCTACAACCTGCTGTGGGTCACCATCGGCAACACCCTTTCCGGCGCCGTATTCATGGGCCTCGGCTACTGGTATGCCACGCCAAAGGCTGAACGGCCGCTGGCCAAGGCTGCAAGCCAGACCGAACGCCACACCACCGCAACCGCCGCGCGTTAATTCCGCCAACCGATCGCCACCGCCAGCGGGGAGTCACCGCTGGCGTTTTTTATTTATTGCGCCAACGGACAAACTACATTTGCCGCAACACCGAAGGTGAACTTACTAGTGAGCGCTATATGAGTTCGATGTCGCTGATTTAATAACCAGATAGCAACGCAGCGAGGCTTGCCCCGCACCATATAATGAGAATGCCATCACACAGACCTCCGCGATTGCGCCGTTCATCAGTTTAAGTTGCACTAAACTTGGAAAATATTTAGTTTTCTTAACTGAAAACGGTTGGTATTGGCTGTCCGCTAACATGAATTAACCGGTTACCACACCACGCCGCAAATAACCCAATACATCATGGCAACAAAATAATAACACACCTCACGCTATTGAATAACAAGGACGCTGACATGCTCAAATCGCTTGCTGCTACTGCTCTGGTTCTGGCCTCTGGCTCCGCGCTGGCTACCACCGACATCGACATCGCTTTCATGGTGACTCAAAAGACGCTGGACACCTATGGTTACGAAGCTGTTTACAACAAGCTGTACTCCCAAGTTCAGTACGCAAACTCCTTCTACAATAAGGGCATTCCCGGTATTGATGTGAACTTCAATATGAAGATCATTCAGTCGTATGATGGTGCCATGTCTGAAAGCACTTCAGGCTGTGCAAACAATCCAACTTACAATGCATACCTCGCTGCATCACTGTTGATGAATAACGGTCATTACACCAAGGCTCCTTCGTTTATTGATATCGGTGGTATCGACTCCTGTTACACCTCCGCAGACCAAGATGCAATTACAACTGCTGGCGTTAACAGTGGCGCAGACTTTTTAGTTATGGTCGATAGCGATGCCGGTGACTCAATTATTGCAGCGGCAAGCCCGCAAACTGCCATCACTATGCATTATCCTGAGATGACCAATTGGGTGCTCTCTCATGAAATGGGGCACTTGCTTGGCTTGATCGACTTGTATAACAAGACTGCATACGATTGCAGTGGTGCGGAAAAAGGGCGTTTGATGTGTGGTGGTTCCACTACCCCCAGCTATGACACTGATACCTCTGCTGCGGAGCTTTTTTCTGATACGGAACGCTCTGTTGTCAAAAATATGCTTAACGTAACTGGCCGTGTGCCATCAGATGTATCACTGATTGGCGTGACTGAAGTGTTCGGCGCAGGTGCAGGTCTGGCTGCGGCCCGTATGCAGGTGATCGTACTGTAACGATTTCTTCCGTGGATGCCTCGACGCTGACCGAGAGCAACCCGAAAGCAACCTTTACTGTCACCATGTCGTCTGCATCGACTGAGCCGGTGGTTGTGAACGTGTACTCGCAGGGTAATACCGCTACTGCGGGCACTGAGTATCTGGATAACGTGGCGCAAGTCATCACGCTGGATGCTGGCGAAACCAGCAAGACTTTTAGCCTGACCTCGAACAAGCTGGATTCGTTCACCGGCACCAAGACGGTGACCGTTGGTGTCCGCTCTGCGGCTGGTGCCACTGCGGTGAATGCACCGACCACCATCACCCTGACTGGCTCTGCTAAGTCCAGCAATAACGGCACGTCGGGTAGCTCTTCCGGTGGCGGCTCTGCGGGTTTTGGCGTGCTGACCCTGCTGGCGGTGGCTACCACCTTACGACGTAAATGGCATCACTGATTTATTTGCGCTGGCGGCGATGCCGCCAGTGTATTTTACAGGAGTGAAGGAGTCTCATGAGCATTCTGAATGACCTGAAAAAAAGCCTGAATGATGTCGCCCCTGGATTAGGGGATAAAACGTCGGAGCTGGTCGACAAGGCTAAACAGTTGCAGCAGGAAGTGGTGGAGAAAACCACACCGCTGGTCGAGAAAACAGCGCCACTGATTGAGAAGGCCACCCCTATCGTCAAGGATGCAGGCAGTAAAGCCGTCTCGTTTGCTAAGGAGCAACAAGAGAAAGCGCGCAAGGCCATTGAAGAGGCCAATATCCAGCAACAGGCAGCCCAACAGCGTTATGAGGCCGAGCAAGCACAGAAGGCAGAACAGATCCGGACGATGTACGAACCTCGGCAAACACCGGATATGCCACAATTTATTGAAGAAGCCTTCCATCACGAAGATCAAATAATCGCCTTCTCGTCGGTTTCCGGTGTCGTGCTCGAAACAAATAAACGTGAAAGCATGGCGCTGAATGCCAATCTTAATACATCAAGTCATAGTGGATTCGGGTTATATTATGGTCCTGATTTCCGGGGGCATAGTACACATAGTCATCTTGCTGTTTCCGCTAATTCTGCCACTGAGCATGAATTCTGGTTGTTAACTGACCAAGGCATTGAGCAACCCTTCCAGTTAAGTGATCGTGATATTCCATTACGCGCCGGACAAAGAATTACGCTCATTCTCTCCTCTCGCCCTAAGGGAAATCGCCGTCCGGTTGTCGTCATTAACCACAATGCACAGCGCTTTTGGACATTGCACTCCGGCGCATCGCTGAATGTCATTTATGATTTATATACGGTTAAACCCGGTTTCTTTAACCGCAAGGAAGTGGAAGCCAAACGCGCACGACTGGAAAAGGAGCTAGATGAACGCCTGCACCAACTCGGCCACTGGGCATTTCGTTACGGGATAAAATCAGACGAA
>JAYROM010000174.1:0-33051 GCA_041911695.1 Aeromonadaceae bacterium
CGCTGTCGGCCGCATGAGACGGTGATCCTGTCGCGCTCGGCTGGGGGACGGTTGGCGACACTGAGTGCTGATGCGCTAGCACTGCGCGGGGTGATCTGTCTGGGCTATCCGTTCCGGCATCCTGAATGTGTGGATGAGCCGGCGCGATACCAGCACTTGGCGACCGTACGGACGCCTTGCCTGATATTGCAGGGGACAGAAGACGTCTATGGCCGGAAGGGACGGGTAGATGGTTATCCGCTAGCCCCGGCGACACAGTTGCAGTGGGTTGCCACCGACCATGACTTTCGGCTTCCGGTGCAGGGCGTGCAGACGGTGGCCGACACTATTCGCCACTGGATAGCGCAATTGCCGGGCTAGACAGTCCCCGAACCGCTGTCTAGCCCGCTTATCTCGAATTCGTGTCTGGATGACCGCATCCTGTTTGATGGCAGGATGCGGTGGTCGGGTCAAAGAGACTGATCGGCGGGAATTGGCACGGCCGCCTGCGTCGGCTGCTGGGCGGGCAACAGCACCAGCGGTGCGTTGGGCAGGGCGCCGTCGGCATAGGGCTGGGTGACCAGTATGGTGCCTAGCGGGTCGAGGCCGGCCACTACCACGCTCGAGTAGCGCGGGTTATCCGGGTTGGCCATGGCGATCAGCACGCCGCTTTGCGGATTGGCGTAACGCTTGCCGCGCCAGGCAAACGAGTGGGCGGTAAAGCGCACCGGCAGGACGGCTTGCATGGCGGCGACCAGTGTATTGGTATCCGGTCGGCCAATCAGCACCAGATGATGGCTTTTGCGCTCGGCTTCGGTCACCTCGGTGTCGGCCTTGATGGGCGGGCCGTAGTTATGTTTTCTGCGGATCAGCGCCTGCTGCAGCTCTCTGGCCGCCTCCAGGTTTGCCACACGCTCGTTTTGCGTGCCGTAGACAATCAGGCTCTGCTCCAGCTCGCCATCAAACGAGAAGATGGTGTGCGGGGTGATACTGCGCAGGGTGTTGCTCTGCTCATCGGCCGGCAGTCCGCTTTGCGTTAGCCACTGGGTAAAGAAGTCGTCCAGGGATTGGCCGCTGCGGCGTGCCAGAAATTGCTGGAACTGGGCGGCACTGACCGGCTGCATGGTATAGCGCTTGCCGAACTCGCCCATCAGGCGATCAAAGCGTTTGTCGCCCAGCTTATGGCGCAGGGCGTCGAGCAGCAGCACCCCCTTGCCGGCGGCCAGATCGTAGCCGTACTCATCCCGATACTCGAACTTGATCCTGGACAGCGGTGTGTCATGGCTGGCGCGCGCTGCCAGCTCATAGCGCGAGCGGTAGTAGAAGAGTTTGGTGTCCAGCAGATCCTGATCGGCTTGGGTGAGCTGGCCGCCGTGCTTGGCGGCCAATGTCTGCGCCAGCGCGACTATCTCTTCATAATTGGCAAACGCCGTGGTGAGCCAGATGTCACTGTCATGCTGCGGCAGCAGGGTGCCGCGCCAGGCGGGTCGGGTATCGGGCTCATCCTGATCGGTGCCGGGTACCGGCAGGGTGGTGGCATCAGGATCGGCCAGGTCGACCGGCCGGGTCTGGACGCTGGTGACCGATGCGGAGTTGGCTGATGCTGAATTGCTTGGCGCCAAGCTGGCGGGCACCAGGGTACCCAATGTCACCCAGGGATGGCTGACCAGCGGCTTGGCATCCGGGAAGTCACGTTCATCATCACTATCAGGTGCGCGGATGGCGCCGAGCGGTGGGCCAAAGGTGGCCTCGGTTTGTAGCCGGGAGGCCAGTGCCGAGGTGGTGTATTTGGCATCCACCGACACCGAGAGAGCTATCTCCGGGGTGGTCAGCAGGGTCTTGGCAAAGTTGCCGTCGATCTGTCCCTTATATTTGTCGTACATACGCAGCCAGAGGGCGTCGCGCGAGGTGGTGCGCATCGCGGCGGCGGCGGAGGGGCGATCGGTCGGGCTGGCGATACTCTCCAGACGAATCGGTAAATCCTTGGCGTTGTTGTTGCTCCAGTAGAAGCCTTCGGCCCCACCAATCCACTCTTGCTGGCTGCTGCGATAGAGCTTGCTGTGATGGGTGCCGACCGTCAGCAGGGCAATCTGGTTGCGCTTGGCATCGGCGAGGATCCACTCGGTGGTGGAGAGTCCGTTGCCGTTTTCGCTGAGGATTTTGGCGGCCTCTTCGATGGTGTCGGCATACTGCTCGGCCTGACGAATTCGCGCGGCCAGCGGCCGGCCTTCCGGGTTGTAGCTGGTCTGCACCAGCGTGGTCTCGCTCATCAGGATGCCGGCATCATTGATCGAGTAGTCCATGCCACTCTCGATGCTGCCCGGGGAGGTCTGCATCACAAAGCGGTGGCCTCGCGCCGGCTTCACATCCAGCCAGATATTGTAAAAGTTGGCGGGATAGAGGGAGAACATCGTCATATGGCCAAACACAATCCCGCCATCGCGGGTGGCCGGGCCGGTGGCCGCAAAGGCATTGCAGCGCATGGCGATACGCGCGGCCTGGGCGGGTTGCTGGCTGGCGACCACATAGGCTGGCGTAATGCGCTGGTGCTGGCGCACCTTGGGCGGGGTGACCTCGAGGGCGCTTTCGTATGAATCGAGTTCGTTGACCAGATTGAGTGCCACCAGATCGAGCAGATCCAGAGGGCGGCCATAGAAGTGGGCCCCGGCATCTCGCGCCCCTTTGGCAATCCCGGCTATCTCGGTCAACTGCTCGTTATCAAAGCCGCGAATAAAGTCGCGTTGTGCCAGCTGTCGGGTTTTCTCCCACGCCTTGCGGGGGTGTTTGGGGTCGGTAAACAGCGCCATTGCCTGGATATACGCGGCGATCTCCGGTGCCAGCAGATGGCCGTGTTGCAGCCCGCGCTCCAGCGGTGCCCCCTCGATATGCACCGAGATCCAGCCCTCCTGGGCAAAGCGATACCCCTTACCCCAATGCTGTACCGTATAGGGATCAGGCTGCTCGGGTTCCGCCTTGGCGACCAGAGGCAAAAGCAGTAGCAGGGGGGCAAGTAGCAGGGCACAACAACGACGCATGACAGTTTTGATTCAAGGGGAGACTAGTCCTGCACTCTAGCGGGCAACTGACAATAAGCAAGAGGGAGAGTCATTGAATGATGTCGTCTGCATAGTTGGCATTATTGCTACTGTGCTGGTAGTGCACTTGGTGTGTTGGCGTGGTAGCGGGTTATAATCCCCAGCTAACTGTAGCTGTAATGAGCGGGACGCCATGTCATTAAAAGAGATCGCCAAACAGCTTGGCATATCAATCACTACCGTCAGCCGTGCGCTGAATGGTTATGATGATGTTGCTGAGGAGACGCGTCTGCGCATTCAGGCGGAAGCAGATCGGTTGGGGTATCGTCCCAATATGATGGCCAGACGGCTGAAAATGGGCAAAATCGATGCCATTGGGTTGGTTTGTCCTTCGAGCTCACTGCAACACAGTAATGGTATGTTGCTGGAGATGGTCACCGAGATTAGCCATGAACTGGCGCAAAAAGAGATTGATCTGCTGCTGATAGCCGACGAGAGTGAAACCGGATCCAGCAATTTGAAGCGTTTGTTGCAAGGGCGACGGGTCGATGCCTTTATCGTGGCCCATACCTTGCCGGATGACCCGCGTTTACAGTTATTGCAACAGCATCAATACCCGTTTATTGCCTTGGGGCGCAGTGAATTGCCACGTCCCTATGCTTGGTTTGATTTTGATAACTATCACGGTACGGCGTTGGCCACAAAACATCTGCTGGCGCTCGGACATCGACGAATTGTCCTCCTCAAGGAGGATTCGCCGCAAGCCTATGTGATGCAACGTCATGCCGGCTTTATGGCGGCCATGCAGGCGGCAGGGGGGACAGTCCCGGCCGATGCAGTGATCACGGCACCAGACTCGCGACGGGCTGGTTACAGGATGACGCGGTCGTTGTTGGCCCAGGCGCAGCCACCCACTGCCATTATCACGACGACCAACATGCTGGGCGACGGAGCCGCGCAAGCGCTGGCCGAAGCCGGTGCCCTGAATGGCCAGATAGCGCTTATTGTCTACGATGGTTTGCCGGCGGACTCGCTGGTGACGACCGACGTTGGTGCCATTATTCAGGCCACTCGGCGTGAAGTGGGGCAGAAAATTGCCAACATGACGCTGGATCTGCTTTCTGGCCATCCATTGGCGGGATTGCAAGTGCTGTGGCAGCCACAACTGCGGCTTGGCAGTACCACTTACCCGCCATTGTCTGAACCGCCGACGCGCTAAATCTCGGATGAGGGATTCGTTCGGCACGCCGATCGTACACTCTCGTCGATAACCTCTTTTGCGTTGTGCAGATTGATGCCGTCTGATTTAAAGGACGGTGCTACTGCTATGTCGTTCCTTTCATAGATTCGCATGACCACCATGCGTTCGGTGACATTTCTCACATTTTTTTTGGGCTAAGCACTAAAAATCCTTTCAGGATCCCAAATCCGAAACGTTTCGAGTTGCTTCCAAAACGTTTCGGATCGAGAGTGCGGACGAGTAAATGGAGGAAAACCGATGATTTCGCCTATTGTTCGCTTACAAAGTCTGACGACTGATGTGGTACTGCGTTGCCACCCACGTACCGAGATTCTCTATTGGGGTCCGCATCTGGCCCATTTCTGTGCTGACGATCTGGTCAGTTTGCAACGTCCGGTGGCCAATGGCCGGCTAGATATTGATACCCCGATCACCCTGGCGGCAGAGGTGGGTACAGGCCTGTTTGGCTCGCCGGGGCTGGAGGGACATCGTCAAGGGCTGGATGCGTTTCCAGTTTTTGACACAGAGAGCGTCACCGAGCTTGAGGATGGGGTGCTGATTACGGCGCTCGATAGTGTCGCCGGTTTGCGTTTGACCAGCGAGCTGAAGCTGCATCCACAAACCGGTATCTTGCAGGCCCGTCATGGTTTAACCAACCTGAGATCAGCTCCGTGGCAGTTGCACCGTTTTGCCGTCACCTTGCCCGTTCCCTCTCAGGCTGTTGAAGTGATGGCATTTCATGGCCGCTGGATCCGCGAGTTCCAGCCGCATCGTGTGTTGCTGGCACATGGTGGCTATGTGCAGGAGAACCGTCGCGGTCGAACCTCACACGAGTATTTCCCTGGGCTAGTGCTGGGTGAGCGCGGGTTCAGCGAACAGCAGGGCGAGGTGTGGGGCGCCCATCTTGGCTGGAGCGGCAACCACCGTATGCGTGCCGATGTGAAGACCGACGGGCGCCGTCTGCTGCAGGCTGAAGCCCTCTATTTCCCGGGAGAGATAGAGATCGCGGAAGGGGAGACCTTTTACACGCCGTGGCTGTATGCCGGTTATGCAGCCGATGGCCTCAACGGCATGAGCCAGGCCTTTCACCGCTATTTGCGTCGGGAGGTCATCCGTTTCCCGCACCACAAGCCGCGCCCGGTACATTTGAACACCTGGGAGGGCATCTATTTTGATCATGATCCTGCTTACATCATGCGCATGGCCAGTGCGGCGGCCGAAGTCGGCGTCGAGCGATTTATCATTGATGATGGCTGGTTCCGCGGTCGTGACCATGACCGCGCTGCACTCGGTGATTGGTATCTGGACGAGAAGAAGTATCCGCAAGGGCTACTACCGGTGATCCAGCATGTCCGTCAGTTGGGGATGGAGTTTGGTATCTGGTTCGAGCCGGAAATGATCAATAAGGACTCGGATCTTTATCGTTCCCACCCGGAATGGCTATTGGCTTTGCCGGGCTATCAGCAACCAACAGGTCGTTACCAGTATGTGCTCGATCTGAGCAATGACGAGGTGTTTGCCTATCTGCTGGCGCGACTGAGCGCGATCTTGGCTGAGTATCCCATCGACTACATCAAGTGGGACATGAACCGCGAGCTGGTTCAGGCCTGTCATCAGGGGCGCGCTTCCGCTAATGCGCACACTGTCCGGTTCTATCGTCTGCTGGATACCCTGCGCGAACGCTTCCCCAATCTAGAGATTGAATCCTGCGCCTCCGGCGGTGGACGCATTGACTATGAGGTACTTAAACGCTCACACCGCTTCTGGGCATCCGACAATAACGATGCTCTGGAGCGCCAGACCATCCAGCGCGGTATGAGCTACTTCTTCCCGCCGGAGGTGATGGGGGCGCACATCGGCGGCAGCCGCTGCCATGCCACTTTCCGCCAACACAGCATCGAATTCCGTGGGCTGACTGCCTTGTTCGGCCACATGGGGATTGAGCTCGATCCGGTCAAGGCTGATGCCAGCGAACTGGCCGGCTTCCGCAAATATGTCGCGCTGCACAAGCAGTGGCGAGACCTGATTCATCAAGGCACGTTCTGGCGGTTGGATATGCCAGACCCATCACTGCAGAGCCAGGGCGTCATCAGTGAAGGGCGGGATCAGGCATTGCTGCTGGTTGCCCAGTTGGCGATGCCTGATTACACCCTGGCTGGCGTGCTGCACATCCCGGGCTTAGACCCTGCGGCGCGTTATCGGGTCAGTTTGCTGGATCACCCTGATATCCGGCCGGTGCTGGAGGGGGGGCACAACATGCGCGTATTACCGGCCTGGATGGCAGCACCGATTACGGCCAGCGGTGAATGGCTGGCGCGTGCAGGATTGGCGCTGCCAGTGATGGATCCGGAGAGTGCCATCTTGATTGGCGTGGAACGACTGTAACGACTTGCGTGGGGACGTCGTCCCCACAATGATCTCAAAATTGGATGAGGATAATTGTATGACTGCCAGTGCCACCCACGGTGACCAGTGTACTTATCTGGGCAACCGCAATTTCTGGATCTTCAGTGCGATCGTCTTTTTGTACTTCTTTATCATGGCTACGTGTTTTCCGTTCCTGCCAATCTGGCTATCGGAGATCATCGGCCTAAACAAAACCGAGACCGGTGTGGTGTTCTCTTCTATCTCATTGTTTGCCATCTTGTTTCAGCCGGTGATGGGGATGGTGTCTGACAAGCTGGGATTGAAAAAACACCTGCTCTGGGCAATCTCGATTTTGCTGTTCTTTTTTGCGCCGTTCTTCCTCTATATTTTTGCCCCCTTGCTCAAGCACAACATCATGCTCGGGGCGGCGGTGGGTGGCATTTACATCGGTGTCGTCTTTTCTGCTGGTTGCGGTGCGGTTGAGGCCTATGTGGAAAAAGTGAGCCGCCAGAGCCTGTTTGAATACGGTAAGGCGCGCATGTTCGGCTGTTTCGGCTGGGGGATTTGCGCCACCAGTGCCGGTCTTTTGTTCAATATTGACCCAACGCTGGTGTTCTGGATGGGATCATTTGCTGCGCTGCTGATGATGTGCCTGCTGGCGCTGTCCAAACCACAACAAAGCCCAACCGCGCAGGTGCTCGAGGCGCTCGGTGCCAACCAGAACGAATTCTCGATGAAGATGGTGTTGGGCCTGTTCCGTATGCCCAAGATGTGGATGTTTGTGCTGTACGTGATTGGCGTAGCGTGTATCTACGACGTGTTCGACCAACAATTTGCCACCTTCTTCAAGAGCTTTTTCAGTTCGCCTCAGCAGGGCAATCAGGTGTTTGGTTATGTCACCACCGCAGGGGAGGTGGCTAATGCCATGATCATGTTTTGCGCCCCGTGGGTTATCAACCGTATCGGGGCCAAGAACACCTTGTTGATCGCGGGTAGCATCATGACGCTGCGGATTATCGGCTCGTCGTTTGCTTCGTCGGTGTATGAAGTGGTGTTGCTAAAGATGCTTCATGCACTTGAAGTGCCGTTCTTGCTGGTCGGTGCATTCAAGTACATCAACATGGCGTTTGATGTCCGTCTGTCTGCCACGGTCTATCTGATTGGCTTCCAATTTGCCAAGCAGTGTGGCGCCATTTTCTTCTCCGCCTTGGCCGGGCGGATGTATGACCAGATTGGGTTCCAGCAAACCTATCTGATGCTTGGGTTGTTCACACTGAGTGTTACCTTGTTGTCGGCGTTTACATTGAGTAGTGCACAACGGTTATCCGCTCGGCGCGAGATGGTGACGTCTGCCAGCTAAGTCAACCGATGACTGGCCCCGCAGGCGAGTGGGGCAGTCATAGCCGGCGTGATGTGAGTTGGTATCCGGTTTGCCATCAGAACCAGAGGATGACTATTCCCTTCGGCATCGATCACTTCGTTGTCAGCCAGTGCCCGGTCAGTCGGTGCACTGGCTAATTTGATCAATCAGCCAACGGATATCCGGCTGGTGGTCATACAGGGCATGGCTCAGGATCGATAGCGTGATCTCCGGCGTGCCCTCGGGCAGTTCGAGGATGCGTAGCGGCAGCATGTGCACCAGTTCGCGGGCGATGAGGTAGGGGACGCACATCATATAGCCTGAGGCAGCAACCACGCGGCCGCCGACGGCATAGCTTTGCACCACGGTAGCCAAGGTGCGCGACAGGTGCTGCTCGTTCAGCCAGCGCTCGATGAGGTCCGCCCCCGAGCTGACGGCAGGGAGGTGGATCTGCGGCTCGGCCAGAAACTGGCGTAACGTCAGCGTGTCAGGCAGATCCTGACGGTGGCTGGCGGTGATCACCACAAAGCGATCGCGTAGCCAGACCTGTTTATTGAAATAGTGCGGCACATACTGCAGGCCATCGATGCCGACAAACACATCCAATTGCCCCGACTCGACCCCTTCATGCTGAATTTTCTCGGCCAGGATATCGACACTGAGCCGCACGTTTGGTGCTGATTGTTTGAACTTTGAGACCAGTTTCGGCAGGGCGAGGAACTCGAAATAGTCGACTGCACCGATGTAAAAGGTGCGCGCTGCGGTCGCCGGATCAAAGACATTTCCGGCTTTGAGCCCGCGTTCGATATTGGACAGCGAGCGCACAATCAGCGGGATCAGTGCCCGGGTACGGGGCGTCGCTTCCATGCCCTGGCTGGTGCGCACAAACAGTGGGTCATTCAGCTCTTCGCGCAGGCGGTTCAGGGCGTGACTGAATGCGGACTGGGAGATAAACAGCCGCTCTGCTGCCCGGGTCACGCTACGCTCTTCGGCCAGCACCGGAATTAACTTCAATAGATTCAAGTCGATAGAAAGCACTATGCACCTTGTTCATGGAATAATGAAGAGATTGCACTTCAAATCATAATTGTGCTGAAGGTATTACTAATACCAAGAAAACACAACGGGATGACGCTAGCCATGATGGTGGATTCATGATGGCGGATTGTTGTCCTGCCCGGCGGTGCCTGTTTCTTATTGATGGCCCGCAGTCTGAACAAGGATGTTTTGCATGACGCAAGTTCACTCGCAACGCAGTATGGGGCTCGGTGGCCAGATACTGTTCATTCTCTGCGCCGTATTGATTCTGGACACCCTGACCGCGGCGGCGGCGCTGGGGACTGGCGTCATTGGCTGGTGGGTCATCACCTTGCTTGCCTTTGTCGTGCCCTATGCGCTGGTCGCGACCGATCTCGGCACCGCTTACCCTTCCGAAGGGGGGCTGTATGACTGGGTGCGCCGGGCGTTCGGGGCGCGCATGGCGGCGCGTACCAGCTGGTTGTACTGGATCAATGTCGGCTTGTGGATGCCGGCGGTCTATATCCTGTTTGCCGGCATGCTGGCCGAACTGTTCTTCCCCGAGCTGGCGATGGGCTGGCGTATCGCCATCTGCCTGCTGCTGATTTGGCTCACTGTCTGGTTCTGCAATATCGCCACCGATATCGGCGTGCGTATCAGCCAGATCGGCGCGGCGCTCAAGGTGCTGGTGATTCTGATCCTCGGTGGTGCCGGCTTTGTGCATGCCCTGCATCAGGGGCTGGCCAACGAGTTAACCCTGCACAGCATGCTGCCGTCTCTGGAGGGCGGGATCAGCTTCCTGCCGGCGATCATCTATAACCTGCTCGGGCTGGAGCTGGTAGCTTCGCTCGGCAAGCAGGTGCGCGACCCGGTACGGACCATGCCGCGCGCTATGTTGTGCGCCAGCCTGCTGATTGCCGGGCTGTATCTGTTCGGTACGCTCGGCATCCTGGCGGCATTGCCGGTGGACAAGGTCGGGCTGGTTGGCGGCTTGCCGGATGCGCTGCGGATTTTGCTGGCCGACCTGCCGCAGAGTGAAATGTGGGTCAAGCTGGTGGGCATTCTGAGCCTGCTGACGCTGGTCGGTAACATGGTCAGCTGGACCATGGGCTCAAGCCGTACCGCCGCCGAGGCGGCGCGCTCCGGCGAGCTGCCGCGCTGGTTGGGGGTGACCCATCCGCGCTGGGGGACGCCGGTTGGTGCCAATGTGCTGACCGGGACAGTAGCCAGCCTGGTGATCCTGAGCTACGCCCTGCTGGCACAAAGCAACGACAAGCTGTTCTGGACGGTGTTTGCTTTCTCGAGCAGCGTGTTCTTGCTGCCTTACCTGCAATTGTTCGCTGCCTATCTCAAGCTGCGCTGGTCCGCTGGTGAGAGCGACCGCCCGTTCCGCGTGCGCGGTGGGCGGGCGGTGGTCCTGCTGTTATCGGTATGCGGTCTAGTGTTTGTCGGTGGTGCCTTGCTGTTGTTCCTGTTCCCGAGCCTGCCGGCTGGCACCTTCGACTGGCAGGAAAGTGGCCCGCTGCTCGCCGGTCTGGTGGTGACACTGCTATGCGGGGAACACCTGATACGCAACCAGCTGCCGCGCGCTGAATCCCGGCGCAGCCCGGCGCTATAGTCATGTCCGCCTCCGTTTAGGTTAAGAGAATGCTGCCGCCGGCCCGATATCCCGCTGCTCGGCAGGGATGGCACTTGATGGCATAGCTCTTGATGGCATGGATCTTGATGAGAGCAAGCATCGTGTCTCGATGTTTCCCATGACTATCAGGAGTGCCCACTATGATCACCGCCCACACGTTGGAATTGCTGGCCCAGGCTGTGGCCAAAGTCGGGCTGCAGGCCAGCGGCCGCGCGGCCTTGCGCGAGGCGTTTTCCCAATTGAAACTGACCTTCTGTCTGCTCGACGAGATGGAGGCCAGTCAGCCTTATCAGACCTACCCCGGCTTTAGTCTGTTTCTGGTCGGTGCCAGTGATCACTGTGTGGGGCTAACCCGACAATTGGCTCAGGCGGTCGGGGTAGTGATTGCCGAAGGGGATAGCGAAGAAGATGAGGCCCCGTAAAACAGGGCCTCGCGTGTTTAGCGTAGCGCAGGGTTACCGTGCGCTAAACGCCGGAAAGGGCGGCAAGGTGCCGCTGGTATCGAGCCAGACACCGGTATCCAGCTGGTTGCCGCGCGCCACCGCCAGGGCATAGAACTGCGGAGTAGCCCGTGACAGGCCAAGGCGACTGACCGAGTCGAGGGCGCGTTGATCCAGCGTGAAGCCGTATTGCGCTAGCTGGTCGCGCAGATCCTGGCCGATGATCTTGCTGGCGAGCACATAGAAGCCATCCTCCTTGCTGATCTCGTCCTTGCTGGCATAGGCGCCCATGGCGTATTTGTCCTTGTTGGCGTCATCCCAGGCCTGGTCGCGCAGGCGCCAGCCCTTGTTCAGCAGCCCCATGAATTCCATGATGCCGTCGGCGGTCGGGTACGCCAGCCCGAGTCGTAACCGGGTGTAGAGGAAGGCGATTTGTGCGGTAACGCCCTGGCGCATCCCGTCGTGGCCCTCTTCCCAGATCAGCCGGTAACTGGCCTGACGCAAGGCGTCGCCCTGCAGACCGGTCGCCTGTGCCGCGAGCAACTGGCCATACAGCGCTTCGTGGTGGAAGTTGTGCGGCGCAATATCCTCCTGACCCGCCGAGCGGACATAGCTGCCGATGGCACTCATCCCTGCAGCGATGTTGTTGTCACACTCGGTGCTGCAGTTATACATCGACTCCATCGCGGTGACGGTGTTGTGTCCCAGCTCATGAAAGGTGGCCCACCCCGCATCGGTACGGCCGGAGATGTCGGACGGATTCCCGGAGCAGGCATAGCCGCACTGGGCATACCAGCTGACAAAGTGCTGCACACCCGGGGCGGCATGGATGGTGGGGGAGAGGCAGTCCCAGTCGAAGGCGCTACACAGCGCCGCCTGCTGCTCGCTCAAGGCGACATTGCTATAACCGTGCACCTTGTGGTTGAAACCGAACACCCAGTCGCGAATGCGCGTCACATAGGCATCGACCTCCTCGCCACTGCTGACGTTGCCGACGCGTGACGGGGCGGTTTGCAGTTCGCCGGCCACCAGTTTGATGGTTTGCCAGCCGTCCTTGCCCGCTTGCAGGGCATCCAGTGCAGCCTGCCGCTCGGCCTCGCTGGTCGTCTGGGTGTAATCCCAATGGCCATAGCGGGCGCCGCCGGTGATCTTCAGCGTCACCACCCGATTGCCTTGCGGATTGCCGCTAAAGGTCAGAAACAGCGGGCCGCCCATCGCATAGGTGCGGGTGTTCGCACGCCCGGCGTGCAACAGCGAGGCGTGACCGCCCGGCAGGCGCGGGGCCAGATAGTGCTCGCTGCCCGGACGGTCGTCCGGTAACGGGTTCATATAGCGGCGGATAAAACCGGTACGCAGGCCGAGTTCGCGGGTGCCGCCGTCATCAACGATCTCGACGGTCACCGGCCGGCCCGGTACCGCCAGCCGGCCAATCAGGGTGGCGCCGTCGGTCTGGTTGGGCAGGGTGACGGTGAGCGTTTCGGCATCAGGCGTGACCGGCAGCGACTGGACGTCAGCGTTCATCCATTCGCCAAACCCGGACGGGGCCGGCGCACTGTCGCGCACGGCATGGGTCCAGGTATCGGCCGCCATCTGGCGCAAGAAGGCCACCGGCAGTCCGCGGTCAAAGCCGACGCTGTCGTCATAGACACTCTGGTCCCGGCGATAGAGATCGGCCCACAACACCAGATGCTTGTGCAGATCATGGGCGCTGCTCTGGTCGAACAGGTTGAGTCCGGCCGGTATTCAGCGGCGAGCTTGTCCACGGTGCCGATCAGGCTGTCCCAGCTGGCGGGGCGCGTCAGGTTCTCCTGCTGCAGTTGGGCCAGCAGCTGGATGCGGGCGGTCATCCCCTGGTAGTCATCCGCCAGGGCGGCCACCTGGCTGGCGGTGCGCGGCGGCATGCTGACGTCGGCCCAGTAGAGGTGGTGGCGATAGGCCAGGTTCATGGCGCGGTTCACCGCAGCATTAAAGCCGGCGTAGTTGACCCCCATATACATCACCGCCTTGCCGGCGGCCAGATAGGTGCGCGCCATCGCCTCTGCGGTCTCGTCATCGTTGGCGTCCTGCCAGAACACCAGCAGATCGGCCTGCTGCCAGCAGCTGTTGTCGATATCGATCTCGCACTCGATACGGGTCGCCGCGGCGCCGGCATTGGCCAGCATCAGCGGCAGGGTGTACTGGTCCCAGCCGCCACGACTGGTGGCGTAGGTCAGGGTGGCGGGGAAGCGCTGCTTGTTGCCGGTCAGTGACCAGGCGGTGAGGGCTTTCCACAAGGTAAAGTGCGCGCCGGCGGACTGGCTGCCGACCAGCTGGTTGAGCGGTGTGCCGTAACTGACCGCGCGGCCCGGGCCAATCTGTGCCGCGGCGACCACGATGTCGTCATCGCGGGTAATGCTCACCGGCACCGTGGTCGCCGGATCGGTGATCTGCAGCGCCACCGAGTTGTTGGTGAAGCGCATCTCCGGCAAGTCGGGGACGATAGCGCGCAGATCCGGCTGGGCGGCTTTCTGCGCACTGGCCAGCCGGGCAGCGGCTTGTAACAGGTGCTCCGGCGTGGCGTCAGCCGGCAGGGCCGAGACCCGTCCTGACGCGATGGCCGCCGACAGATCGGGGGCGGGCTGGGTGGGCGACGTGCTATCACTACTGTGACCGCCGTCACCACCGCCACAAGCGGTCAGCAACGAGGTGGCCAGCAGGCTCCCCGCGAGGTGATTCAAACGCATGCAAGACTCCTTGTTATCAAGTGGTCCGCCATGACCGAGCGTCGGCGGCGGATCAAAATGAGTGGAGTCTATTGGGGCCTTGCTCGGCGACCCAGCAAGCCATGCCAAAAATGCGTGATAAAACGGAAAAGGAAAGTAAATCAGTGATCTGGCAACAGATTGACATCACTTTCACTGCGAGCCGGCTGTCGCCGGGGCAGCGGGTTGTCGTGGCTTAACGCGACGAACGGGTGTCTGCGGTCTGGCGCGCCGGTCCGACGTTATCAAAGGCATCCGCTTCGGCCAGCAGGGCCGCACATTCGGCGCGGGCCCAGCGCCCGGTCTCCTGCATGCGCCGCTGCAGGGCATCGCTATTGCCGACCCCGATCACTGGTTCACGGGCCAGATAGCTCACCAGCGCCTGTTTCAGTTGTTGCTGGACCGACGCATCGACATCGAGCGGCAAGCGGTTAAGTTGCAACAGCTGGTCCAGTGCCAACGGGTAGGCCTGGTGTTGTTGTTCCATCATCTGGCCAAGCGATTCGGCTTGCTGGCAGGCGACGTCGGTCGACGCGGCATGGGCATCAGCCGGCAGGGCGGGGGTCGCCAGGACAGACAGATGGCACAGCACACTGGCGGACAGGAGCAGATGACGAGATAAAGCAGAGACATTCATTGCGGAAAAATCAACGTTAACCAAGGGATGTATTCAGCATAACCACCTTTTGTTCAACAAATGGTCAATGAGGCGGCAGATATGCTGTGCTCTGCCGCCGGTAGACTTATGCCTGCTCGATACCGATCGGGCGGTAGCCCTGCCAATCCGGGCGGTCCGGTTGGCCCTGCGGGTTCGGTACCAGATGGATGTGATAGCCCTGCAACTGGTCGAGCAGCAGGTGATTGTCGACATCCTTGAGATTGTCCTTGTGCTGCTGATCGACGCCGACCAACAGGCGACCGAGTGCTTGCTGCTTGGCGCCCGCCGCATCTTCGGCGACAAACAGGTCAAAATCATGCAACTCGGCCAGCGTATGCGGGGCATAGCCACCAACATTGACGAACCACAGGCGCAGGCTGCCTTGATCTGGCGTACTGGCCAGACGCACATCATAACCATCTACCCAGGTGACCCGTTGATAACCATCGAGATGCACCTTGTCGGCATCGCCATACCAGGCATCGCGCAATGCCGGCAAGGCGGCGTCGACACTATCGGCGACCACAAACTGGATGTCGTGCACTTCGATATTGGATTTTCCGGCGTTGCCGCCCAACGAAAACATATACAGATGAGGCATGGCGTCTCCTGGTGAGGTGAGGGGTTGGCACATTTCAGGAAGAGCATTGTACGCAGCCAGCCGCGATATGTTCCTTTTTTCATGCTTTTTTCCCTCGATAGCGGGTATAGCCGCTGCCAAAGCGCGCTGATTGGGGGGGCGTCGCACAGGATTTTTGAAGGGGTGGTGCCATTTGAGGTCCGTCGCAGAACTGTCATCGCAATCGACTATGTTGACTAAATAACCCAGGCGCTATCGCGCTGGGAAAACTTAAGGTTGATTAAAGCTTGCTTGCCTAGCATGGAAAAAAGGGGCGCAAAATATGCGCGCCTTCAATTAATTGTTCTACAAAAATAATCATAAGGTTTATTTAATCTTAAGCGTTTAGTGCTTCGTGGCCTTTTATCAGCGCATTCAACTGTTTCTCTTCTTTTAGCAAGAGGCTTTCTGCATGAGTTCTTTTATTCCGTTCTGTCGTCCTGCCATCGGGGACGAAGAGATTGAGGCGGTCACAGCGGTGCTGCGTTCAGGGTGGATCACCACCGGGCCGCAAAACCAGGCGCTTGAGGCGTTATGCTGCGAAATGTTGGGTTGTCAGCATGCGGTAGCGGTGTGCTCGGCAACGGCGGGGATGCATGTGACCTTGATGGCGCTGGGCATCGGCCCGGGTGACGAGGTGATTACCCCTTCGCAGACCTGGGTATCGACCGTCAATCTCATCACCCTGCTCGGGGCCACGCCGGTGTTTGTCGATGTAGATCGTGACACCCTGATGACCACTGCCGAGCGCATGGCGGCGGCGATCACACCGCGTACCCGCGCCTTGATCCCGGTGCATTATGCCGGTGCACCGCTGGACCTCGCACCAATCTATGCCCTTGGCCGCGAACACGGCGTTCCGGTGATTGAGGATGCGGCCCATGCGCTGGGTACGCGTTACGGCAAGCACTGGGTTGGAGGGCAAGGGACCGCAGTCTTTTCGCTGCAGGCCATCAAGAATGCGACCTGCGCTGAGGGCGGCATCATCGTGACCGATGATGCGCAGTTGGCCGAGCGGGTGCGCATGCTCAAGTTCCACGGGTTGGGGGTAGACGCGTTCGATCGCCAGATGCAGGGGCGTAAACCACAGGCTGAGGTACAAATTCCGGGGTTGAAGTACAACCTCGCGGATATGAATGCCGCGCTGGCGGTGGTGCAGTTGCGCCGGCTGGCCGATAACAATGCCCGTCGTGCCGCGCTGGTGACGCGCTATCGCCGCGCACTGGCCGGTCTGCCTGTTGTGCCGCTGGCGGTGCCCACCTGGCCGCACCTGCATGCCAACCACCTGTTTATGGTCCGCGTCGACACTGAACGTTGTGGCATCAGCCGCGATGATTTTATGCAGGCGCTGCAGCAACGCGGCATCGGTACCGGCTTGCACTTCCGTGCTGTGCATACCCAGAAGTATTACCGCGAGCAGTTCCCTGACCAGTCACTGCCGGCCACCGAGTGGAACTCGGATCGACTGTGCACCTTGCCGCTGTTCCCGGATATGACCGATGCCGAACAGGATCGGGTTATCCAGGCAATATGTGACGTACTGGAGGTCGCCCATGGCTGAGGTATTCAAGCTCGTCTCGGTGGTGATCCCGGTCTATAACGAGGAGGAGAGCCTGCCGGAGCTGCTGCGGCGCACCACGGCAGCCTGTGATCAACTCGCCACGCCGTACGAGATCGTGCTGGTGGATGATGGTAGTCGTGATCGCTCTTTTGCGCTGATGAGTGAAGCAGCCAACCTGCCGGGCAGCCGGGTGGTGGCGGTGATGTTGAACCGCAACTATGGTCAGCATTCGGCGGTCATGGCCGGTTTTCAGGTGGCGCAGGGTGACCTGGTGATCACGCTGGATGCCGATCTGCAAAACCCGCCGGAAGAGATCCCGAATCTGGTCAACAAGGCGGCTGAAGGCTATGACGTGGTTGGCACTATCCGTGTAAACCGTCAGGACAGTGCGTTCCGCAAAGTGGCATCGCGCTTTATCAACCGCATGGTCAAGCGTGCCACTGGCCAACAGATGACCGACTATGGCTGCATGTTGCGCGCCTATCGACGCAGCATTATCGATGCCATGTTGCAGTGCCAGGAGCGCAGTACCTTTATTCCAATCCTCGCCAACAGCTTTGCCCGCACTACCTTCGAATTGCCAGTCAAACACGCCGAGCGCGAGCACGGCGAGTCCAAGTATGACCTGCTCAAACTGATCAACCTGATGTTCGATCTGGTCACCAGCATGACCACGGCGCCACTGCGTTTGTTGAGTTTTGTCGGTGGCTTGATCGCCGCCTTCGGCTTTGCGCTGGCGCTGTTGTTGTTGGTCCTGCGTTTTGCCCTCGGTGCCTCGTGGGCGGCTGAAGGGGTATTCACCCTGTTTGCCATGCTGTTCGTCTTTATCGGTGCCCAATTTATCGGCATGGGGCTGCTCGGCGAGTACATCGGTCGCATTTACACCGACGTGCGCGCCAGACCTCGCTTTTTTATCCAGGAAATTCATAACCGGACGCCACAAGACGTATCCGCGGAGAACCTCAAATGAAGGCTGTCGTATTTGCTTACCATGATATTGGCTGTACCGGGATTGAAGCCCTGCTCAAGGCCGGTATCGAGATTGCTGCGGTATTTACCCACGTGGATGATCCAACCGAAAATCGCTTCTTTGCCTCGGTGGCTGAGGTGTGCGCCCGCCATGATCTGCCGGTTTTTGCGCCAGAGGATGTGAACCATCCGCTATGGGTCGAGCGTATTGGCCAGCTGGCGCCGGATTATCTGTTCTCTTTCTATTACCGCCACATGCTGAACGATGATCTGCTGGCGACCGCGCGGCTTGGTGCCTTCAACCTGCATGGCTCGCTGCTGCCGCGTTATCGTGGCCGGGCGCCGGCCAACTGGGTGCTGGTCAACGGTGAGACTGAAACCGGGGTCACGCTGCATCAGATGGTGCATAAGCCCGATGCCGGGGACATTGTGGCGCTGCAGCGTGTGGCGATCAGTGCTGACGACACCGCGCTGAGCCTGCATGGCAAGCTCAGGCTGGCTGCCGGCGACTTGCTGGATAATGTGCTGCCGGCGATGCGCGAGGGGTGTTTTACCCTGACCCCGCAGGATGCGGCGCAGGCTAGCTACTATGGTCGTCGTACCCCGGCAGATGGTGAAATCCACTGGCAGAAGCCGGCAGCGGAGATTGCCAACCTGGTGCGGGCTGTGACCCGTCCATACCCCGGTGCGTTCACCTTCGCCGGTGACCGCAAGCTGATTGTTTGGCAGTCAACCGTGATCAACGAAGAGAGCCAGGCCAAACCGGGTATGGTGCTTGGCATAGATCCGCTGCGGATCGCCTGTGGTCAGGGTATCCTCGAAGTGGTGTCTGGGCAGACAGAGCAGGGGCTGTATGTGCGCGGCAGCCAATTGGCGCGCGAACTCGGTCTGACGGTCGGCGCGAGCCTGAGCGGTCATGTGTCGTCAAACTTGAAAAAGCGTCAACGCACCCGCGTACTGATTCTCGGGGTTAATGGCTTTATCGGTAACCATCTGACCGAGCGCCTGCTGGCCGATGACAAGTACGACGTGTATGGGATGGATATCGGCGCCGATGCAATCAGTCGCTTTATCGGTGATCCGCGTTTCCACTTTGTTGAAGGCGATATCAGCATCCACACCGAATGGTTGGAGTATCACATCAAGAAGTGCGATGTGATCCTGCCGCTGGTGGCCATCGCTACGCCGATCGAATACACCCGTAATCCGCTACGCGTGTTTGAGCTGGATTTCGAGGAAAACCTGAAAATCGTCCGTTACTGCGTCAAGTACAACAAGCGCATCATCTTCCCGTCGACCTCGGAGGTGTATGGCATGTGTGATGACCAGAGCTTCGATGAGGACACCTCGCGACTAATTGTTGGCCCGATCAACAAGCAGCGCTGGATTTACTCGGTCTCCAAGCAACTGCTCGACCGCGTGATCTGGGCTTATGGCCAGAAGAGTGGCTTGAAATTCACCCTGTTTCGTCCGTTCAACTGGATGGGCCCGCGGCTGGATAACCTGAATGCCGCCCGTATCGGCAGCTCGCGCGCTATCACCCAGCTGATCCTGAACCTGGTGGAGGGCACGCCGATCAAGTTGATTGACGGTGGCGCGCAGAAGCGCTGCTTTACCGACATCAAGGATGGTATCGAAGCCCTGTTCCGTATCATCGAGAACAAGGATGGACTGTGTGACGGCCAGATCCTGAATATTGGTAATCCGGTCAACGAGGCCAGCATCCGCGAACTGGCGGAGATCTTGCTCGCCAAGTTTGAGGCTCATCCATTGCGTAGTCACTTCCCGGCATTTGCTGGCTTTAATGCCGTCGAAAGCCAGAGCTACTATGGCGCCGGTTATCAGGATGTCTCTCACCGTCGGCCAAGTATCCGCAATGCCCAGCGGCTGATCGACTGGACGCCGACCATCAGCATTGAGGAGACCATTGCCGAGACGCTGGACTTCTTTCTGCGTGGTTGCGTAGAAGGGCAGTAGACATGATAAACGTCGGCTTGCGCATCGATGTCGATACGTTTCGTGGCACCCGTGACGGGGTGCCACGTCTGCTGGCCTTGCTGGATAAGTACCAGATCAAGGGCTCTTTCTTTTTCAGTGTTGGGCCAGACAATATGGGACGCCATGCGTGGCGTCTGTTGCGCCCTCAATTCTTGATGAAGATGCTGCGCTCGGATGCCGTGTCTCTCTACGGCTGGGATATCTTGCTGGCAGGGACGGCCTGGCCCGGGCGGCAAATTGGCGCCCGCTGGGGGCAGCGGATGCGGGATACCGATACCGCAGGTCACGAAATCGGTCTGCATGCCTGGGATCACCAAGCCTGGCAATCCCGGGCCGGCCACTGGTCATCAGCACGCCTTCATGCCGAGATCGCGCGTGGAACGGATGCGCTGCAGCAGATCCTCGGCCGCCAGATTGACTGTTCGGCCGTGGCCGGCTGGCGAGCCGATGGGCTGGTGGTCGAGGCCAAGGAGTCGTTCGGTTTTCGCTACAACAGTGATTGTCGCGGCCATAGCCTGTTTCGTCCTTTGCTGCAAAATGGCCAACCCGGTACACCGCAGATCCCGGTGACCCTGCCGACCTTTGACGAGGTGGTCAGCAAGGCGTTACCGCCGGCACGGTTCAATGACTTTTTGCTGCAACAACTGCGTCCGCAAGGGCTGAATGTCTACACCATTCATGCCGAGGTGGAGGGGATGGTGATGGCACCGCTGTTTGAGCAGTTGCTGATCAGCGCTCGCGAACGCGGTATCACCTTCTGCCCGTTGGGGGCGCTGTTGCCGCCGACGGGGATTGGCGAGACAGGGCGCATTGCGCGTGATGCATGGCAAGGACGGGAGGGGTGGCTCGGATGTCAACGTTAACCCGCGTGTGTGGTATTCCCCGGCGTTGGTTCGCCGGCGTGGCTCTGGCATGGTTTGCGGTGGCCTATCTGCTGCCGCTGATGAATCGCGATTTGTGGGCACCTGATGAGACGCGCTATGCCGAAATCAGTCGCGAAATGTTGCAAAACGGCGACTGGGTACTGCCGCGTCTGCTCGGTATGCACTATTTCGAAAAACCGGTGGCTGGCTATTGGCTGAACAATATCAGCCAGCTCATGTTCGGGCAGAACCCGTTTGCCGTGCGCTTTGCCTCGGCGTTGTGTGCCGGGCTGACGGCGCTGGCGCTGTACGGCTTTGCTGTCCGTCTGTTCAGAGATCGTCGTCAGGCGATGGCCTCCGCGCTCTGTTATCTGTCCGGATTGCTGGTCTATAGCGTCGGCACCTATAGCGTGCTCGATACCATGGTCACCCTATGGATGAACCTGACCCTGATGCTGTTTTTCCTGACCCTGAACAGCGAGCGGCCAGCGGCCAAATGGGGTGGCTATGCCCTGATGGGGGTGACGGCGGGGATGGGGTTCCTGACCAAGGGGTTTATTGCCCTGGCGGTGCCCGGCATCGTGGCACTGCCCTGGTTGCTAGTCACCCGTCGCTGGGGCGAGTTGCGCTATCTGGGGGTGACCCTGCTGGCCCTGCTCGCGGTGAGTTTGCCGTGGGCGCTGGCCGTCCACCGGCTGGCGCCCGATTACTGGCACTACTTCTTCTGGGTCGAGCATGTGCAGCGCTTTGCCGGGGATGACGCCCAGCATAAGGCGCCTTTCTGGTTCTATCTGCCGGTACTGGTGCTGGGTACCCTGCCGTGGCTGGGGTTCGCACCACTAGCGGTGTGGCGCGGCTGGCAAGCGCGCCATCAAGCACCGGAGAAACTGTTCCTGCTGTTGTGGCTGGTGGTGCCGCTATGCTTTTTTAGCCTGGCCAAGGGCAAACTGCTGACCTATATCCTGATCTGTTTTGCCCCGCTGGCCCTGTTATGTGGCCCCTTGCTGGTGGCCGCACTGGACCACGCCCAGGTACGACGGTGGCGGATCAATGGCACCATCAACCTGGTATTGGGGAGTTTGTTGACCCTGGTATTGCTGATGGTCGGCAGTGGGCTGGTCGGCAAACAGGCGTTGTATCATGCGGATGAAAAGATCGCGCTGGCATTAGGTTGTCTCTGCTTTATCGGCTGGGCGGTATGCGGCGCCGCCACGGTGCGCTGGCCGCAGCGCGGGCTGTGGTTGACCGCGCTTTGCCCGTTGTTGCTTGGGTTGCTGCTCGGTTGGGCGTTGCCGTCGTCGGTGATCTACTCCAAGTTACCGGGGCCTTTTGTCGAGGCGCATCGCGCGGCACTGGTCAAGGCGCGGGAGATCTATGTGACCGATGCCGGGATCGCGGTCGGTGTGGGCTGGTTCACCCGCCGTGATGATATTCGACTGCTCAATTCAAGGGGGGAGTTGGCCTATGGGCTGGAGTCCTCCGCCCCCCCGGCGCGGCGCAAGACGACCGAGCAGTTTATCGCGGATTTGCCGCAGGCCCGGCTGGCCGGTGATGTCGCCGTGCTGATCCGTCATGAGAAGGGCGATCCGCCTACCCATCTGCCACTGGCTGACGAACGCTATACGCGCGAGCGGCTCACGTTGCTGATTTATCATCAGCAAACCGCAGGCTAGATAGATCCTGATGGCGATTGAACGGTTTCTGCGGAGGGCTGTGCTGTGAGCTATATGCTGATCCTGATCGTCTGCGTGCTGACCACGGCAGGCCAGTGGTGCCAGAAACGGGCGGCAGACCGTTGGCAACAACAGCCCTGTTCGTGGTCGCGGAAGCTCGTCGACCCTTGGTTAATGGTGGCGCTGGCCTGTCTGGGCAGCGGCCTGTTGTTATGGCTGCTGGTGCTGCATAGTCTGCCGCTCAATCGTGCCTACCCAATGCTGAGCTTGAACTTTGTGTTGATCACCTTGCTGGCGCGTCTGGTGTGGAACGAGCGGATGACCGGGCGCCATCTGCTGGGGGTTGGCTGTATTGTGGTTGGCGTGGTGCTGGTCGGGGTCACCGCATGATGCAGGCCCGACGTTTACACGGTTATCTGCTGGCCGGGGCGAGTGTGCTGCTGACGACGCTGGCGCAACTGGCGATGAAGTGGGGGATGAGTCACCTGCACTGGCCTGGTGGCGCTAGGCTGACGGTTGGTTGGCCGATGTTGGATGGTGTTGCGCTCGGGTGGGTCGCCGTAGGTATTGTTGCCTACCTGCTGTCGATGGCTTGCTGGATGATGGCGCTGGGGCGTCTGCCGTTGGGAAAGGCCTATCCGCTGCTTGGGCTGAGCTATGTGCTGGTGGTGCTGGCCAGTGCTTGGCTCCCTGGGTTTGATGAGCCATTAACCGGGCTGCGACTGCTGGGTGTGCTGCTGATTGGGGCCGGCGTATGGCTGGTGGTGGCTCCGCCACCGGCAAAGTAACCAGCGCGACAGGGCACTGCGCGCCCTGTCGGCTTTTTGGCTACCGCTTAAGCATCTGCCGTGAGTTGTTGCGCCAGGATAGCGATATGCTCCGGGCCAATGCCACAGCACCCACCAATCAGACTGGCGCCGGCCTGCTGCCAACGACGCGCCCAGGCTAGATAGGCCGGTGGGTCGAGATCTGCACGCAGTTCGTCCAAGCCATCATTGGCGGTGGCGTCTTCTGGTTGTGGTGGGAAGGCGTTGGCGTAAGCGCCCAACTGTAGTGTGACCTGCTGGCGACGGGCTTCACCGGCCGCCACTGCCAAGGCCGCTTCAATGACTTCCGGCTGGCAGCAGTTGAACAGCATGGCATCCGCGCCCAACGCGATGGCGGCTTGTGCCGCGGCCTCAACCGTCTCACCGGAGCGCAAACGCGGGATACCGTCGTGCAGTGAGTCTTGCAGGGTAAACGACACCCAATAGGGTTTACCGTCCTTCGGGAGCAGGGCATGTACCGCGCGGATTTCCGCAATCAGGCTCTGGGTTTCCGCCAGCCACAGGTCAACATGTGCCGCAAGTGCCGCGATGATCGGTCGGGCCAATTCCTCCACCCGCTCGGCTTGATACAGATCGGCGCGATAGGAGCCGAACAGGGGCGGTAATGAGCCCGCGATACGGGTGTTTGAGCCCTGCGCGGCCTTTTTGGCCAGACGGCCAGCCAGGCTGACCAGTTCGCGGCCGCGTTCAGCAAAGCGGGCCTCGCCAATATGAAAGGGGACCACGGCATAATTGTTAGTGGTGATCACCTGTGCCCCGGCATCGATAAAGGCCTGATGTGCCGCGATAACTTGCTCCGGGGCTTCCATCAGCGCCAGTGCCGACCATTCCGGTTGACGAAATGGCGCACCGCGGCGTTGTAATTCACGGCCCATGCCGCCATCCAGTAGGGTAAGTGTGGTTGTCATCGGGATCCCTCCGCTGAGTGCCTGTCACCAGGCGGGTTACGCCATGCAGTTCGCGCTATGGGCTTTACTATCCACTTAATCGTTTCAGCAAACAGTGCGACAGCTCGATTTTGCTATTCAAATCACATCTTGATCGCAGCGAATACCGAGTTTGATTAAAAGATAATCAGCCCAATGCCTGGATTTGACCGGCCATTTTTTGTCGAAAATCAAAACTACGGATTATATTCATTATCAATTGGCAAAACTGCTTCACAGCCAGAGGGATGATTTCTATAATCATCAACTAGTGATAATTATTATCAATACGCCCTGAGGTTGCTATGTATCTGCATGAGATGAAGCCCGGACAGTCGGCACGGATTGTCAGTTTCAACCAGTTGGAAGGTCCGGTCCGTCGTCGTCTGATGGCGATGGGGCTGTTGCCACACTGTGAAGTACGCTTTCTGCGTGCCGCACCACTGGGCGATCCCCTGCAGGTCACTACCGGGGATATCACCCTCTCCATCCAGAAAAACCTGGCCAGCAAGATTGAGGTAACCGCAGCATGAAATGGAAGTTGATGACGGTGGGGAACCCGAACAGCGGCAAGACCTCGCTGTTTAATGCGCTGACCGGGGCAAACCAGCAGGTCGGGAACTGGAGTGGGGTCACCGTCGACAAGAAGCAGGGCGCTTTTTCGCACGATGGCCACGACTACAAGCTGATGGACCTGCCGGGTATTTATACGCTGGAAAGTCGCGACAGCTCGATTGATGAACAGATTGCTTTTCGATTTATCCAGACCCGCAAGCCGGATCTGGTGGTCAATGTGGTCGATGGCACTGCGTTGGCGCGCTCCCTGTTGCTGACGGTTCAGTTGCGTGAACTGGGGCTGCCCGTGCTGGTGGTCCTGAACAAATATGACGTGGTCAAGAAGCGCCGCCAATCGATTGATACCGCACAACTGAGCAAGGTGTTGGGCTGCCCAGTGGTGGCGCTGTCGGCCTATAACCGTCGTGACATCCAACAACTCAAGCGTGAGATGCCCTCACTGATTGAACAGGCACAGACCGCACCGTTGACGCTGGATTACGGTACTGAGTTTGAGGCTCTGCTGCAGGCGTTGACCCCGCAGGTTGGTCATCCGCATCTGGCCGCTCGCGGCTGTGCGGTGCGCCTGCTGGAAGGTGATCCGCTGCTGTTGGAAGGGCAGTCGGCTGCGGTCAATGATCTGCTACCGAGCCTGCGCGCGCGTGCCGAACAGCTCGATGGTGAATTGCATCTGGCCGATGTGCGCTACGACTTTATCCACCAACAGGTGACTACCAGCCTGAAACAGCATGGCAAACTGGGCGAACGAATGAGCGAGCGACTGGATCGTATCGTGCTCAATCGTTGGCTGGGGGTTCCTATCTTCCTGTTTGCCATGTACCTGATGTTCCTGTTCGCCATCAACCTGGGCAGTGCCTTTATCGACTTCTTTGATGTTCTTGGTGGGGCCCTGTTTGTCGATGGGCCGAGCCAATGGCTGACCGCGGCGGGCTTGCCGGACTGGTTGGTGGCGATCCTCTCTGATGGGGTCGGCAAGGGGATCCAGACCGTTGGCACCTTTATCCCGGTGGTCAGCTTCCTGTATATGTTCCTGGCGATGTTGGAAGCCTCCGGCTATCTGGCACGCGCCGCCTTTGTGGTGGACCGCGTGATGCGCAAGCTCGGTCTGCCGGGCAAGGCCTTCGTACCAATGCTGATGGGTTTTGGTTGCTCGGTACCCGCCTTTATGGCGGCCAGAACGCTGAACGCAGAACGTGAGCGGCTGATGACCAGTACTATGGCACCGTTTATGTCCTGTGGGGCACGTCTGCCGGTCTATGCGCTGTTTGCGGTGGCTTTCTTCCCGCACTCCGGTCAGAACCTGGTGTTCCTGCTCTATCTGATTGGCATCGCGGTAGCGGTGCTCAGTGGTTTGGTGCTGCGCAAGACGCTGCTACCCGGCAACAGCGAATCCATGCTGATGGAGATGCCGGACTATGAAATTCCGCGCCCGGGTTATGTGTTGATCAAGACGTGGCACAAACTGCGGATCTTCCTGCTTGGCGCCGGCAAGACTATCGTGCTGATGGTGACCGTATTGAGCGTGTTCAACTCGCTGGGGACGGATGGCACTTTTGGCCACGACAACACCGACAAGTCACTGTTGAGCCGTGCGGCGATGACCATTACCCCTGTGCTCTCCCCGCTGGGGATCCGTGATGATAACTGGCAGGCCACTGTCGGTATCGCGACCGGTATCTTCGCCAAGGAAGCGGTAGTCGGTACGCTGAACAGCCTGTATCAGGGCAGTGGCGAAGAGAAGAAGGGCGAGGTCGATCTGCTTGCCAGTCTGCAGGAAGCGTGGGCGACTATCCCGGCCAATCTGGCGGCGATTAACCCGTGGGACCCGGCTGGGTTGGAGTTAGGTAACCTCGAAGATCAGCAGGCCATGGCGGCGGCACAAGAGGTGGATGCCTCGACCTATGCCAATATGCAGAGCCATTTTGATGGTCAGGTCGGTGCCTTTGCCTTCTTGCTGTTCGTCCTGCTGTATATGCCTTGTGCTGCTGCCATGGGCGCACTGATCCGTGAGACCGGTCGTCAATGGGCTATCTTCACCGCTATGTGGTGCAACCTGATGGCCTTTATGGTGTCGACCCTGTACTACCAGTTGGCGACCTTTACCCAACATCCGTTGCAGAGCCTCGGCTGGGTGGCCTTCTATGTGGTGGTGTCGGTACTGGTCTGGTTCGGTATGCACCGCAAGGGCAACATTCTGGCGCGTAAGGTGGTGTTGGTATGATAGTGCGCGAACTCGGTGATCTGTTGCAGCAACGCCAGCGGATGACGGCTCAAGAGCTGGCACGCCACTTCCACGTGGAGGACAGCATGATCGATGCCATGCTCGGCGTCTGGATGCGTAAGGGCCGGGTGCGCAAACTGCATAGCGGTGGCTGCAGTGGTCGTTGCTGTGGTGCCCGCGAGGAGAACGTCTATGAGTGGCTGCCGGAAGGCCAGATTGGTCTGGTGATGAAGCAGTAACGGCAAGCTGACCAAGAAAAGCAGCAAAAAAAAGCCGGTCTGTGACAACAGGCCGGTTTTTTATTTAGCGGGTATACTGGTGACGCTGTTATCCATGTAGTCGCTGGAAAAGGATGCCTTCATGTCCCGTCTCGCCGTTCTCTCCGATATTCACGGTGATCATCATGCCCTCACACATGCGCTGGCGCAGATCCTGCCGGCCGCGCCAGATGCGATCTTGCTGCTTGGCGATCTGCTCAACCACGGCCCGCGTAATCCGGTGCCCGCCGGCTATGCCCCAGCCGATGTGGCCGTTACCCTCAACCAGCATGCCGGACGCCTGATCGCGGTTCGTGGCAATTGCGACAGTGAAGTGGACCAGATGTTGCTCCAGTTCCCCTGTCTGGCGCCCTATAACACCTTGCTGCTTGGCGCGCGCAAACTCTGCATGACACATGGCCATCTGTATACCCTGGAGCAGCTGGCACTGGGTAGCGGCGATGTCTGTCTCAGCGGCCATACCCATCTGCCGGGGATTACCCGCTCTGCCGAGGGGGTATGGCAAATTAACCCGGGTTCAGTGACCTTTCCCCGCGGTGGTTTCGCCCCCAGCTACGGCTGGCTGGACGAGCAGGGCTGCCGTCTGGTGGATATGCGCAGTGGCGAGGTCTTCAGTCAGTGTGACTGGTCGGCGGGCTAGCTGGCGTTACCGCTGCGCGATTGACGTGCAGCGGGTCGCCACGGGCTACGCAACAGACCGCTGATCTCTTCGTCACTCTGCACATCCTGGCGACTGGCAACGTACAGGGCGCGGCTCAGGGTGGCCACCCCATCTACCAGATGCAGTTGCCCCTGGCGCAAGTAGGGGGCAACCAGCGGATGTGGCAGCCAAGCCATGCCACCATGGCGCAGCAAGTGCTGGATGGCCTGTTGCGCCGAGGCGGTGAGCAGCACAGTACTGCGGTTTTGTAACTCGATGGGCCATTGGGAGGCAGAGACCACGCCTTCGACCTGCAGACAGGTCTGCTGGCCACAGCTGCTCAGGGTCAGGCCGGGCTGGCGGGTCACCAGCGCAATCGGGATCTCGCTAAACGGGCGGACGGTGATTTCGTCAATCTTGCTCGGCTCGACCAGCAGGGCAATATCCAGCGTGCGCTCAAGCAATTGGCGGCACAGCACCTCGCGCTGGCCGATTTCGGTGCGCAGGCACAACGAACTGTGCCGGCCTGCAAACCACGGATCCAACCACTCCTGTAAACCCGATTCCCAACAAAACAGGGGTGCGCCAATGGCGAGCTGTTGCTGCATCACGGCTTGCTGGGCAATCTCCTGACGGGCGTGGTGCAGGGTCTGCAGAATGTTCTCCGCATACGGGATCAGGCGTTCGCCAGCGGGGGTGAGCTGGATATTGTTTCGATGGCGGGTAAAGAGGGTGACGCCGAGCTGTTGCTCGAGCTGACGAATGCGAAAGCTGACCGCTGACTGGGTCAGGTAAAGGGTTTCTGCTGCGCGACCAAAATGGCGGCTTTTGCTAACCGCAATAAAGGTGCGCAGCAGATCGGTGTCCATCAGTCGATCGACTCATCCACGGTCTCGAAGCCGGCGTCATCGGCGGCATTGCCACCGGACGTGCACAGACGGTGCACGCGACGCGGACCGATAACCTTGAGGTACTTGAACCATACCTTGGCATGCGGATTACTGCTGCTATCGTTCGCCTGCACACTGGTCAGAAACGCCTGTTCGACGTCGTCTGCCGGGGTGCGCTTGCCCTGATACAGCTCAAGCATGGCCTGGCCACACAGCTCCAGCGTGTTGGCTTCAGCCACGGTGAACTGGCCACTGCGGCGCAAACCACGGGGGAAATGCTGGAAATCATTGAAACGCTTATCGGATACAAAACTCATGGTGGTCATTACTGTCGTTGTGGTCCTGTCGCGGGGAAGTATGTTCAGGTGTACGCAGAGTTAAAAATCGAGTTTTTTATCTTAACAATAAAAATTATTTGTTGTCATGAGGGAAGTGCAGTTAACGGTGACTTTCCGCGCCAACTGAGGGCAAAGGCAGGGGTAACAGGCTGAATTTTCGTACAAATAGCCAGTATTACGCGGCATATCGGTCAACAAGGGTTCAGCCGTAAAAATATGAGAACGTGGAGAGGATCACACGACGTGTTCCATCAGGCGCTGCAATAGGTCTCCTTCGAGTAAGGCGCGCTTGACCATGGCTACACCACCCATCGCCGGTTGGCTCTGAAAACGGGCAGCAACGATGGGCAAATCCTGATGGAAAGAGGGCAGAGATTGATGCTCGATGCAGCGACGTACCGCCGGTAGCAGCACGTTGTCGGCCCCCATGATCTCCCCGGCGATCAGGATTTTTTCCGGGTTGAACAGGTTGATCATGATGGCGATGGTGCGCCCCAGATATTCGGCGACCTCTTCAATCAGCGCACCGGCCATCCGGTCGCCATCATGGGCGGCCTGACAGATGCGCTCGATGGTCAGCTGTTCGATGTCAGCCTGCAGCACCGAGGCGTGCCCCTGCTGCAACCACTCCTTGCAGCGCGCGACGATGGCGGCATTGGCGGCAATGGTCTCCAGACAGCCATAGTTGCCGCATTGGCAGCGTTTGCCAAAGCGCTCAACCTGGATATGGCCGATTTCGCCGACGTTGCGGTTATGGCCGATCAGCACCTTGCCACGACTGATAATCCCGGCACCGGTGCCGTTATGCACGCTGATCAGGATCGAGTCTTCGCAGTCCATCGAGTTGCCGAAGAAGTGCTCGGCAAGCGCCAGACCGCGCGTGTCGTTGCCGACATAGGCGGGTAGACCGAAATGCTCTTGCAGATAGCGGGCAAGGGGAATGCCGGCCAGCGACAGGGTCGGGGTGTAGAGCACATCCCCGGTTTCCGGATTGACCAGGCCGGGCAGGGTGACGGCCAGGGAGATCAGGCGGCGGATCTGAGACTGATGGCGGGCACGGAACGCATCCATGCTGGCGATCAGTTGTTGCACCACTGGCATCGCTTCACGTTCGGTGAGCGGGATCTCCTCGCGTGCCAGTTCGCTGGCATCGAGGTTATACAGGCCAAGGTGCAGGGCATGACGGCCGAGACGGCAGGAGATGAACTGGAACGCCTGTCGTTCGGCCATCAGCGAGATGGCACGGCGACCGCCGGTCGATTCTTGCAGGGCCTCTTCCCGGATCAGGCCATGTTCCAGCAACTGGCGGGTGATCTTGGTAACACTCGCTGGCGCCAGTTGACTGCTTTCCGCAATCTGGATGCGCGAGATGGGACCCTGCTGGTCAATCAGGCGATAGACGATCGCCGCATTGACCTGCTTAACCAAATCGATATTGACGATCTGTCCGTTTGTCATACTGCTGTATTACTAGCCCCGCAAAACGTGATTCGGATAGTAGATCAGCGGCTCATGAAACTGGAGGTTGTTAGGCCGGCTCGGTTGTCATCAGGGGCGCAATGGCGCGCCCCTTAATGGGTTTACAACGGAGTCAGCGTGCAGCATCCGGTCGATGTAGCACTATGTTGATCACCTATTTTGTGGTCATGGTAAATGGTTGCCCATGGTCGATCGTGGTACTGATCTGGAATTGATCATCAAAGACCACCAGATTCGCGACCTTACCCACCGCGATGGTACCCAGTGCCTGTTCGCAATCCAGCGCCCGGGCCGGATAGAGACTGGCCATGCGCAGGGCCTCATCCAGTGGCAGGCCGACCAGCTTCACGAGGTTCGCCACCCCTTCGATCATGGTCAGAGCCGAGCCGCCGAGTGTACCATTCTTGTCCACGCATTGTCCGTCACGGAAATAGACGGTGCTGCCACAAAAATCGAAACTTTCAAAGCCTTGCGGGGCGCCAGCTGGCGCTGTGGCGTCGGTCACCAGACACAAACGTCCCCCCAACAGACGATGCGCCTGACGGACAATGGCCGGATGGACATGGAAGCCATCGACGATAATGCCGCAGGCCACGTCATCACGATCATAGATAGCACCGACCACGCCCGGCTCGCGACCATTGCTGGTTGGGGTCATGGCGTTATACAGATGGGTGGCAAAACGAATCCCGGCATCAAACCCGGCGATGGCCTGGTCATAGGTAGCGGCGGTGTGGCCCGCCGAGACCAGAATGCCCGCTTCCGTTAGGCGACGAATATGGGCCGCCTGGTTCTGTTCCGGTGCCAGGGTGATCTTGGCAATCCACTCATGCTGGCTGCACAGATAGTCCACCATGCTGTCATCCGGCTGGCGGATCTGGTTCGCTGGGTGGATGCCTTTGCGTGCCACATTGGTGTACGGCCCTTCAAGGTGAACACCCAGCACGCGGTGCGGATGTGCCAGCATAAAGTCACGGGTGGCCGCGATTGCCTGCTTCATATCCGCATCCGGGCTGGTAATCAGCGTCGGCAGGAAGGTGGTGGTGCCTGACTTCAGGTTAGCCTGGTGCATGATCTCCAGCGTCGCGGCAGTCGGGGCGTCATTGAACATGACACCACCGCAGCCGTTGAGCTGTAGGTCGATAAAGCCGGGCGCCAGATGGCGGCCCTGCAAATCAATCCGTGAGAGGTCAGCTGGTAGGTCAGCCAGCGGCAGGATGGCATGGATGCGTTCACCATCCACCACCACCGCATGGTCGTGAAGCGTGGCATGACCGGTGTGGATCACGCCATGGCAGAGAGCATACATGTGTGCACTCCTTACAGATGGTGAATATTTTCGGCTTCCAGTTCCTGGAAGTAGCGGACCGTCTTGACCTTGAGCTCCATGGTGGAGGGTTCATCACAGACCACGATGCTCTTCGGATGCAGCTGCAGGGCGGAGATGGTCCACATATGGTTGACGCTGCCTTCGACCGCCGCCTGCAGGGCCTGGGCCTTGGCATGGCCGGTCACCAGAATCAATACCTCTTCGGCATCCAGCAGGGTGCCAACACCGACGGTCAGTGCCAGACGCGGTACTTGATCCATATTACCGTCGAAGAAGCGGGCATTGGCAATGCGGGTATCTTCGGTCAGGGTCTTGATGCGAGTACGTGAGCTCAGTGAGGAGGCCGGCTCATTGAAGGCGATGTGACCATCATTACCGACGCCCCCCATAAACAGGTGGATCTTGCCGTAGCGACGGATACGGGCTTCGTATTCGGCACACTCAGCCACCAGATCCGGCGCATTGCCGTTCAGGATGTTGATGTTCTCGCGCTTGATGTCGACGTGATTAAAGAAGTTTTCGTACATAAAGGTGTGGTAGCTCTGCGGATGGTCCTCTGCAATGCCCACGTACTCATCCATGTTAAAGGTCACCACGTTGGCGAAACTGACCTCACCCTGCTTGAACAGTTCTATCAGGCAGCGGTAAGTCGCCAGCGGGGTACCCCCCGTCGGCAGGCCCAATACAAAAGGGCGTTCCGCGGTCGGAGCAAAGTCATTAATACGGTCTGCGATGTAACGGGCAGCCCATTTACCTACCAGCTCAGCTTTCTTCAGGGGGATCAGTCTCATGGTGGTTCTCCGGATACATTTGGAAGCAAAAAACTTATTTTCTAATGTAAACCAAGCCAGGGTTTACAGCGATATGTTTTTGCGTTTATAAGGGTTGTGTAGTGACTGGAGTCACGAAAACAAGCAAAGTTGTTTAGCGAGAAAAAATAACATGGCTAGACTACACAGGTCCGGTCAAGAGGTGCGCGGGCAACTAGGCGTGGCGGTTGTAGGGAATGCAGTGGCCGCGTTTTAGTTTCCAGCTGACACCAGATAGCAGCAGGCTCGGGTATTGCAACTTGGCTTTGGCTGGCTCCCCTCACACTAACGGAGTCACGTCATCAAGGAATGACTAAAGGAGAAAGAACGTGAACATACTTGGATACTTGCAGAAAATCGGCCGTGCGCTGATGTTGCCGGTGGCAACATTGCCGGCTGCCGCCATCCTGATGGGGATCGGTTACTGGATCGACCCGACTGGGTGGGGTGGTGATAGCGCACTGGCTGCGTTTCTGATCAAGGCCGGTTCGGCCATTATCGACAACATGTCTGTCCTGTTTGCACTGGGTGTGGCCTATGGCCTGTCCAAAGACAAGGATGGCGCTGCTGCGCTGGCC
>JAYROM010000175.1:0-32864 GCA_041911695.1 Aeromonadaceae bacterium
GATCGAACCGCGGACCTCTTGCATGCCATGCAAGCGCTCTCCCAGCTGAGCTATAACCCCACTACAGGTTGCAGAACCGCAAACATCGGATTCCGCGTTATCGATAAGGATGGTGGAGCTACGCGGGATCGAACCGCGGACCTCTTGCATGCCATGCAAGCGCTCTCCCAGCTGAGCTATAACCCCATATCTTATCGATAGCTGGCGTCTATTAAGGCAACCTCACCCTAACAGGCGTGGCGCATATTAGGCAGGTGACGGGAATGTGTCAACAAAAAAATGGCAGCCCTCGCGGTGACTGACTGAAAGCTGTGCAGCCCGTTGAAAAAGCCGGCAATCCGGTCCTATCCGCCCCGATTTCCTTGGGTTGCAGACAGAAAAAAGCCCTGCACCAGGCAGGGCTTGTCGAGGTCTATATCGGGCGATGTGTCGGCTTATTCCGCCTGGCTGGCCAGCAGCGCCAGCACGCGATCAATGCGCGCCAGCACACGGTCACGACCCACCAGCTGCATCACCGCATCAATCGACGGCGACTGGCCCAGACCGGTCACTGCGACACGCAGCGGCATACCGACCTTGCCCATGCCCAGCCCCAGCTCGTCAGCGGTGGCTTGAATGGCGTGGTGCAGCGGCTCGACCTCCCACGTCGGCAGCGCGGCCAGCTTGTCACGGATCAGCGCCAGCGGGGCGGCAGCGGCCGCCTTTAGATGCTTCTTGGCTGCGGCTTCGTCAATCGACTCATATTCTTCGTAGAAGTAACGGCTCTGTGCGGCCAGTTCGACCAGCGTCTGGCAGCGTTCGGCCAGCAGGGTCACCACAGCGCTCAGTGCCGGGCCGTGCTGGTAATCGATCTGCTGATCGGCCATGTGCCATTCGAGATGCTTGGCCACATAGTCAGCATCCAAGCTACGGATATAGTGGTTATTCAGCCACTTCAGCTTGTCGGTATTGAACGCCGAGGCCGACTTGCCGATGGCATCCAGATCGAACAGCGAAATCATCTCGGCCAGCGAGAAGATCTCCTGGTCGCCATGACCCCAGCCCAGACGGACCAGATAGTTGAGCAGCGCTTCCGGCAGATAGCCATCATCGCGGTACTGCATCACGCTCACTGCGCCATGGCGCTTGGACAGCTTGGCGCCGTCATCACCGAGGATCATCGACACGTGGGCAAATTCCGGAACAGGTGCCCCCAATGCCTTGTCGATGTTGATCTGGCGCGGGGTGTTATTGACGTGGTCTTCGCCGCGTACCACATGGGTAATCTCCATGTCCCAGTCGTCGATCACCACACAGAAGTTGTAGGTCGGCGCACCGTCGGTACGGCGGATGATCAGATCGTCCAGCTCGCTGTTGGCAAATTCAACGTGACCGCGCACATGGTCATCAAACGCCACCACACCCTCTTGCGGGTTGCGGAAACGGATCACGCACGGCTCGTCATCGGCATGGTGTTCGTGGCTGTCACGGCAACGACCGTCATAACGCGGCTTTTCGCCGTTGGCCATCTGTTGTTCACGCAATGCATCCAGACGCTCGCGTGAGCAGTAGCACTTGTAGGCACGGCCATCCGCCAGCATCTCGTCAATCACCGCGTTGTAACGGTCAAAGCGCTTGGTCTGGTAGTAAGGACCCTCATCCCAGCTCAGGCCCAGCCAGTTCATGCCCTCAATGATGGCATCAATGGCTTCCTGGGTAGAACGTTCCAGATCGGTGTCTTCGATACGCAGGACAAACTCGCCCTGGTGATGACGCGCAAACAGCCAGGAATAGAGCGCAGTACGTGCGCCGCCAACGTGCAGGAAGCCGGTCGGGCTCGGCGCAAAACGGGTTTTGACTTTCATGCTTGGGCCTTGTAGATGAAACAGCTCGTCAGTGAGCAATAGGAAATGGTCGCCATTCTAGCACTGCCGGGAGATCAGGGAAATCAGGCCAGCCGACCGGATGTGGGGGAATTGATGACGTTTAACGCGAGAAAGTGGAGCGGGCAGCGGGAATCGAACCCGCATCATCAGCTTGGAAGGCTGAGGTAATAGCCATTATACGATGCCCGCAGACGCGGTCAGAGGTGAACGCGCAAGAAGAGATTGGAGCGGGCGATGGGAATCGAACCCACGCTATTGGCTTGGGAAGCCAAAGTTCTACCATTGAACTACGCCCGCTTGGTGTGGCGCTTACTATATGCGATTTTTCAGCCGGATCAACGTCTGACATCGCAAAAGGCAGCGCGCACGATGCGTTTGCACAAGTTTCAGCCAAACCGACCCGGCACACCGTCCATTGGCGCCGGGATATGACCTTTCCGCCCCCAGTATGGACAATAACTGCGGTCGCCATTTGCCAAGCGAGATCAGTAAAGATAGATTTGGCCTGAATTTTTTATCCGCAGGCCTGCTGATGGACAAGACAAGACAACAAACGCTACTGCGCTGGTTACGCGCACAACAGGCGCCAGGCCGGCGCTGGAGCAACCTTGGCGTGCTATGTGGCACCCTGGCCGGGGCCTTGTTACTGTTGCAAGCCTGGTGGCTGGCCGACATCCTGCACCGGCTGATCATCGATCAGGTCCCACGCGCCACGCTGTGGCCACTGTTTGCCGGCTTGCTTGGTCTGATGGTGCTGCGCGGCCTGCTTGGCTGGGGGCGCGAGTATTGTGCCTATGCCGCTGGCGCCGCGATCCGCAAGCAGATCCGCAGCCAGTTGCTCGCCGAGATGACCCGGCGCGGTCCAGCGTTCCTGCAACAAAAACCGGCGGGTAGCTGGGCCAGTCTGCTGCAGGAGCAGACCGAAAATCTGCATGACTTCTATGCCCGCTACCTGCCGCAAACCCGGTTGAGTGGCATCCAGCCGCTACTGATCCTGATCGCGGTGTTTCCGGTCAACTGGGCAGCTGGCCTGATCCTCGCCGTGACCGCACCACTGATTCCGCTATTTATGATCCTGACCGGCCTGGGCGCCGCCGATGCCAATCGGCGCAACTTTGCCGCCCTGCGTCGCTTAAGCGGCCATTTTCTCGATCGGCTGCGCGGCATGGACACCCTGCGTCACTACCAGCGGACCGGCGCCGAAGCCAAGGTGATTGCCGACGCCTCCGAGGATTTTCGCGAGCGCACCATGGAGGTCTTGCGAATGGCCTTCCTCAGTTCGGCGGTACTGGAATTCTTTGCCTCGGTGGCGATTGCCGTGGTGGCTGTTTATTTCGGCTTCACCTACCTCGAGCACCTGAACTTTGGTGGCTATGGCAGCAAAGCCACACTGTTTACCGGCCTGTTTGTCCTGCTGCTGGCCCCCGACTTCTACCTGCCACTGCGCGAACTCGGCACCCACTACCATGCCAAGGCGCAAGCGATTGGCGCAGCGGACGAGATCGAGCAGTTCCTGGCCGAGCCATTGCTAGCGGTCGAGTCCGGTCCACAGCAACCCGCTTTTGCAGACGCCCCGACCCTGATTGCGCAAGAGCTCGAGGTGCTGAGCCCGCAAGGCACCGTGCTGGTCGGTCCGCTCTCCTTTACCCTGGCCGCGCAGACCTGTACCGCGTTGGTTGGCCGCAGTGGCGCGGGCAAAAGCTCGCTGCTCGGTGCCCTGCTCGGCTTCCTGCCCTACCGCGGCAGCCTGACCATCGACGGCCATGAGCTGCGCAGTCTGGATCTGGCCTACTGGCGCCGCCAACTGGGCTGGCTCGGTCAGAACCCGCGCCTGTTGGCCGGCAGCCTGCGCGAGAATCTGCAACTTGCCGATCACTTCACCGACGCCGAGCTGGAACTCGCCATGCACCAGGCCGGCGCCGCCGATATCCTGGCCAGTCGCGGCTGGGATCATCCCGTCGGTGATGGCAGCAGCGGTCTGTCGGTCGGTCAGGCACAGCGTGTCGCGCTGGCGCGCACCCTGTTGCGCCGCGCCCGCTTCTGGCTGCTGGATGAGCCCACCGCCAGTGTGGATCGTGACAATGAGGCACGCATCCTGGCGGCGCTGCAGCCAGTGCTGCGCGGTGCCACCAGCCTGCTGGTCACCCACCGGCTGGATCAGCTTGAAGGGGTGGATCAGATCCTGATGTTGCAACAGGGACAACTGGTGGCCGCTGGCGCACCGGCCGACCTGCAACGCCATTCGGTCGTATTCCGCCAGTTGTTGGGCCATGAACACGCGGCCGGCACATCTGTTGATCCGACCGCTGAAATCCCTGCGCCGCTACAGGATAAGGAGTCTCGCGATGCGTGAGTTATGGCCCTTCCTGCGCCTCTACCGGCGCCATGTGCCGCTGCTATCGGCCGGCTTGCTGCTGACGCTGTTTACCCTGCTCGCCGGTATCGGCCTGCTGACCCTCTCCGGCTGGTTCCTCTCCGCTGCTGCGGTCGCCGGGCTGGCGCTGAATACCCGCCAGGATTTCAACTACATGCTGCCCGCCGGGGCGGTGCGCTTCTTGTCAATTGTGCGCACCGCCAGCCGCTGGGGCGATCGCGTGGTCAGCCATGATGCCACCTTCCGCCTGCTCACCCTACTGCGCGTGCGCTTCTGGCAGCGGCTGGCGCCGCTGCCGCACTCGGCGGTACAGCGCTTCCGCCAGGCGGATCTGCTCAACCGTCTGGTGGCCGATATCGAGGCGATGGACCATATCTACCTGCGCCTGATCACCCCGCTGCTCACTGGGGTACTGGCCATCGCTGCCATGACCCTGTTCCTGTGGCGGATAGATACCAGCCTGGCCCTGCCCCTGTTGCTCTGTCTGGTCAGTACTGCCCTGCTGCTACCCTGGCTGCTCTACCGGTTGGGTCGCCGTCCCGGCCAGCAACTGACCCGCCAACGCGCTCGACTGCGCACCCAGTGCGTCAGCTATGTCGAGAACCAGGCCGAGCTGCTGCTGTTCAATGCTGCTGACTGGCAACGCGACCAGCTGCTGGCCGAGGAGCAAGCCCTGCTCGACAGCCAGCGGCAGATGAGCCAGCTGGCCGGACTGTCAACACTGCTGCTCACCGTCTGCAGTGGCGGGCTGGTGCTGTTGATGCTGTGGCTGGCTGGCAACGGCGTCGGCGGCTTACCGCCGGATCCGCGCATCGCCCTGGTGGTGTTCCTCGCACTCTCCGCCTTCGAGGCGATCACGCCACTGGCCGGTGCGTTTCAGCATCTGGGCGCCAGCCTGAACTCCGCCCGCCGGCTGAATGAAGTGCTGCTCGATGCCACACCGCTGACCTTTGGCGAAGCGGAACGTACCGACCCGACGCAGCCCCCCGAGTTGGTGTTTAGCGACCTGCACTTTGCCTACCTGACCGACCAGCCAGTCCTGCAAGGTCTCAACCTGCGCATCGCCCCCGGCGAGAAGGTGGCCCTGCTCGGCCCAACCGGTTGTGGCAAGTCGACCCTGCTGCAACTGCTGCTGCGTGAATGGCAGCCGCAAGGTGGCACGATCAGTGTTGACGGCCTGGCGCTCGATACGCTGAGTGAAACCAGCCTGCGCCAGACCTTTGCCGTGGTCAGCCAGCGCGTGCCGGTGTTCTCCGCTACCCTGGCCGATAACTTGCGTATTGCCGCCCCGGAGGCCAGCAACGAGACACTGTGCGCCATATTGCGCACCGTCGGTCTACAGGCGCTGCTCGGTGATGATCCAGATGCTGGGCTGCGTAGTTGGCTGGGGGAAGGCGGACGCCCGCTCTCCGGCGGCGAGCAACGCCGACTCGGGCTGGCGCGCGCCCTGCTCTATCCAGCGCCGGTGTTGGTACTGGATGAAGCCACCGAAGGGCTGGATCCGCAAACCGAAGCGGCGATCCTCGACTGCCTGCTTGCCCATGCGGCCGGACGCAGTCTGCTGATGATCACCCACCGTCCGGGTGGCCTGCCGCAGATGGATCGTATCGCCCTGCTCGAACAGGGGCGCATCCGCGAATGTGCCGCACATCAGACGCTGCTGGCAGACGATGACAGCTACCGCCGCTGGTTTGCTCGCCTGCAGGGGTGACGACGGCACCGCCCCCACGCTGCGTCCACGTCCCGCTAGTGACCGGCCAAGACAGCGCCTATAATGTCCGCTCCCCTGCCTGGAGCGGACATGCCATGAATACAGCCCTGCTGCGTCGTCTTTCACTGCTCGCCGCCGTCGTTCTCGCCGGTTGCAGCCAGTACAGCTTTCATACCAATCTGGATAAAGAGAACTTCACCAACTACTTCAAACCAGGCTCGGTCGCCCTGGTCGACAAGGCACAATTGGATGACCTGAACTATGTGGTGCTGGGCACAGTAGAGGGGAACTCTTGCCAAGAGGATGACCGCCAGCCGGTGCCATCCGCAGCCGACGCACGCACCGAGGCCCGTCGCCGCACCGCCGACATGGGCGGCAATGCACTGCAGTTATCGCAATGCCTGGAACTGGGCGCCACCCCGGGCTGCAAGGCCAGCATCACCTGCTACGGCCAGGCACTGAAGGTCAAGGAGCCGGCCAAGTCATGAGTGACGGCTCGCTGACACTGTCTCCGGTCGGGCACCTGCAATCACCGTATCGCGACAAATTTGCCGTGCCGCGCCAGCCCGGTCTGGTACGCCATGCTCGCGGGCGCTTGCAGTTGCTGCCACCGTTCAATGATCCGCATACCCTGCGCGGTATTGAGCAGTACACCCATCTGTGGCTGATCTTCCACTTTCATCAGTGTCCGCCCGGCGTCTGGCACCCGACCGTCCGGCCACCGCGCCTCGGTGGTAATGAACGCATGGGGGTGTTTGCCACCCGCAGTCCATTTCGCCCCAATCCGCTCGGTTTATCTGTGGTCCGTCTGCTCGGCGTCGGTCAACAAGGCGGTCAGGTCTGGTTGGATCTGGAGGGGGTCGATCTGGTTGATGGCACACCGATTTTTGATATCAAGCCGTATGTGCCATTTGTCGACAGCCAGCCTGAGGCCCACAGCGATTTCGCCGCAGCGCCACCGCAGACCCGTGATGTAGCATTCAGTGCACAGGCGGAGGCCGATCTGACTCACACCACCGCCGACTACCCGCATCTGCGTGACTTTATCCACGATGTACTGGCACAGGATCCGCGCCCTGCCTATCATCAGGAGGCTGATGCCGATCGCGAGTACGGCATGCATCTTTATGATTTTAATGTCCGCTGGCAGATGCAGGGTGAGCGCCTGCAGGTATTGGCTGTCACCCCTTGGCCGGCTGAGTCGACAAACGACTAGCGCACGCGCAGGGGGCATGCGGCTGACAGACCGTGACGGCAGCAGCCCCCCGACAGTACGACAGGAGCACAACATGAAGCGGTTTACGTGGAATAGGTGGGGAATCGGCCTGCTGTTCGTCGGTCTGGTCGGTTGTGGTCCAGCGCCGCAGCCCGGCAAGGCGATCGCCGACAGCGCCCACCAGCAGCTGGATCAAGCCAAGCAGGTTGAAACCGTGCTGCAACAGGCCGCCAGTGCGCAAGCAGCGACTATTGAGGCGCAGAGTAAGTAATGGTGCCGGGCGGTCTGCCGCGTCAGCGCCCACGCTAGCCGATATCGCGCAGATCGCTGTCTTCCTTAACGGCTAAATGGATTGTTGTCCGTTGTATCGCCATCTTCTGGCGCATCCTCGTCATCCGGCTCCATCGGCGTGCCCTGATTGCTGTCCGCATCGGCGGCCGGTTCAGGTGGGGTCGAGGCGATGCCATAGTTCACATCCGCACTGCCATCGCCGGTCACGGTCACATACAACTCACCATGGCCCTGCGGCGGTAACAGCCAGTAGCGCACCCGCCCCTCATCCTGCTCGAACACCCCCAGATAGATCATGTCCTCTGGCTGCACGGCTTCCGGATCATCATCCTGCTCGCCGAGTTTCATATGCACAAAGCGCATCAACTGCGCCTCTGCGGAGGCTTTGAGGCCGGTTTTTCCCAACCAGGGATCAGGGTGGTGCCAGTCCGGATCATCTGGCACGGCACTGCTCGCTGCCGCCCCCGGCGGGGAGACCACGGCGCCATCCAGTTGTTGCTGATAATGCTCCAGCGCGTGAATCGCCCAGATAAACAGCAGCAGCAATAACAGGCCAAGACCCGCACGCAACAGCGTCATGCCTCCACGCATATTCAATCCAGATCCGCCAGTTCGGGGATGGGGGCATGGCCGCGCAACACCAGGAAGTCGAGCAGGGCGCGCGGTGAACGGTTAAGCAGGCGATCCACGGGATAACCGACCTCCTCGATCACCTGCCAGGCTTCGGTAAATCCACCGAGGTCATATGCCACATGCGCATCAGACCCCATCACCAGCGTGGCCCCCTGCGCCTTGGCCGCCTCTACAATCGCCCGACAATTGACATGGCTGCCACGGCGCGAGTGGCGAAATGAGGAGTTGTTGATCTCCAGCGCCACATGGCATTCGGCGGCGGCCGCCACCACGGCCGGGATATCGATAGGATAGGCCGGGTTACCCGGATGGCTGATGATGTCCACCTTGCCACTGCGGATGGTATTGATCAGCGCCCGGGTGTGGGTCTCGCTATCGGTCGGCGCAAATACCGGTTCATGAAAACCAGCCAGGATCAGATCCAGTGATCCGAGCATCCGTTCGTTACAGTCAATCTCCCCAAACACGTTACAGATATTGGCTTCAATCCCGCGGAGCAGCCCCACCCCTTCCACCCTGCGCGGCAACACCACCAGATTGACGAAGTGCCAGAAGTGCGGCGCATCGGCCATCTGCGGGCCATGATCGGTGGTGGCAAACAGCTTGATCCCCTTCTCCGCGGCCACGCGCAGATAGTCGTGAATCGTGCTGTAGGCATGGGTACTGGCCAACGTATGGCTGTGGACATCTACAGGAAATAACATACCGTAACGCTCCGGTAATCACAGACAGCGCCAGCATAACACAACCAGACCGCGGCTTCGAAATCGCTACCGGCCTCTTTTGTACCCGTTGCAGATAGCGATACTGACCAGCCCCCTTATGTTATGCGGGCTGGCCTGCTAGAATTTCGCCCCACGACTTGTAACGCCGCATGATGCGACAACGCCTGAAAGGTTCCGATAATGCGTACCAGCCAATATTTGCTCTCTACCCTGAAAGAAACCCCCTCCGACGCCGAAGTCGTCAGCCATCAGCTGATGCTGCGCGCCGGCATGATCCGCAAGCTGGCCTCTGGCCTGTACAACTGGCTGCCTACCGGCCTGCGTGTGCTGCGCAAGGTTGAAACCATCGTTCGTGAAGAGATGAACCGCGCCGGCGCGATCGAAGTCTCCATGCCGGTGGTACAACCCGCCGAGCTGTGGCAGGAGTCAGGTCGCTGGGAGCAGTATGGTCCGGAGCTGTGCCGCCTGACAGACCGTAACGCTCGCCCGTTCGTGCTCGGCCCGACCCACGAAGAGGTCATCACCCATCTGGTCCGTTACGAGGTCAGCAGCTACAAGCAGCTGCCGCTTAACCTGTACCAGATCCAGACCAAATTCCGCGATGAAGTTCGCCCGCGTTTCGGCATCATGCGTGGTCGCGAATTCCTGATGAAGGACGCCTACTCCTTCCATATCGACAAGGCCAGCCTGATCGACACCTATGGCAAGATGCACGCCGCCTACTGTGCCGCCTTTACCCGCATGGGGCTGGACTTCCGTCCGGTACAGGCCGACACCGGCTCGATCGGCGGTACCGGCTCGCATGAGTTCCAGGTACTGGCCAACAGCGGCGAAGACCTGATTGCCTTCTCCACCGAATCCGACTACGCCGCCAACATCGAAATGGCCGAAGCGCTGGCGCCGGCGGGCGAACGCCCGGCTGCGACCGCAGCGCTGACCCATGTTGACACCCCGGACGTCCACACCATTGACGAGGTGGCCGCCTTCCTCAAGGTCGACGCCACCCAGATCGCCAAGACCCTGCTGGTCCTCGGCGAAGAGAACGAACAGGGCCAGCAGGCGGTGATCGCACTGGTTCTGCGCGGTGACCATGAACTGAACGAAGTGAAGGCTGAGAAGCTGCCGGGTGTGGCCAAGCCGCTGACCTTTGCCCCTGACGAACAGATCAAGGCCGCCGCAGGCTGTGAAGCCGGCTCGATTGGCCCGGTCGGTTTTACTGGTCGTATCGTGGTTGACCGCGCTGCCGCCCACCTCGCTGATTTTGTCTGTGGGGCCAACATCACCGGCCAGCACCTGACCGGTGCCAACTGGGATCGCGATATCGCGATTTACGAGATCGCTGACCTGCGTAACGTGGTCGAAGGCGATCCGAGCCCGTGTGGCCAGGGCACCCTGCTGCTCAAGCGCGGTATCGAAGTCGGCCACATCTTCCAACTCGGCACCAAGTACTCCGCAGCGATGAAGGCTACCGTACTTAACGAAGCCGGCAAGGCTACCGTGATGGAGATGGGCTGCTACGGTATCGGTGTTTCCCGCGTGGTCGCGGCCGCCATCGAGCAGAACAACGACGAAGCCGGGATCATCTGGCCGGATGCCATCGCCCCGTTTGAAGTGGCGATCATCCCGATGAACATGCACAAATCCCATCGCGTGGCTGAACTGGCCGAGCGTTTCTACACCGAACTGAAGGCAGCGGGCATCGACGTGCTGTTCGATGATCGCAAGGAGCGCCCGGGTGTCATGTTCGCGGACATCGAGTTGATCGGTATCCCGCACGCCATCGTTATCGGCGAACGCGGCCTGGATAACGGCGTGGTCGAGTACAAGCACCGCAAGACCGGTACCAAGACCGAAGTCGCCATCGACACCATCGTTGCCGACATCAAGGCCAAGCTGGGCCGCTAAGCCCTGTCACGGGATCACCAGCAAGACAAAGGGAGCCAAATCGGCTCCCTTTTATTTTATCTGCAGCACAGTCGACGCCAGTGCTGATTTAGTCGCAGCGCACCAGCACGCGACCCGTGACCTGGCCGTTGACGATCTCGGCCGCAGCATCGATCACCCCGCTCAGATCCACCTCGCGGCAGGCCTGCGCATAGAAGCTGGCTGGCAGCAAGGCCGCCAGTTGCGCCCAAGCCTGCTGGCGACGCGGCAATGGACACATCACCGAATCGACCCCTTGCAGACGGACATTGCGCAGGATAAACGGCATCACGCTGGTCGGCAGATCGGCACCGGCCGCCAGACCACAGGCTGCCACCGCCCCCTGATACTTGACCTGCGACAGCACCTTGGCCAGCAAGCTGCTACCCACGGTATCCACCGCACCAGCCCACAGCTGACGATCCAGCGCCTTGACCGGACCGGCCAGCGTGTCACGACCAACCACACGGGATGCGCCCAAACCAAGCAGATAGGCTTCGTTATCCGCACGTCCAGTGGCCGCAACCACCTGATAGCCGAGTTGCGCCAGCAGCGTGACCGCCACCGAGCCGACGCCGCCACTGGCGCCGGTCACCAGCACTTCACCCTGTTCTGGCGTCACCCCAGCCTCCTGCAAGGCCATCACACACAGCATGGCGGTAAGACCAGCGGTGCCAATCTGCATGCTCTGCTGTGGGGTCAGGCCAGCCGGCAGCGGCAGTAACCAGTCGGCTTTCAGCCGCGCCTGGCCGGCCATCCCCCCCCAGTGCCCTTCACCAACGCCCCAGCCAGTGAGCACCACCGCATCCCCCGCAGCATAGCGACTATCGGTAGAGTCCAGCACGGTACCAACCAGATCGATGCCAGGCACCATCGGCCACTTACGTACAATCGGACCACTGCCGGTAATCGCCAAACCATCCTTGAAATTGAGCGAGCTGTATTGCACCGCAACCCGCACCTCGCCTTCCGGCAACTGGCTTTCGTCCAGTTCAGTCACCTGGGCGCGAGTCGCCCCATCCTGTTGTTCGAGCAGTAAGGCTTTGAACATCTGATTCTCTCCTCAATGGAAACCGAACCATTGTGCCACAGGCAGTCAGCAACCGGAGCGACCCCACCAAGGGAAGTTGCCGATTTTTTGCCTCGCGGCAAACGACTGCCGGCTTTTTGACTGTCGCGGCGGCAGATTGCCGCCAACCAGCGAGATTCAAATGAATTCACACAATAAAGGCATTATAGATCAATGACATATGTTCATAAAAACTGACAATCTAGCCATGGCAAGGATCTTGCTTGGATTCGATATGATTCACGATTTTGCAGGCAAATCTTATGGAATCCCTTCATATCCTTAGCCACTTCCGACGTGCCGCTGACAATAGTCTGTCAGCGTTGGCCACGCCATCGGTCCTGCCGAACCGTGACAAGCTGGATCTGCTGGAAAACTTGATGGCCCAAGAGGACATTGACGATTTGCTGCAGACCTTTGCGGGCAGTGTCAGTCATCAATTGCCGGTCTGTCGCATGGCCTATCATTTTATGGCGCGACGCATTCGCCTGGTCGATTCCGTTCGCCGTGGCCACAAGCACAGCTTTACCCTGCAAGATAACCGCCACCATTTCCTCGGGCAGTTGGATTATGAACTCGAAGATGAATTGGATGCCCGCCAGCAGCGCACCCTGCAACAGATGCACAACCTGCTCAGCCAGCCACTGCGCCTGTTCCTGCGCATGGAGCAGATGGATCAGCTGACCCGTATCGATCATCTGACCGGGATCGGTAACCGCGCCAGCTTTGATGAGGCCATGGCACGGGCGATTGAACAAAATCAGCGCCAACAGCATGGCCTGACCCTGGTGCTGCTGGATTTGGATCACTTTAAGGCGATCAACGATACCCATGGCCATCCGGTCGGTGACAAGGTACTCAAGGCATTTGCCGATGTGCTGCTGCGCAGTGTGCGCCGCACCGACCAGGTGTTCCGCTTAGGGGGCGATGAATTTGTCCTGCTGCTGCAACCTGCCGACGAGGAGGCCGCCCGTCGCGTCACCACCCGTATCGACTACCATCTGCAGCAACATGACGATCTGCTGCCATTGCAAGTGGCTACCAGCACCGGCCATGCGCGCTGGCAATCCGGTATGGACAGCGAAACCCTGTATCGTCTTGCCGATGAGGCGCTATATGCCTCAAAGCGTCAACGGCGTGGCTGATCCCGTCGGCCACCACTGCACTTGCCAGCCTGAACCCTCCGGGCTGGCCGCTTGGCGCATCACCCATAAGCCAGGGATCGCCACCACCTCGCCGTCATAACAAATCACCGGCCAACCGGCGCGTAACCAAGGCGCTACCCGCCCCTCATGCCACAACTTCTTCAAACTGCGCGGCAGACCACGGCCTTGTGGATGCAACAACGTCTGTCCAGGTAGACCAAAACAGACCTCAACCCGCTCGCCGGGACGGGGCGCCCGCAGCCGGGCCCCCTGCTGGATGGCGGACACCACCAATCGACCGGCAGGCAGCGCCAGCGGCTGGTCGGCTACCAGCGCCGCTGGGGATGTGGGCGCCGCCGGTAACCGAGCGGGGGTCAGCCACAAGGCGTCATCATAGCGGCGGATCGCCTGCGCCCCCCACTGCAAGCAAGGCGTTGCATCGGCACGCGCCAACACGACCTCCGGCCAGACCCGGCGCAACTGTTCCGCCTCCGGCATGACCGCCCCCTGTCCGCGCAACCAGGCACGCAGCAGATGATGCCGCCGAGGCAGCGACCAGTCATCCAGCCCCATCAGCCGCAAACCACCAGCGGGCGTCACCCGCCCCGCCAGATCACGCTGCGCCAGCTCTTCCAACAGCGCCTCCTGCTCAGCACACAGGGCGGCACTGCGTGCTGCAGTGGCCGTGAAGCCGGGCCAGCGCGCATTCAACTGCGGTAATACCTGCTGGCGCAGAAAGTTGCGATCAAAGCGGACATCCTGATTGCTGTCATCCTCCACCCATTGCCAGCCGGCGCGTTCGGCCAATGCCAACAGGGTGGCGCGAGGTGTCTCCAGTAACGGCCGCACTAGTATGCCGCCGGCAAAGGGTTGGCTGACCGGCATGGCCGCCAACCCGCGCGGGCCAGCCCCCCGTTTGAGCGCCAGCAACAACGTCTCGACTTGATCATCCTGATGGTGTGCGGTCAGCAATGCCGTACCGCTCACCATCGCCTCTGTCAGCGCCGCATAACGCACTTGTCGCGCCACCGCCTCCAGACTCTGTCGTGGTGCCAGTTCGACCCGAACGCGCGCTACCTGGCAACGGATGCCGTAGGTCGCACAGACCTCAGTGCAATGCGTTGCCCAGCGATCCGCTTGTGGATTCAGGCCATGATGCACATGCACCACCTCCAGTTGTCGCCAGGGGTTGGCCTGTTGCCAGTCACAGGCCAACGCCAGCAAGACCCGCGAGTCCAGCCCACCGCTATAGGCGACACGCACCCGCGAGGTACCGGTGAGCAGGGTTTCCAGATGGGCGCGCAGGGCAGCAAAACAGGGATCAGCAAGCATGGGACACCGATAACAGCCAATAATTGTGCGGGATAATAACCAACAAGGCACCCGAAGGTGCCCTGTTCAATACGAGATCGACCAGCGAGCGGTCGCAGCCCGGCTTAGCAGTAACCGAACGACATCAGACGCTGGTAACGCTCGGCCAGCAGCTGCTCCGGCGATAGGCGACGCAGGTCAGCCAGATCAGCCAGCAGACGCTTACGCAGCAGGGCGGCCATCTCGTCATAGTTGCGATGGGCCCCACCCAGCGGTTCTGGAATGATGTTGTTGATCAGATCCAGTTGCTTCAGGCGCTGGGCAGTGATGCCCATGGCCTCTGCGGCCATCGGCGCCTTGTCAGCACTCTTCCACAGGATCGACGCACACCCTTCCGGCGAAATCACCGAATAGGTGGAATACTGCAGCATGTTGACACGGTCACCCACACCAATCGCCAGGGCACCGCCGGATCCGCCTTCACCGATCACGGTGCAAACCACCGGCACCTTCAGACTGGACATCACCTTCAGATTACGGGCAATGGCTTCAGACTGACCACGCTCTTCAGCCCCTACGCCAGGATAGGCACCCGGGGTGTCGATAAAGGTCACGATCGGCATGCCAAAACGCTCGGCCATCTCCATCAGGCGCAGCGCCTTGCGATAGCCTTCTGGACGCGGCATACCGAAGTTGCGACGAACCTTCTCTTGGGTATCGCGCCCCTTCTGATGGCCAATCACCATCACCGGCTCACCCTCAAGACGGGCAATCCCGCCGACGATGGCCTTATCATCCGCATAGGCACGATCACCGGCCAGTTCATCGAAATCGGTGAACAGACGGCTGATATAGTCCTTGGTATAGGGACGCATCGGATGACGTGCCACCTGGGAGATCTGCCATGCACCCAGTTCAGAGAACAGTTTGCGCGTCAGCTCTTCGTTTTTCTTCTCCAGACGGGAAATCTCCTCGGAGAGATCCACGTTGTCACCCACATGGCCACTGACATGTTTCAGTTCGTCAATCTGCGCCAGCAGCTCGGCGATGGGCTGTTCAAATTCGAGATAGTTCAGGTTCATATCAAAATCCGAAGTCGCTACTCAAAAATCAGGGCGACATTCTGCTTGCCCAACAGCATTCGCAGGTCGTCCAGTAGTTGATCGGTGGGCGTGACCCGCCATTCTGTGCCCAGTTGTAATGAGGCCTGTACACCAGGTTTGCGGTAGCATACCTGAACCGGACAGATCCCGGCACGATACGGGCGCATTATTTCATCAAATCGGCGGAAAAACTCCGTATCCAGCCGATCAGCACTCAGTTGTAGCCGTACTCCGCGCAGGAAACGGCCACGGGCATCGGCGATATCCATCATTTCGCGGGCCGACATTTTAAGCCCACCAGAGAAGTCGTCAAAGCTGACCTCTCCGGTTACCACCAGAATTCGGTCCTTTTCCAGCAGATTTTCATAGCGTTCCAGCGCTTCGCTGAACAAAGTGACGTCCAGACGCCCGGATCTGTCATCCAGCGTCAGCACCCCCATGCGGGTACCGCGCTTGGTCACCAAGGTGCGCGCAGCGATCACCAGACCGGCCACGGTGGCGGTTTTGCCACGTTCGGTCGGGTGTACTTCACTCAGCTTGCCACTGGTGTAGTACTTCATCTCCGCCAGGTACATATTGATCGGATGACCGGTCAAATAGAGGCCCAGCGTCTCGCGCTCGCCCTCCAGCCACACCTTGTCCGGCCACTCTGCCACGTCCGCGAAGCTCGGGCTGGGCAGCACTGCATCGTCATCCCCGCCGAACAGATCACCAAACAGATCGTCCTGGCCGCGCGCCTGCGCCTTGGCCTTCTGCTCGGCGGCCTTCATCGCCTCTTCCAGGCTCGCCATCAGTGCCGCGCGGTGTGGACCAAGTTTATCCAGTGCACCGGCCAGGATCAGCTTCTCCATCACCCGTTTGTTCAGGCGCTTGATATCGACACGGTTACAAAAATCAAACAGATCGCGGAACGGCCCGCCGGCATCACGCGCCTCGATGATCGCCTCGATCGGCCCCTCACCGACCCCCTTGACCGCGCCGATACCGTAGACAATGTGCCCCTCTTCGTTGACCGTGAAGCGGTACTGGCCTGTGTTCACATCCGGCGGGATGATGGTCAGACGCATGTTGTGGCATTCGTCGACCAGGGTCACGATCTTGTCGGTGTTGTCCATATCCGCGGTCATCACCGCGGCCATGAACTCGGCCGGGAAGTGGGTCTTCAACCACAGCGTCTGGTAGGAGACCAGCGCATAGGCCGCAGAGTGCGACTTGTTAAAACCATACCCGGCGAACTTTTCCACCAGGTCGAAAATTTTCATCGCCAACTCGCCGTTGACGTCGTTCTTGATCGCCCCCTCCTCGAACACCGCGCGCTGCTTGGCCATCTCCTCGGGCTTTTTCTTACCCATGGCGCGACGCAGCATGTCCGCCCCGCCCAGCGTATAGCCGGACAGGGTCTGCGCGATCTGCATGACCTGTTCTTGGTAGAGGATGATGCCGTAGGTCGGATCGAGGATCGGCTTCAGCGAGATGTGCTGCCAAGTTTCATCCGGGTAGGAGATGGCTTCGCGGCCATGCTTACGGTCGATAAAGTTATCCACCATCCCTGATTGCAGCGGCCCTGGGCGGAACAGGGCCACCAGCGCGATCATATCTTCAAAGCAGTCGGGCTTCAGGCGCTTGATCAGATCCTTCATGCCGCGCGATTCAAGCTGAAAGACGGCGGTGGTCTGACAGGCCAGCAGGGTACGGAACGACGGCTTGTCATCCAGCGGGATCGCCTCGATGCGTACCGCCTCCATGCCCGTTTTCAACCGGCGTGGATTGATCATGTCCAGTGCCCACTGGATGATGGTCAGGGTGCGCAAGCCCAAGAAGTCAAACTTGACCAGACCGGCATATTCGACGTCATTCTTGTCGAACTGGGTGACCGGATTGCCGCCTTCGCTGTCGCAATACAGCGGCGCAAAGTCAGTGATCTTGGTCGGTGCGATGACCACGCCGCCGGCATGTTTACCGGCGTTACGGGTCACCCCTTCGAGCTTGCGCGCCATGTCGATCAGCGCCTTGACCTCTTCATCCTGATCGTACATCTCAGGCAGCTTGGGCTCGGCCTCGAAGGCTTTGGCCAGGGTCATGCCCGGATCCGGCGGCACCAGCTTGGAGATGCGGTCGCAGAAACTGTAGGAGTGACCGAGCACGCGACCGACGTCGCGGATGGCCGCCTTGGCAGCCATGGTGCCGAAGGTGATGATCTGCGACACCGCCTCGCGGCCGTACATCTCGGCGACGTGATCGATCACCTCGTCGCGACGGTCCATACAGAAGTCGACGTCGAAGTCTGGCATCGACACACGTTCCGGGTTGAGGAAACGTTCGAACAGCAGGTCAAACTCCAGCGGATCCAGATCGGTGATCTTGAGAGCATAGGCGACCAGCGAACCGGCACCGGAGCCACGGCCCGGCCCAACCGGAATGTTGTTATCCTTCGACCACTGGATAAACTCCATCACGATCAGGAAGTAGCCGGGGAAGCCCATCTGGTTGATCACCTTGAGCTCGATCTCCAGACGTTCATCATACTCGGGCCGCCGTTCGGCACGCACCGCCGGATCAGGGAACAGAAACGCCAGACGCTCCTCCAGCCCCTCGCGCGAGCGCATCACCAGATAGTCTTCGGTGGTCATCTCGCCAGTCGGGAACTTGGGCAGGAAGTATTCGCCCAAGCGCACGGTGACGTTACAGCGCTTGGCGATCTCGACGGTATTGGCCAGCGCCTCCGGCAAGTCGGCGAACAGCTCACTCATCTGTGCCGGCGATTTCAGGTACTGCTGCGGGCTGTAACGCTTCGGCCGGCGGCTGTCATCCAGCGTATAGCCATCATGGATCGCCACGCGGATCTCGTGCGCGTCGAAGTCGTCCTCGTTGAGGAATACCACTTCGTTGGTCGCCACCACCGGCAGGGCCTGCTGTTCCGCCAGCGTCACTGCCATACGCAGGTAGCTCTCTTCGTCCGGCCGGCCGGTACGCAGCAGCTCCAGATAGTAGCGATCCGGGAAATGGCTCTGGTAGAACGCCAGGCAGCGCGCCACCATGGCCTCGTTACCCTTGAGCAGGAAGCGCCCAACATCGCCTTCGCGGCCACCGGAGAGCAGGATCAGGCTGTCGCCGAGCTCTGCCAGCCAGGCCTTGTCGATCACCGGTCGCTCTTGAATATGACCGCGCAGATAGGCGCGCGAGATAAGCTGGACCAGGTTCTGCTGGCCATCGTTGTTCATCGCCAGCGCAGTCAACCGGAACAGCTCATCGCCCAGCTCATCACTGGTCACCCACAGGTCGGCCCCGACCAATGGCTTGATCCCCTTACCATGGGCATCACCATAGAAGCGCACCAGACCACACTGGTTCATCTGATCGGTGATCGCCATCGCCGGCATGGTGAACTCGGCGGCCCGCGCCACCAGCGGCTTGATCTTCTGCAGACCATCCACCATGGAGAAGTCCGAGTGTATGCGCAGATGGATAAAACCGGGTTCAGCCATGTTCGAGCTCCACCATGATCATCATTCGTAAAGAGAGCGGCGCACTAGGCCTGATCGCCCAGCGCTTTTCGCACTGGACGGAAACTACGGCGGTACTCCGGGGTGGGCCCCAGCTGACGCAGCAAGGCCAGGTGTTCCGCCGTTGGATAGCCCTTATGGCGAGCAAACCCATAATCCGGGTAACGGGCGTCCAACGCCTCCATCTCCCGATCACGGGTCACCTTGGCCAGAATCGAGGCGGCACTGATCTCCGCCACCAGCGCATCCCCCTTGACCACGGCCATCGCCGGCACACCAAAATCAGTGGTGCGATTGCCATCAACCAAAACATAGCCGGGCGAGATAGGTAGCGCCGCCACGGCACGACGCATCGCGCACAGCGTGGCTTGCAGGATATTCATCTGATCAATCTCGGCCGGCGAGCAGCGACCGATTGCCCAGGCCAGCGCCTGTTCACAGATCTGCGCATACAGCGCCTCGCGGCGTTTGGCCGAGAGTTTTTTCGAATCATTCAGCCCGGTGATCGGACGAGCCGGATCCAGGATCACCGCGGCGGTGACCACATCACCGACCAGCGGGCCACGCCCCACCTCGTCGACCCCAGCCACACGGATCTGTCGCACATCGCACGGATAGACAAAGGTCGTCATCGGGTTTCCAGTAAGTGCAGCACGGCATCCGCAGCCTGTTGATCGGCGTTGCAGCGGATCTGCTGATGCAGTCGGGTGAACTCGTCCAGCAGCGCCTGGTTATCCCCTTGCAGCAACGGCAGCAGGGCGGCAACGATCTTCTCCGGCGTGCACTCGTGCTGGATCAACTCCGGCACCAACATCCGGCCGGCCAGTAGGTTCGGCAGGGCGAAAGTACGGATCTTGACCAAGCGCTCACCCAGCCAGTAGGTCAGCGCATTGACGCGGTAACCGACCACCATAGGCCGCTTGACCAGCATCGCCTCCAGCGTAGCCGTACCTGACGCCAGCAAGACCGCCGACGACGCAGCCATCACATCACGCGCCTGGCCATCGATCAGCGTGATCGGCAAGTCAGGCGCCAATTCGGCCAACAGGGCAGCAAACTGGGCACGGCGCCGGGCATTGACCAGCGGCACCACAAACTGCAGGTCGGGCAGCTGTTGCTGCAACTGCTGGCAGGCCGCCAGGAATACCGGGGTCAGCATCGCCACCTCGGCCTGCCGGCTGCCCGGCAGCACCGCCAGATAGCGGGCAGAGGGATCGAGCCCCAACCGGGCACAGGCCGCAGCGCGATCACTGTGCAACGGAATGGCATCCGCCATGGTGTGGCCGACAAAGCGGCACGGCGCCTGGTGCTGATCGTAGAAGGCTTTTTCAAACGGCAGAAAGGCCAGCACCAGATCGGTGGCCGCCTTGATGGTATGAATGCGCGACTGGCGCCAGGCCCACACCGACGGGCTGACATAGTGCACAGTGCGGATCCCGCGTCGACGCAGTTTGCCTTCGACCGGAATATTGAAATCGGGGGCATCGACGCCAACATACAGATCCGGCGGATCCTGCAGTAACTGGCGGATCAGCTCGCGGCGCACCTTCAGCAGTCGCGGCAGACGCCCCAGGACTTCGACCAGCCCCATTACCGCCAGCTCTTCCATATCGAACAGGGTGGTGATGCCTTCGGCCTGCATGCGCGGGCCGGCAATGCCGATAAACTCGATCTGTGGACAGCGGGCGCGCAGCGCCTGCATCAGGCCGGCCGCAAGAATATCGCCGGAGACTTCTCCGGCGACAATCGCGACACGATAGGGACGTTGGGCGCTCATGCCGGCGACGATCAGCGGACGATGCCGCGTTCGTTCTGTTGCAGGAAGTCGACAAACGGCTGGACCGCCGGCTCTTCCGCCGCCAGTGCCACCAGTTCGACCAGCGCCTCTTCTACCGTCAGCCCCTGACGATAGACAATCTTGTACGCCTTTTTCACCGCAGAAATGGCTTCCGGGGTGAAACCGCGACGTTTGAGCCCTTCACTGTTCACGCCAAACGGCTTGGCGTAGTGACCGGCGGCCATCACATACGGCGGGACATCCTTGTTCAGGGCCGCCATGCCGGCGACAAAGGCGTGCGAGCCAACGCGACCAAACTGGTGAATCGCGGCCAGGCCGCCAAAGATCACCCAATCCCCCAGCTGCACATGGCCAGCCAGGGTGGCATTGTTGGCCAGGATGCAGTCATCGCCAATGATGCAGTCATGGGCGACATGCACATTGACCATCAGCAGGTTACGGCTACCGACACGGGTCAGCGCCTGATCCTGGACGGTACCGCGATGCAGGGTGCAATGTTCGCGGATGACGTTGTCGTCACCGATCTCCAGATAGGTGCGTTCGCCCTTGTACTTCTTGTCTTGGCAATCTTCGCCAATTGAACAGAAGGAGAAAATCCGGTTACGCGCGCCAATCTTGGTCGGGCCCTTGAGCACACAATGTGCGGCAACCTGGGTCCCCTCGCCAATCTCGACTTCCGCGCCCACCAGGGTCCACGGACCGATCTCTACCTGGGCACCAATGATCGCATCATCATGCACAATGGCGGTCGGGTGAATCACTGCACTCGGATGAATCATGCTGATCAGCTCTCGCGCTTGGCACACATCAGTTCAGCGGTACACACCACTTCACCATCTACGGTCGCAACGCCGGTAAACTTGGCGATGCCACGGCGTTCCTTGAGGAACTCAACATCCAGCACCAGCTGGTCTCCCGGTACCACCGGGCGCTTGAAGCGGGCATTGTCGATGGAGGCGAAATAGTAAAGTTCGTTCGGTGCCGGCTTGCCGACCATACGGAAAGCCAGGATACCGGTGGCCTGCGCCATGGCTTCCAGGATCAGCACGCCCGGGAAGACCGGCTTCTGCGGGAAATGGCCTTGAAAGAACGGTTCGTTGAACGACACGTTCTTGATGCCGCGCAGAACCTTACGTTCGTCGCTGATCTCGTAATTGACGACACGGTCTACCAGCAGAAATGGGTAGCGGTGCGGCAGCAGATCCAGGATATCCTGGATATCGAGTTGATTCAGTTCGTTGCTCAAACCTGTATCCTTTTAAGCCTGTTGTTCTTGATCAGCGACAAGCTTCTCCAAACGACCGAGCCGTTTGTACATGTCGTCGATGTGCAGCGTCCGTGCGGCGGTCTTGCGCCATTCCTTGTTGGACTGCGCGGGAATGCCGGATGAATAGATACCGGGTTCATCAATAGGACGCATCACCATGCACATACCGGTGATGGTGACCTGATCACAGATGCGGATATGGCCATTAAAGACCGATGCGCCGCCAATGATACAGTATTTGCCAATTTTCACGCTACCCGCGAAGATGGTACCGCCGGCCACCGCCGTTCCGTAACCAATCTCCACGTTGTGGGCGATCTGGCACTGATTGTCGATGATGACGTTGTCCGCGATGCGCGTATCGTCCAGCGCCCCTCGGTCGATGGTGGTACAGGCACCGATTTCTACCCGATTGCCAATCACCACTCCACCGAGTTGCGGAATCTTCAGCCACTCGCCACGTTCGTTGGCGTAGCCAAAACCGTCGGACCCGATCACGGTGCCCGACTGCACCAGACAAGCGTCACCCAGTACCACATTATGGTAGATGGTGACATTGGCCCACAGACGGGTGCCCTTGCCCAGTTTAGAATTCTTGCCAATGAAGCACCCCGGGCCAATTACCACGCCATCGCCCAGCTCCACCCCTGACTCAATCACCGCATTGGCACCGATCGCCACCCCGTTACCGAGTTTGACGTCGTCCGCCACCACAGCGCGCGGATGGATATCCACCGCCGGTTGTGGCGTGGTATCCAGCAGTTGGGCCACACGGGCAAAGCCAACATACGGATCACGCACTACCAGTGCATTGGTCGGGCAGTTGCCGAGGTCGGCCTCGCGGAGCAACACGGCACTGGCGTTGGTCGCAGCCAGATGCGGGCGGTACTTGCTGTCGGAGAGGAAACTGATCGCGCCAGCGGCCGCAGTTTCCAGATTGCCGATGCGATGAATTTCCACGGTGGCGTCACCGTGCAGTTCGGCGCCGAGCAGGCTGGCCAATTGTCCCAGGGTTACTGTCATTGCTTACTTACTCTTGCTGACCTGCTGAATCACCTGGCTGGAGATATCCAGCTTGTCGCTACCGAACACGACAGCCTGGCCATTCAACACCAGATCGTAGCCCTGCGCCTTGGCGATGCTATCAATAGCAGTCTGGATCTTGTCGAAAATCTTCTTCTGTTCTTCAGAAGAGCGACGACGCTGATCTTCCTGCAGGGCCTGCCCCTTCAGGTTGAAGTCAGACTGCAGTTCAGCCAGTTTGCGCTGCTGCTTGGTGCGTTCGTCCGCAGACATGAAATCACCGTCCTTCTTCAGCTTGTCAGCCAGCTGCTGCCCCTGGCTTTCCAGACGCTGCATTTCGCTGATACGTGCGGAAAACTCGGACTTCAGCTGCGCGTCCATGGCTTTGCTCTGCGGGATCTCCTGCAGGATACGCGGTACGTTGATCACGGCGATCTTGGTATCGGCCATTGCGTGCATGGAGAAACCGGAAGCCATCAGACCCAGCGCCAGCGTGGCGACTTGAAACACCTTACTCAATTTGTACTCCTTAGCCTGTAGACGGTCGTGGTTTAGAACGTACGACCAATGTTGAAGTTAAAGAACTCCGTCTTGTCGCCCGGTTGTTTCTTGATTGCTTTGGCCAGCGAAATGCCGAGCGGGCCAAGGGGCGACAGCCACTGCACTGAAAGCCCGGTCGACATGCGATACTTGGTCGGATCCGAGTAGTCATAATATTTGTCACAACCAGCGGAACAGACATCAAAGTCGTTCTGGTTGAAGGTGGTATCCCAAACCGACCCGGCATCCAGGAACACCGAGGTGCGCAACTGGTTGCGATAGGTTTCGCTGGCAAATGGCGTCGGTACGATAAACTCCAGGCTGGCCACGGTCATGGCATTGCCCCCCACCGACGAACTGCTGGCGGTGATGGTGTCGTTACCCTGATAGTTGTACAGATACAACGCCTTGGGACCGACCGTATTGCTCTGGAAACCACGCAGCCATTCGGTACCACCGGCATAGTAGTTTTCAAAGAACGGCAGAACCTGGTCATAACCATTGACCTGGCCATAACCGTTACCATAGGCCGCCTTGAAGCGACCCAATACCACCCACTGGTGATCGTTATCCAGCGGATAATAGTGGCTGTCGTCGAAGCTGACCTTGTAGAACTGCAGATCCGACCCGGGCACCGTGACCTTGCCGGAGAGTTGCTGACGGTTACCGGAGGTCGCAAACATCCCCTTATTCAGGTCGTTGCGGATCCAGCTGGCCGAGACGTCGTAGTTGTTGAACACCACGCGGCCCTGGCTATCACGGTTTGAAGCATAGATCTCCCAGAACTTACGGATCTGGGCATAGGCTTGCAGCTGCGACAGCTTGTTGTTTTCATAGCCGACCCCGAACTCAAGACGGTTCAGCTCATTGATCGGATAGCCGAAGGTCAGACGGGTACCGATGGTCTGGTTGTTGTAGTCCACCAGATTGGCATTACCGGCTTCAAATTCGGTGTAGTAGACACGCCCACCCAGGCTGACACCATCCAGGGTGAAATAGGGGTTGGTATAGCTGACGTCGAAGGTCTTGCTGTAGTGGTTCATGTTGAAGGTGAACGCACCCTTGTTACCAGTCCCCATAAAGTTGTCTTGCGACAGCCCGAACTGGAAGCTGACCCCGGTCGAGGTACCATAACCGACCCCGCCGTTGATCGAGCCGGCCGCCTGCTCTTTGAGCTTCACATCCAGATCCACCTGATCTTCGGCACCCGGCAAGCGACGTGGCTGGATATCCACGGTTTCAAAGTAGCCAAGACGATTCAAGCGGGTCTTGGAGGCTTCAACCTGCTCATTCGACAGCCAGGTGCCTTCCATCTGGCGCATTTCGCGGCGCACGACTTCATCGCGAGTCTGCTGGTTGCCCTGGATGGTAATGTTACGCACATAGATACGCGGGCCCGGCACGACATTGATATTCAGGGCTACCTGCTTCTTGGCATCATCGATCGCCGGATAGGTAGTGACCTGCGGGTAGGCATAGCCGAACTTGCCTAAATACTTGGAGATGCTCTCTTCCAAGTGGGTGACATCGGCAGCGGAATACATGTCGCCAGACTTGATGGCCACCAGTTTCTTGATATCGGCATCGTGGCCGAGCATATCGCCCTTCAGCGTCACGCCGGAGACCTTGTACTGATCGCCTTCGTTCAGGTTGATGGTGATATAGATACCCTTACGATCCGGGGTCATTTCCACTTGGGTGGAGTCAATCTTGAATCGCAGATAGCCGCGGTCCATATAGTAGGAGCGCAGTGCTTCCAGATCCCCGCCCAGCTTCTGCTTTTGGTACTTCTGGTCGGCGACCACGTTCCACCACGGTACCTGGTCACGCAGGGAGAGTTGGGCCAGCAGTTTTTCTTCGCTGAACACCTTGTTGCCAACGATATTGATCTGCTGGATCTTGGCCGAGACCCCTTCGATGAAGTTGAACTTCAGGTCAACACGGTTACGCGGCAGCGGGGTGACAATCGCCTGCACCTTGGCCGAGTATTTGCCGACACCGTAGTAGAAGTCTTCCAGCCCCTTCTCCAGCGAGCGCAGCATGGTGCGATCCAGAGGCTCACCGACGCGCACCCCGGAGGACTCGACAGACTGCTTGAGCTGCTCTTCCTTGATGTCCTTGTTGCCAACATATTCGATGTTACTGATGGTCGGGCGTTCCTTGACATCCACCACCAGCACATTGCCGTCACGCGACAGGCGAATGTCTTCAAAGTTGCCCGAGGCATACAGTTTCTTGATGGCATTGGCCGCGGCCGCGTTATCCAGCGTATCACCGACGCGAACCGGCAGGTTGAGCAGAGCGGCCCCCAGCGTCACACGCTGCAGCCCCTCGACCCGGATATCCTTGACCACAAAAGATCCTGCCACCGGTTCGGCCGCATGGGCCACCAGGCTGGCACTGAGCAGGCAAGAGGCAACCAGCGCATTTCGTACTGACATGTTCTTCTCGTAGTCCTTGTAGCGACGCCTTACAGGCGAACGAAGTCGTTAAACAGCGCGATTCCCATCAGACAGACCAGAACGGCTGCGCCAAACTTGAATGCATATTCCTGGATTTTTTCTGGCACCGGTTTACCGCGCAGTGCTTCCACCACGAAAAACATCAGGTGCCCGCCGTCCAGTACCGGCAGGGGAAACAGGTTGATCACGCCAAGATTGATACTGACCAAGCCTAAAAAACCGAGGAAGTATACCAGACCATAACTGGCCGTGCTGCCTGCCCCTTTGGCAATCGAGATAGGACCGCTCAGATTATCCAGCGAGACGATACCCGTGACCAGCTTGCTGACCATATCCAGGGTCAGCACCATCACATCGACCACCCGCTGGCCTGCCGCTATCAAGGCGCGGCCCGGATCATATTGCAAGGTGATCCGATACTTGTCATCCAGCGGTTGTACCTTGGGGGCCAGCCCCAGATAACCCACCACTTTGCCATTGACCTCACGTGCCGCCGGGGTCACCGCTAATTCGATCATCTCGCCATGTCGGCGCAGGCGGACTAACAGTTTTTGCTCAGGAGAGTGCTGCACCTTGTCGACAAACTGCTGCCAGTCCGTCACCGGCTGACCATCCAGCGCGACCACTTCGTCGTCCAGCGCCACCCCGGCATGCGCCGCGCGGCCATCTGCCACTAACTGGCCAACAATCAGCGTCACCTTCGGCGCAATCGGTGCCAGCCCCAAGGCGACGAACGGTGCCTGCTCTTCCTTGCCATCCAGTCGCCAGCCATCCAGGCGCAGGGCGCGTTCAAGTTGATGGCCCGCCTCATCATTCAGGGTGACCTTGACCTCATCCTGACCGAGATAGCGCACCAGTTGATAGGTAACCGCCTCCCAGTCGCGGGTCGGTTCACCGTTGACGGCGACAAACTCCATGCCTGATTGCAGCCCGGAGCGGGCCGCCAGCGAATCCGGGGCCACCTCTCCAATCACCGGACGCACACTCGGTACGCCGATCATCAGCATCATCCAGAAGGCAAACAGCGCGAATACAAAATTGGCCAGGGGGCCGGCCGCAACAATCGCAAACCGCTTCCACACCGCTTGTCGATTAAAGGCTTGCGCCTGCAGCGATTCCGGCACCGGCGCTACCCGTTCATCGAGCATGCGCACATAGCCGCCGAGCGGGATCAGCGACAGAGAGAACTCGGTCCCCTCGGCATCCTTACGACTGTAGAGTACCTTGCCGAATCCCAGCGAGAAGCGTTCGACCTTGACGCCACAGCGGCGGGCGACCCAATAGTGCCCCCACTCATGCACGGCAATCAAAATGCCCAGCGCAACCAGGAAAGACAGCAAGTTCCATAACATACGGCAATCAACCTCTAGTCTGCAGTTGCTGCAGCGTCAGACGACGGGCTTCAGCATCAAGTTCCAGAATAGTATCCAGATCCGGGGTTGAACGGAAAGACAATCGGTCCACCGTGTCGGCGCAAATGCGGTGGATGTCAGTAAATTTGATATGTCGATCGAGAAAAGCCGCCACGGCCAACTCATTGGCAGCATTGAGCGCCGTGGTCGCCGCCTGGCCCGCCTTGCAGGCCTCAATGGCCAGTTTCAGGCAGGGATAACGCGCTTCGTCCGGCGGCAGGAAGGTCAGTTCACCCAGGGTGAAGAAGTCAATCGGCGCCACCCCGGCACTGATGCGATGCGGATAGGCCATCGCATGGGCGATCGGGGTACGCATGTCCGGCTGGCCTAATTGCGCCATCACCGAGCCATCACAGTACTGCACCATCGAGTGAATCACTGACTGCGGATGAACCACCACCTGGATCTGATCCACGCGCGCATTAAACAGCCAGCGCGCTTCGATAAACTCCAGCCCCTTGTTCATCATGGTGGCGGAGTCGACCGAGATCTTGCGCCCCATCGACCAGTTTGGATGGGCTATCGCCTGCTCCGGGGTCACCGCATCCAGGGCCTCGACCGGCGCATAACGGAATGGGCCGCCTGAACCAGTCAGCAAAATCTTCTGCACCCCGGCAGCCGCCAGATCGCAGTAACCCAGCCGTTGCTGTACCGGTTCCGGCAGGCACTGGAAAATCGCGCTGTGTTCGCTGTCAACCGGCAGGATATGCGCGCCGTGCAGCGACGCCGCTTCCATAAACAGTGCACCGGACATGACCAGCGCCTCTTTATTGGCCAGCAGCACGCGCTTACCGGCCTGGATAGCCGCCATCGCCGGTAGCAACCCCGCTGCGCCGACGATTGATGCCATCACGGTGTCGACATCCGGCAAGCGGGCTACCTCACACAGCGCATCCGGGCCACTCAGCACTTCAGTGCGCGCACCATGCTCAGCCAGGGCAAGACGCAAGCCCATCGCCGCCTCTTCCTGTACCAAGACGGCATAGCGTGGAGAAAATTCGAGACAATCCGCCAACATACGCTGCACATCAGAATGGGCGGCCAACGCCTCAACGCGCCAGCTACCACGATGTTGCCGGACCACATCCAGCGTACTGCGACCGATGGATCCGGTAGAACCCAGTACTGTCAGGATATGCATGACTGCTCCTTAGCTGAATAACAGATAGACCAGAACAAAGACCGGCAAGGCGGCCGTCAGGCTGTCGATGCGATCCAGTACGCCGCCATGACCCGGCAGCAAACTGCCTGAGTCCTTGATACCGGCTTCACGCTTGAACAGGCTCTCGGTCAGGTCACCCAATACCGATGCCAACACAGCAAGGAGGGCGCCAATCACCACCACCACGCGCAAGGTGGTCTCCAGGCCGGCATGTCCGGTCAACCAGATGGCGACCAGGACCGCTAACGCCAACCCGCCCGCCAGCCCTTCCAGGGTCTTTTTCGGACTGACCGCCGGCAACATCTTGTGGCGGCCGAATGCACGACCAAAGAAATAGGCACCCGAGTCGGCACACCAGACCAGCAACATGACAAAAAACAGCACCCAGCCGCCATGATGCGGATGCTGCGCATAGTCATGACCACGCAGCAGCAGTAATGCCCAGAAGAATGGCAGCAGGGTCAGCAACCCAAATAACGCTTTCACCAGTGGCCGGCTGGTCCACCATGTGGTGGATGCCGGATAGCGCAACACCATCCCCAACGCCAACAACCACCACAAGCCACCGGCGATCATCAAGCCATACAACCAGATTGGGCGTACCCCGGCTAACAGATCCTCCGCGGGTAACCCCCATAATGATGCCAGCAACAGGGCACCAAACGGCAGGGCCAGTAATGACGGACGCTGCGGCCAGACAAACCGGCCCCACTCGCGGGCGCCGAGCAGATAAATCAGGACGGCGCCGCCAATAAACTGAGGAAACGGCAGGAAAAACATCCAGCCCATCGCGAGCGGAATCAGGATCAGGGCAGTAAGCAGGCGTTCTTTGAGCAAATGAACCTCGAATGTCAGCCGGACGGCGTCAGCAGCGCGCGGATTTGTTCCCCGGTGCAGCCAAAACGACGCTCGCGACTGGCAAAGGAAGCCACGGCTTCACTGAATGCCACTTCGTCAAAGTCGGGCCACAACACTGGCGTAAAATAGAGTTCGGCATAAGCCAGTTGCCACAACAGGAAGTTACTGATGCGGTGATCGCCACCAGTACGGATCAGCAGATCAACATCCGGCTGACCACAGGTCACCAGATGGTCACTGATCAGATCCTCAGTAATCTGCTCTGCTGCAAACTGGCCGTCACGTACCTGGTTGGCAATCTGCTGAACGGCCTGACACAGGTCCCAGCGGCCGCCATAATTGGCCGCCACATTGAGCACCAGGCCGGTGTTGGCGGCGGTCAGTTGTTCTGCTTCAGCTATTTTGGCCTGCAAACGCGGTGAAAACCGGCTGCAATCGCCCAGAATACGTAAACGGATATTATTGTGGTGCATCTTGCGCACTTCGGCGCCGAGCACATGGATAAACAGTTCCATCAGCGCCGTCACCTCGGACTCCGGGCGGCGCCAGTTTTCACTGGAAAAGGCAAACAGCGTCAGGACTTCGATCCCGAGTCGCGAGGCAAACGAGACGGCATCACGTACCGCTTTGACCCCAGCCTTGTGACCGAAAACACGCATCTTCCCGCGCTGTTGGGCCCAACGCCCGTTTCCATCCATGATGATGGCCACATGACGCGGCAACCCCTGGCTGGACTGTTCGGCAAGAGAGGCGGTTGACGACATGCTCCACTCCTAATAAAAACAAAGACGCCGCGCAGAGAACCGCACGGCGCCGGTACTATACCTGATGTGACAATCAGATTTCCATCAGCTCTTTTTCCTTGCCGGCCAGCAGATCATCGATCTGTTTCACAAAGCTGTCCGTCAATTTCTGGATCTCTTCCTGCGCACGGCGATCGTCGTCTTCGGAGATCTCCTTGTCCTTCAGCAGAGCCTTCAGATCGGCGTTGCAGTCGCGACGCACGTTGCGCACGGCGACGCGCGCACCTTCCGCTTCAGAGCGCACCAGCTTGATCAGATCCTTGCGGCGCTCTTCGGTCAGTGGCGGCAACGGTACACGGATAATGGCACCAGCAGAAGACGGGTTCAGCCCCAGATCCGAGGTCATGATCGCCTTTTCAACCGCCTGAATCATCGAACGGTCGAACACGGTCACCGCCAGGGTGCGCGCATCTTCAGCGGTGACGTTGGCCACCTGACGCAGCGGGGTGGCAGAACCGTAGTACTCGACATTGATGCCATCCAGCAATGCCGGCTGGGCACGCCCGGTACGGATCTTGGACATCTGGCTCTTGAGCGACTCGATGCTCTTGGTCATACGCCCTTTGGCGTCTTGCTTAATCTCGTTGATCACTGCAGTTATCCTTCTTTTATCTCATCCGCCAGGTCGTGTTACCACGCCCCTCTCCAGCCCATTGTAATGCGCCGGCGGATGATTGGGGATTCGATTACTTGTTTTTGTGATGGATCAGGGTACCTTCGCTTTCACCCATGATCACGCGGCGCAAGGCACCCGGCTTGGTCATGTTAAACACGCGGATTGGCAGGTTGTGATCACGCGCCAGGGTAAAGGCCGCCAGGTCCATCACCTTCAGTTCGCGCTCCAGCACGTCGTTATAATCCAGTTCACTGTACAGCTCGGCATCCGGATTCTTCATCGGGTCTTCGGAGTAGACACCATCCACCTTGGTCGCCTTGAGTACACAATCGGCTTCGATCTCGATACCGCGCAGGCAGGCAGCAGAGTCGGTGGTGAAGAACGGGTTACCGGTCCCGGCGGCAAAAATCACCACTTTGCCGGCACGCAGCATGCTAATACCGTCGGCCCAGTTGTACGCATCACAAATGCCTTGCAGGCTGATGGCAGACATCAGGCGTGCATTCACATAGGCACGATGCAGTGCATCACGCATGGCCAGACCGTTCATCACGGTCGCCAGCATACCCATGTGATCACCCACCACGCGGTTCATCCCGGCCTTGGCCAGGCCTGCACCACGGAACAGGTTACCACCACCAATCACCAACCCCACCTGCACACCCAGTTCAACCAGCTCTTTGATCTCCTGGGCCATGCGATCCAGCACCGCCGGATCAATGCCGAACCCCTCGTCACCCTGCAGGGCTTCACCACTGAGTTTCAACAGAATGCGTCTATAAGCAGCTTTGGGATTGGTACTCATCTTTTCTTCCTGGTCATAGAAAGACCGCGACGTGATGTCGCGGTCTGAATTGGCATCTGTGCTATCTTGGCACAGAATCAGTTCTTCATGGCAGCGATTTGCGCCTGAACTTCGGCAGCGAAGTCAGTTTCCTGCTTCTCGATACCTTCGCCCACTTCGTAGCGAACGAATTCCAGCACGTCGGCGCCTTCTTTCTTCAGCAGGTCAGCGACGGAGATGGACGGATCCTTGACGAACGGCTGGCCAGTCAGGGAGATTTCGCCGGTGAACTTCTTCATACGGCCTTCAACCATCTTCTCGGCGATCTCTTTCGGCTTGCCAGAGTTGATAGCGATTTCCACCTGAATTTCGCGCTCCTTGGCAACGACTTCAGCGGACACGTCTTCCGGCTTGACGAACTGCGGGGTGTTCGCCGCCACGTGCATGGCCAGGTCCTTCGCCAGATCAGCGGTACCGCCAACCAGCTTGGTGATAACACCGATACGACCACTGTGGATGTAGGTACCCAGGTTATCACCTTCAACCACGATCATGCGGCGCAGGTTCATGTTTTCGCCAATCTTGGCGATCATGTTGTTCAGGGTCACTTCAACAGACTCGCCGTTTTCCACTTCAGCCGCCTTCAGGGCGTCAACGGTAGCGATGTTGTTGGCAATAGCGAGACCCAGTACCTTCTCACCGAAGGCACGGAAACCGGCATCCTTGGCAACGAAGTCAGTTTCGCAGTTCAGTTCGATCATCACAGCACGGTTGCCTTCGGCACGTGCCAGGATCACACCTTCAGCCGCAATACGGCCAGCCTTCTTGGCGGCCTTGGCCTGACCAGACTTGCGCATGTTCTCGATAGCCAGCTCGATATCACCGTTGGCTTCAGTCAGCGCTTTTTTGCAATCCATCATGCCCGCGCCGGTACGTTCGCGCAGTTCTTTAACCAGAGCGGCGGAAATGTTCGACATGTCCTCTATCCTCGGTCTGAGTGTTTTGTATAAAGAACAGGGGCCACAAGGACCCCTGCTAACCATTACATCGGGTTAATAAGGGTTGGTGAACAGCCGCAATGGCCATTCACACCTTATTAGTTGGCTTCAACGAAACCGTCTTCGGCCTGAACAGCGATGTCCAGCGAACGTGCATCGTTCACGGCACCGGCTGCAGCAGCCAGGTACAGCTGTACGGCACGGATAGCGTCGTCGTTACCCGGGATGATGTAGTCAACGCCATCCGGATTGGAGTTGGTATCAACGATGGA